>JBAGRR010000001.1:4937352-5289704 GCA_036924835.1 Nitrobacteraceae bacterium AZCC 1564
CAGGTGGTTTCATTCTGCTGTTTTCAAAAGAGAAAGCCTTTGCCCAGGCGCCGCCAGCACATCAGGCGCCGCCAGCACATCAGGCGCCGCCAGCGCTCCAAATGGCAACGGCAGTGCAGGCGCAGCCCAGCATCTGCAAGGACGCGCCCGAGCTGACGGTGCTGCCGTCGCCCCTGTCACCATGGAAGGGCGCGCCGCTCCGCGTCATGGTCGTGAGCGAAAAGCCGATGGAAGGCGCGCTGTCACTGATCGCGCCCGATGGCAGCATTGCTGCGAAATCAACCAGCCGGCAGGGCGGGCCGCCTTATGCGTGGATCGCCGAGGTCGCGACGCCAGCGCCAGGCACATGGCACGCGACGCTCGCGCTCCATCAGGGCCCTGCGGGCTGCCGCGCCATCACCCACGATATTACCGTAGCTGCGAAAAAGCCCGCGGGCGTGCCGACGACCCAGGACAGTTTCTGGAAGGTGCGCGGCACCTGGAACGCGACCACGGAGACTTTATTTTCCGCGTGGATCGAGAAGCTGTTCGATGCACCGCCGGATCAGGACCTGTCTTGGAAGGTGTGGCACGAAGTGCTGCACGACAAGTCGCGCAATTTCCTGTTCAACTATCTCGGCCGCGGTGAAGACGATGCCAAGAGCGGCCTTAAGCCGGACTGCGCCGACTTCGTCTATTTCCTGCGCGCCTATTTCGCTTACAAGATGGGCCTGCCATTCGGCTATTCGAACTGCTCGCGCGGGGCCGGCGGCAGGCCGCCGAAGTGCTACCAGTGGTTCGACATCGAACATCCCGAACTGACGCGTCCACCTGCGCCGCCTGAGCAGCAGGACATCATGGCCTCCCAGACACCCGGCGCACCGCTGGCTTCGCCCGCACCGGCGCAACGCAGGCCGGGCATTCTCGGCATCTTCGCCGGAGCGCAGCAACCGACCGAGCTGCCGCCGCTGCCGGACGTGGCGACGCCGCAAGCGCCAAAACCGCAACCGAAGCGTCCGTCGAACTTCAACGAATATCTGCGCGCCGTCGGCGACGTGGTGCATTCCGGCACCGTGCGCGTGGCGGGGAGAGACGACAACACCGACTTCTATCCCGTCGCGCTGACGGAGCAGTCGCTACGTCCGGGCACGGTGTATGCCGATCCTTATGGTCACGTGCTGATGCTGGTGCATCGCGTGCCGGAGGTAGATGGCAAGCCCGGCGTCTTCCTCGCTGTCGATGCGGAGCCGGATGGTTCGATCACGCGTAAGCGGTTCTGGCGCGGCAACTTCCTGTTCGCGCATGATCCCGCGCTTGGCAACGCCGGCTTCAAGCACTTCCGCCCGGTGGTGCGCGAGAAGGGCGGCGGCTTACGGCGGCTGAGCAACGCCGAGATCGCGAAGAACGCAAGCTACGGCGATTTCTCGCTCGATCAGGCGAACATGAGCATGGAGGATTTCTACGATCGCATGGACGACGTGATGTCGCCCGAGCCGCTCGATCCGGTGAAGGCGATGACGGATGCGATTGCAAGTCTGCACGAGCAGGTGAAGACGCGCGTGACGTCAGTCGAGAATGGACGGAAGTATCAGGAGAAGAAGCCTGGCGAGATTTCGATGCCGAACGGCCCTTCGATCTTCCAGACGTCGGGGCCGTGGGAGGATTACTCGACACCGGCGCGCGATTTCCGCCTGCTGATCGCGATCGATGTGGTGCGCGGCTTCCCCGATCACGTGGTGCGGCGTGCGTCGCGCTACACCATCCAGAGCAAGAGCGCCAAGGCCGAAGTCAGCCAGTTGCAGGACGTGCTCGCCTCTGAACTCGCCTCGCGCAAGATCTCCTACACTCGCAGCGATGGCTCGCAATGGACGCTGTCGTTGAAGGACGTCCTCGACCGAATGCAGGATTTCGAGATGGCCTACAATCCGAACGACTGTGCTGAGCTGCGGTGGGGCGCGCCGGAAAACAGCCAAGAAGCCTCGACGTGCAAGCGGCGTGCGCCGCAGGCGCAGAAGGCGAAGATGTCGTCGGACTATCGCAACTGGTTCCGCGCGCGGCATTGGCCGACGAATACGTAAAAGCGCTGCGCACGCGCCGTATGCCAATTCCTCAGCGCTGCGCTTTGCGGCGGTGGAGACAGCGGTACGCAATCCCATCGAGCATCTCAATCCTCTGGCGGAGGCGACCTCCGTCAGACGGATGATGCTATGCGGTTTTGCGAAGCGCTAAAGTAGGGAGCGGGGGGTCGGGTCGTCCGTTGACGATCAACTCCCAAAAGACTGGTGTTGGCTACTTGGCCCTTACCTGCGGCGACGAATCCACCAACGTCATCTATCTGCATCCTGCTGATCTATAACGGGCTTGCAACGATCTACCTTCTCTATGTCGGGATCGGCGGGGGCGACAGGTATTCTGTTGTGGCCAGCGATCGCGCTCCATGCCATCTTCTCGGTCCTTCTCGGTCGTGCCTGGCGCACGATGAGGGAATTCCGGAGAGGAGAAGATTTTTCAAATTAATTGATCTTGAGAACTTTTCGAAGGTGAGAAGGAGCGCAGTCATGGGCAAACCGCTTGGGTCAATAGTGCTAGGTGCCGCAGCTGTGCTTTCCGGCACACCGGCGCAGACGCAACAGGGGACGGCCGCACAGATCGCGGCCGAGACGCCGCAAACCATGCTCGCGGCGCAGATTCGCCTACAAGGCTTTACCTGCGACAAACCGCTTAGTGCAGTGAGGGACAAGAAACGATCGAAACCAGATCACGCGGTTTGGGTCCTCAGATGCAGCAACGCCAGCTACAGGATAAGCCGCGTTCCCGACATGGCCGCGAAGGTGGAGCCGCTGGAGTAACTGACATGCGCGACGCATTACCGCTGATACCTTCGGTCGAGCAGTTGTCCCGCATCATCGGCAGTGTCGCAGCGCCGGCATTTCTATTGGGCGCCGTCGCGGCGTTCATCTCGGTGCTGATTTCGCGCATGAACCGGGTGATCGATCGCTCGCGATTCCTCCACGGCATTGTCGATGGCGATGGAACAAAAGCGTATCTCAAGTCGGACATTCCCCGCCTCAAGCGCCAAGCGGCGCTGCTCAACCAATCGATCTTCTATTGCACCATATGTGCCATCATCACGGGCTCTTTGATTATCGTCGCGTTTGTGAGCGCTATGCTGCATCTCGAGCATGAGTATGGTTTTGCACTCCTCTTTATTGTTGCGCTGACGTTTTTTGTTCTCTCGCTGATAAACCTCGCGCGCGAGACCCGAATTGCTCTCCACGAGTTCGATCATCACGTATAACAGCCTCATTGACGCAAGCTGGACGAAGACCAGGTCGTTGGCGGCAAGTTTGTCGTAGCGCCTTCTGCAGCGTCCACCCTTATACGCAACTGGTTTCGCGCGCGACATTGGCTGGCGCATACGTAAACCGCGCTGCGTCCATCGCCGGACATTCCAAGCATCGGTCGGCTGTAGGCCTCCCTCGTCGGACCTAAACGAGCGTGGGCGAAACTTAGGCATTGACCTAAGTATCGCGCGAGGCTAGAAGCGGGCAACAGCAGCACGATGGCGGCGCCGAGAGGACAGCACCATTTGGCGCCGGTTCATCAAACAGATGGACACAATCCATGACTCCACAAGCAGGCCGCTCCGCGCCTCAGGGCAAGGTCTCGCCCGCGGTCGTTGATAGCGTCTTTCGCGCGCTGGCCGATCCCACACGGCGCGATGTCCTGGTTCGGCTCAGCGAACGCTCGGCCTCGGTCAGCGATCTCGCAGCGACGTACGATATGGCGCTGCCGTCCTTCATGGAGCACCTCAAGGTGCTGGAGGGCAGTGGGCTTGTTCGCTCCCACAAAGAAGGGCGCGTCCGGACCTATGAGCTCGTGCCCAAGCAATTGAGGCTGGCGGAAGACTGGCTCACGCGTCAGCGCACGCTTTGGGAGCGCCGCCTTGATCAACTCGACAGCTATCTGATGCAAATGAAACAGGAGAGTGAGAAGTGACTTCATCCGTGATCAAGATCGACCCGAAACTCGACCTCGTCCTCGAACGCGAGATCGACGTTCCCGTTGAACTCGTCTGGAAAGCCTGGACTTCACCGGAGCATCTGCGCCACTGGTTCGCGCCAAAGCCCTGGACGATTACCTCGTGTGAGATCGATCTGCGCCCCGGCGGCTTTCTCAACTTCACCATGCGCTCACCGGAGGGGCAGGAATATCCCCACACACAGTGCTACCTCGAAGTCTCTCCGTTCGAGCGGCTGGTGACCACTGACACACTCCTCGGCGGCTATCGTCCCTCGCCAAATCCTTTTTTCACCGCCGTGATCGAACTCGCGAGGAACGGCAACGGCACGCGCTACAAGGCGATCGCCATTCACGGCAACGACGCAACGCGCCAGAAGCATGAGGAGATGGGATTCCATGGCGGCTGGGGCACTGTGCTGACGCAAATGGTGGACTACATCAAAGCGGGACGGATGCATTCCTGATTAAAAGAGCCGGTGGTGATTTATGGCCCACGCCCCGCTGAAGGGGCGCGGGCTTATTTGGCCCTCTCGTTTGCGCAACGAGGCAAGGCGCGAAGATGTCGTCGAACGATCGCAATTGGTTTCGCGTGCGACCTTGCCGATGAATACCTAAACGTCCGTTTTGCTTGGTGGGTGGCGGTTTCTAGTGTGGCGGTTCAGAAGTTCGCCCGTTTTTTCCTGCGAGTCCTTCCAGCGAACTTCTGAACCTGGACCACACGAGTGCCGCCGATTTGAAGTTCTTCCGAGTGAAGCCGCAAGCCTGTGCGAACTTCGGAATCGGGACACTCTAGAGATACGCCGTGTAAGAGTTGATCCACGCCAGAATGGACGCCAGCAGGCCAATCACACCAGCATTCGGTGCGAATGCGGTGACGTTTCCCGACATTCCGAGCCGAAGCGACTCGCGGCTCATGTCGTCGGGAATGGAAAGTACGGCCGGAAACGTTGTGGCGCCGCCGAGCGCGGTGGTCTTGGCAAGCGTGCCAGACACCGCGACCTGTCCCTGGCCAATCCCTTTGGGAATAGCGATCACCCGCGCATGGTAAATGCGGCCCGGAATATTGTCGAACACGATATCGACCGGCGCACCGTCCTTGACGGTCTGGAAACCGTTTTGGGGAAACAAGCCAACCAGCGTGATCTCGTTCTCGACGATGAACGACATCGTGCTTTGTGCCTGCATGGCACGATCGCCGACAGTTGCCGTGACGATCGTCACGTATCCATCGGCGGGCGCACGGATTGTCGTCTGCGCCAATTCCCAATTGGCATTTTCAAGCTGTGCCTGAATCTGCGCGACCGTGGTGTTGACGCCGCTGATTTCCGAATCCATTGCAAGCTTGGCGCTCTGTTGCGCCGCCTTCGCTGCGTTGAGTTGAGCCAGAACGGTTTCGTACGCGTTCTTTCTATCCTGTGCCTGAAACAGCGTGTTGGCATCCTCCGATGCGAGTTGTTCGATGTTGGCAAGCCGTGTCGCGTTGAAGGCAACCTGCGCGGTCAGCCCCATCACGTTCGCGCTCGCTTGCAGATAATTCGCTTTCAGGATTTCGACCTGTTGGCGTGCGGCCGCCAACGATGCCTGCAGTTGTGAAACCTTGTACTGGAATGGCGCAGGATCAATCTGAAACAATACGTCGCCAGTCTTTAGCAGCACGTTGGGTTTGGCCGGAATGGCGATGATCTGACCCGACACATTCGGCGTCACCTCAACTACACGGCCCGCGACGGTCAATCGTCCAGCTGGTGTCAGATAGTTAAACAAAGCGAGGAAGGTCGCGAGGATCAGCGCCCCAACAAAAACCGCAACCGAGCCGGAGACCCATCCCCAGCGGACCAGCTTGAATCTTACGAAGATGGCCCAGAGAGCAATAACATAAAGGCAAAGAATGATGAGCATGGCATGCTCCACCGTTGTATTTGCCGTTCTCTCAGGCTACCGGCGGGGAAGGCGACTGACAACGCAAATTCCGCCAGTCTATTCTGCGTATCGGGCGGCGAAGCTTCATGAGCCAAAGCGGAACGCTTTGGTCTCAATTATCGTCGGCGAGCTTTCTGCAAGCTTCAACCTTCCCCAAATGGCTGACTTGGTGCGCCGTTTGCGCCGGGCTAATTTGCGTGGACCATAAGCTTTGGGCGATGAACTCAAGCGCTCTTGTTGTCGTGCCCAGCGTATCGGTCGCTTTTTCCATCATGATCGGCTGGGCCGGAGCGATGCTTTTGCACCTGCTGCGCCACCCATAAGGATCTCTGCCTCGAAACGACCCTGATCTGATTGAGGAGAAGTCCATGTCCTCCCACACTCAGCACACACTATCGCGACGCGGATTTTGCCTGTGCCGCATGACGGCCGGCACCTTGGCGGCGTTCGCACCCTGGTTGGCGCGAGGAGAAGCTGAATCAACTTGTCTCGTTTCTCCACCGCTCGCGAAATTCTCGCGGGGTACATCCGGAGATCCGGCGGAAAGCGCGAGCAAAGTGGGCAGGGTCCGCGTAGCCCGATGAGAATGCCACGTCGATGATCTTGTTCTCCGTATCGCTCAGGAGCTTTACCGCATTGTTGAAGCGAACCTGCGCAAGCAGGTCTGAGTATGTCAGCCCTGCAAGCGACAGTTTCCTTTGCAGACTCCTGACACTCATTCCAACGATCTCGGCTGCTTGATTGAGCGCAGGGCCTCCTTCATCAAGGTACGACGGTAAAGTCAGCTTGAGAATGCTGACGATGTCGTTGCTGAAAGGCTGTTGCTCAGTCTCAGGTGAATTGGTCCGCACAACATCTGCCAGATTGGAGCGGCTCAAGAACTGCGGGGGCACTTCGATCCATGAAGCCCTCTGACCTGACAGGAAGCGTGTGTTCGGCCAAAGCGACTGAACTTCAATACTCGGCGTATAGGTCGCTTCAAACGCGATCACTGCCGGAGTCCAGTTCGCTCCCGCGAATTGACGGACGATGTGCATGACGAATATGTTCTGAAGCCATTGGGACATCTCAAGGTGGAAAATGCCCTTCGTTCCAACGAGGACGCTGCAAATCTTCACGCTCTCGACAGATGGCTCCAGCCATAGTTTGAGATTTGTATCTTCGATCGGCGCCCACTTGCACATCTGTTGAAGAGCAACCAGCAGGGTTGGCGAATGGCGAATTCGAGCCCGCATGGCTTGGCTTAAGTGGTCGAATGAGAGCCGCTGGGCAGCGCGAAAGGCAATCTCTGACAGACCTTGCTTTTCCTGGGCGGCTGTCGCGAAGCGAACTGCCGGCAGCAGCGGCACGTAATGATCCGCTTTTTCTTCCAAGGACGTAGGCAGCAGAAATTTAGCGAGAAGTGCGGAAGTTGGTCCGCCTATCTCGGAGTGAATCTCAGCGAAAGGCATGAGAAATTGACAACGAGTCAGCGGAATGACGGGCATACTATCTTATCCCAGAAGTTTACCGCGATCGCAGACTAGCAGGCCGCAAATCTTCTTGCCTTGTCTTTGTCGCGGGCCCAGGCCGACAAGAAGCGCCCGATTAATTCCATTTGACGGAAATTTTGGCGGCTGATGGCCAGATTAACCTTTGAGGCGACTGTAGCTTAGGGGCCCGTTTTTCTTGAGAGAGCAAAGGCTTCACGCCTCGCATCACCGATGAAAGCTGTCCGTTTGCCTTCATCCCAAGCGGTCCGCGCTGTCATTGCCGCGTCGCTGCGACATGGAGACGCATCACTCGAAAGTAGTGCTCGAAAACTCAAGATCAGCGCGCGCACGTTACAGCGTCATCTCAGCCGCATGGGCACAAGTCACAGCGAAATGCTCGCGGAGGCTCGCCTGAACCTCGCCTGCCGCCTGCTCGAGGGCTCAAGCCAGCGTCTGTCGGATATCGCCAAAACCCTCGGATATTCCAACGCAAGCAGCTTCAGCCGGACTTTCGTGCGTTTGATGAAAGTTCAACCTGTTGTTTACAGGAAGCAGCAACTTGCCCGTAAGGATAGGCCGGCACACTAGTGGAGTCCTCTGCGCCATTCCGAACGATTGGCGCGAAATGGCAAGACGCGCGATCTGAATTGGCGCGAAATGCTTAGCGAAGCTGCCCAAATTGCCGGGCTCTAGTGTCCCGAATGCAAAGTCCGCCCCATCGTGCAGCGGGCTTTGGATTCCAGAGAACACTAGAAGGAGCCATTTGTTTGCCTGATCGGAGAATCCGCGGGGAATTGGGAAAGCCAGATCGCCTCACCCAAAAGAGTTAGCCCGCTGTAATGGAGAGAACCACCATGACAGTTCGTACTGCTCTGATTTCGTTTTGCGCCGGCGCATTGCTGATCTGCCCACAAGATCTTTTTGCTCAATCGGCATCCGAACGTAAGCCGCATACGCCGCTTGAGAAATCTATCGGCCAGGCGAAGCCGGAAGTCGTGCCCTCGCTCTTCGTTCTCAATTCGCGCGGTGCGAGCTTGAAGGACGGGAAACTTGTGCTGACCGGAATTTCGCCGAATGCTATCGTGTTTGCCGACCGACCTGTTCGGGCGGCCGGGCACGATCTCACAGCGCGAATTGTCGAGGATTGGGGTAACGGCAGCGACAATTTCGCAAAAGATCCCCCGAACGCTACGGTTTCCGGATTCAAGAGTGACGGTTCATCGGTGATGGACGCCGTCGTTGTCCTGAAGTCACCCAAGCTTGAAGGCGACAAACTGACTTTCGATGTCGATGTGCTCGAAGGCGATCTTGCGGGAGCTGATGGGCCGGCCTCGGTCTTCATCGACATCATTGGCCGGCCGTTTACGCCGCTGTCCTTTGCCGGCGTCGCCCGCCGGACGGCATGGCGCGGGGCTTTCTACCGTGGCGCTGCCTATGCAGGAGCCGCCGCCGTGGCCGGCGCTGCGGCCTATCCGTATTACGCAGCCCGATGCGGATACTATCCTTATCCGCCTTGCTATTGAGCCGCGTCGACTGGCGGCATCGTCGCCGCTGCAGCGTTGCACGGTTCATCCGGACGACCCTGTCATTGAGGCCATCGCTGTCGCGTTCAAGGCAGTGAACGAAAATAGGAATCACGACCCCTCATGTGAGTTCATTTCAAAAAAAAGGAGATAGCGATGAAGATTAGCCGTCGATCCCTTGCATTTGGTGGAATGGGGCTGCTGGCAGGAGCCGCCGCAACGCGATCAGCCTTTGCCCAGGATTCCTTTCTTGGTGTGGGCCAGGGTCTCGAGGATTTCTGGCTCGCGAGCGATGCCTACATTTTTGGCTATCCGCTGGTGACGATGGAAATGACACGCCGGATCATTACCAATGTTGCCGAACCCGTCGGAACGCGGGGACCGATGGGCCATATCATCAAGCTACGCCAATATCCGAATGCCTCGTTCAGGGACGTCACCGCGCCAAACGCGGACACGCTCTATACGACGGCGTTTTTCGATGTCGGGCAAGAGCCGTGGGTGTTGAGTATCCCCGATATGAAGGGGCGCTATTTCCTGATGCCCATGCTGGACGGTTGGACGACGGTGTTTCACGTCCCGGGCAAGCGCACCACGGGCACCGGCGCACAAACCTACGCAATCACTGGACCGGATTGGAAAGGCAAGCTGCCGGATGGCGTGAAGGAGTACAAATCGGCCACCAACATCGTATGGCTGCTCGGCCGCATCTATTGCACCGGCACGCCGGAGGACTACGCGGCCGTGCACAAGTTGCAGGACGAGTGCAAGCTCGTTCCGCTCAGTGCCTACGGCAAGCCGTACACGCCACCTGCGGGAAAGGTCGATTCGTCCATCGACATGAAGACAGCTGTCCGCGAACAGGTCAATCGCATGGACGCGGTGTCGTATTTCAAGCTGCTGTGCGAGCTCATGAAGGCCAATCCGCCATACGCGGCAGATGCACCCCAGCTTGCCAAATTCGCCCGCATCGGCATCGTCCCGGGACAGGACTTTGACGAAAGCAAGCTCAAGGCGGACTTCCTGAAGCGCGTGCCGGAATTGTCGTTCGACAGGATCATGCTCCAGTTCAAGATCAACAAGGCGATCAAGGACGAGAATGGTTTTGCCTACACGACCAAAACCGGCATCTACGGCACCGATTATTTGATGCGGGCCCTCGTCACCGCCATTGGCCTCGGCGCCAACCGTCCGCAAGATGCGGTCTACCCCACCTCGGAAAAGGATGCGGATGGCCGCAAGTACAACGGCGCGAACAAATACGTCATGCGGTTTCCCAAAGGCCACCTGCCTCCCGCGGAGGGGTTCTGGTCACTCACGATGTACGACAGCGGCTACTTCTTTGTGAACAATCCGCTCAACCGCTACTCGATCAGTGCCCGCGAGGATCTGAAGCAGAATCCGGATGGCTCGACTGATCTTTACATTCAGAAGGACTCCCCAGGCAAAGATAAGGAAGCAAACTGGCTTCCTGCGCCGGCGGGAGATTTCATACTCATGCTGCGCATGTACTGGCCGCAGGAAACCGACCCGTCGATCATCAACGGCACGTGGACGGTTCCTCCCGCCAAGAAGGTCGGGGCTTGAGAATTTGAACTCATGCCGGCACTAGTGTCCCTTAAGTTCTGACATTCGTAAGCGAGCTAGTGTCCCGTCTCCGAATAACCGCCTCATTCGCGGCGCGCTCGCACGGTTATTCGGAGACGAGAGGACACTAGCAGAATCAAAATGCTAGTGTGGCTTTGTCTCGCAATTGCCGATGAGAAACCTGCCGCAAGAGAGATCGGCAATTGCGAGACGCCACACTAGCCGCAAACTGATACGAATGTCAGAACCGGGACACTAGGAGTGGGCCGGCATGAACCAGGTCTAAAGCGCGATGAGATCAGGATGAATCATCATCGCGCTTTAGGTTATTGTTTGAGCATGATCTTTTCGGAAAACCGCTGCACACTTTTCCGGATCATGCTCTAGTTGGGAGTGACCGCCTGAAGTCCATGACACTCGAATAGTTCGAGGACTCCCTTTCCCTTCAGTTCCACGAGACCGCAGCTTCGGCCCGCGCAGCAATGGCGAACCTCTTCCCAGGCTGCGGCACTCATAAAGATCGATCCTTCGTTGGCGTGCGAGGTGATACGGGCGGCGGTGTTCACCGTATCTCCCCACAAATCGAACAAATATTGATGCCGGCCCATGACGCCCGCGATCACCGGACCGTTATGAATCCCGACGCGGATCGACCAGCCGGGCTTGAGGCTCCGCGAGGTTTCGATCATCGCCCTCGCACAGCGCACCGCGGCGAGCACGCCGTCCTGCATTGGCCTCAGCAGTCCGGCGGTGGCAAAGAATGCATCCCCGATGGTTTTGATCTTTTCCATCGCATGCGCATCGACGATGTCCTCAAACGCATCAACAAGACCGCGAAGTTCAGAGACCACCTGCTCCGCAGGGTGGCTGTCGCAGTACTGCGTGAATCCAACGATATCGCTGAACAGCACCGTCACGTCTTCCACGCGGCGCGGCTTGACCTCGTTCGTCGCCTTTAACTCAGCCAAGGCACTTGGCGGCAGGATGGCTTGCAGCAATTCATCAGCGCGGCGCCGCTCGCGTTGGATCTCTTCGCGGTAGTAGGCCTCGCGGTCTCGCAGGCGCTTTTTCTCAAGGCACGCGCCGACCCGCGCTCCGAGAATGACGGGATTGAACGGCTTGAGAAGATAGTCGTCGGCGCCAAGTTCGATACCGCGAACCACGCTGTGAACGTCGTCCACTGCAGAAATCATGATCACGCGGATTTCTTGCAGGGCAGGGCGGGCTTTGAGTTGCTCCAGCACTTCATGACCATTCATTCTTGGCATCATGACGTCGAGGAGCATCAGATCCACGGGGCGCTCGGAGAGCATTGACAAGGCCTCGACCCCATCGGCGGCGGTCAAGACCGTCTCATAGCCCAGGTGTCGTAACCGGCGCAGGAGCAGATAACGATTGTCCTCGTTGTCATCGACGATCAGGATCGTGGGCGAGGGTTCGTTCATGAGGGTTCGTTCATGCAAGCTCATTCATGTCTTGGCTGTCAGAAGAGTTTCGATCCGATCAAGCAACTGCGGAAAGTTCGTCGGCTTTGCAATGAAATCATTGCACCCGACCGCGAGCGCTCGCTCGCGATCCTCCTGCATGGCGTGGGCAGATAGCGCGATGATAGGGACGGCCGCAGTCTCCGGCGCCATACGCAACTGCTGCGTCACCTCCCAGCCGTCGAGGACCGGTAGGCCGAGATCCATCAAAATAAGGTCCGGGACCTGGCTTTTGGCCTGCGCCAGACCTTCCGCGCCGTCGCGTGCAACGAGGACTTCGTAGCCTTTTCGATGCAATCGGCGGGACATCATGTAGATGTTATCTTCGTTGTCCTCAATGTACAGGATCCTGACCATGGCTCTCGGCTCGCCGTTGCAGTCCATTGATGGGAAGCATGTGCGTGAGGAAGTCACGGATTCTCGTCAGCAACTCGTCGTGGGTGCAACCCGCCTTGGACACGAACTCAACAATTCCGTTATTGAGCCGCTTGCGATCCGCTTCGCTGAGGTCTGTGGCAGTTATCACGACGACAGGAATATTTCCGAATGCCGCGTCGCTGCGGAGCTGCTCAAGGAACTCGAACCCGTCCATCTCCGGCATCATCAGATCGAGCAGGATCAGGCTCGGTCTGCGTTGAGCAAGTTGCTTCAATCCCTGCCGGCCGTTTTCGGCTTCGACGATACGCCATCCCTCAACGGCAAGTCTTGACGCCAAAAGTCGCCGCATCCGTTCGTCGTCCTCGACGAGAAGAATATCCTTGTCCGACGGGCTTCCGCTCAAATGGTGCAGAATGGCCCGGAGCCTGCTCCAATCGATCGGCTTGGTAATGTAATCGCTGGCGCCCAGCGCATAGCCCTTGCTGCGCTCATCAACGATGGTCAGCATGATCACAGGTATAGAAGCCAATTCCGACGATTTGAGTTCTCTGAGCACGTGCCAGCCGTCCAGCTCTGGCATCAATACATCCAGAGTGATCAGCGAGGGGTGAAGTTCATGCGCGAGCTTAAGCCCATCCCGTCCTCCTTGTGCGGTCAGGACGTCAAATCCCTCTTTGCTGAGGAAGCGACGCATCACATCGAGGGCGTCACGATCGTCGTCGATAACAAGCACGCGTGGGGCGGGGCCAATCGTCCGAACGGGAAGGGCGCCCTGCGTAGCCGGCGGTATCTCGGCGCGCTGTGCTGCCGCACGGGCGACTTGATCTGGCAAGCGAACGGTGAAGACAGCTCCACGACCGGGCATGCTCGCAACGGTGATTTCTCCACCCATGGCCTGGCACAAGCGCCGGCTGATCGCCAGGCCCAGCCCCGAGCCGCCATATTTGCGGGTCGTCGAGCTA
Organism: Nitrobacteraceae bacterium AZCC 1564; assembly: GCA_036924835.1. Lineage (NCBI taxonomy): Bacteria > Pseudomonadati > Pseudomonadota > Alphaproteobacteria > Hyphomicrobiales > Nitrobacteraceae > Nitrobacteraceae bacterium AZCC 1564. The sequence goes on from JBAGRR010000001.1 coordinate 4,950,681, forward strand.
TCGGCTTGGGAGAACTCTTGAAAGAGACGCCCAAGCTGTTCCGCCGTCATCCCGATGCCGGTGTCGGCCACGATGAAGACCAGCCATCCGGTTGATCCGTCCGTTTTGCGCGAAGCTGTCAGGCGTATCTCGCCGTCCTCCGTGAATTTACACGCATTGCTCAGCAGATTCAGGAGCACTTGACGCACCCGCGTTGCATCCGCCCGCATCACGCCAATGTCCGCCGGACATTCGACGATGAGTCGGTTGCGATTCTTGTCGGCGATCGATTGGGTGGTCTTCGTCAATTCGCCAACGAGCGCCGCAATATCGAACTCCTCCACGTACAGATCGAGCTTACCGGCCTCGATCTTGGACAGGTCGAGAATATCGTTGATCAACATGAGAAGATGTTTGCCGGCCCGCACGATGCGGCCCACGGGCTCGGCAAGTGCGTTATCGCGCTCCTCCTGCGTCTCCTCGTGAAGCAACTCGGCGATTCCGATGATGGCGTTGAGTGGCGTTCGAAGTTCGTGGCTCATATTCGCCAGGAATTGGCTCTTTGTCCGGTTTGCGGACTCTGCCTGCTCGCGCGCCTGCTCGAGCTCGATCTGACGGCGCTTCAGCTCGGTGATGTCGGTGTAGACGAAGACCGTGCCTCCGTCATGCGTCTTACGCTGGGTCACTCGCACCCAGAGATCATTCCGGTACGAATACTCGGCGACGCTGTAAGGCTCGGAATGCTGCCTCAGGCGCTCCGCAATCCACTCCTCCGGGGTACGCCCATTCAGGTCGGGCACAGAGCGCGCAATGGCTGCCTCGAGGATTTCGCGAAAGCTCGTGCCAGGGCGGAAGAGGTCTGCCCGCTGAGGGTAGATCTCTCGTACGCGCTCGTTGCACACCACGATGCGGTCGTCCGCATCATAGAGAACAAATCCGTCCGAGATGGTTGCGATTGCCGCCGCAAGCGTCTTGCGCTCGTGTTCCCGTTCGGCGGTCAGCCGGTCCCGCTCCGTGAGGGTGTCGCGGAAGACCGCCAACGTCTTTGCCATGGCACCGATCTCGTCGTGGCCCGCCGCCGGAATCGGGACTGCCACGTTCCCGGCGTTGAGGCCATTGATCGCCACCACAAGCCGCCGGAGCGGCTGCGTGATCGAGCGCAACAAGAAGAAGGTCAGGAGCGCAGCGAGAATTGCGACCGTCACTGCGACCCCTTGCGTGATCCTGGTCGCAGTGGCGACATCCGCAAGCGCACGGTCGCGGCCGGCTGCCGCCTCACTGGTCAGGTCAGTGACGATCGATCTGAGCTGCTCATCGATCACTGCACTGTGTTGTCGCGCCTGAGCCAGGAGCGTGTTGCCCATCACGCGACGATCAGCCGTGTACTCCTCGACGGCATCAGCGGCCAATTTCTGAAACTGCGCGAGTTCTGTGCGAACCGATGCGATGCGATTGGGTTTCCTCGCGGCCAATTGATCGAGAAGATGCTCCATCCGGTCCCGGGCTGCCGCCGCGTTCTTTTCCGAGAGCGTCAGCATGCTGACGGCGAGGTCCGTCATCCAATAGCGCATCTCTCCAAACGCGACGCGCGCACCATTCGCCGATTCAATGACGTCGATCAAATCGGCCACTTCAGATACGACCGCCGAATTGTTCGCCAGCTTGCGCGTGAGATAGGTATCCGTTCCCCAGATCACGAGGAGCAATGCGCTCGACAGAAGAATGATCCGCGTTCGGATATTCAATCGCGACATCGTCGCAAGCCTCGCAATTCTCATGCTAGTGGAGTGGATTTGACATTCGCTACCCACCTAGTGTCCCGATTCCGAAGTTCGCATCATTCCGCAGCACGTTCGTTTGCGAGCTTCGGAATCGAAGGACACTAGCAAGTTATTGTTCTAGTGTGGCTTTGGTTCAGAAGTCCGCATTATGGACTTGCTGCACGAATGATGCGGACTTCTGAACCGCCACACTAGCGGCGAGTTCGTCAAGCGAATGTCAAATCCAAAACTCCACTAGAAGTTTATATTTGCTAGTGGTCCTTTGATTCTAACATTCGCAGGTGGCGCCTGCTGAAACGGGATGCGAATGTTAGAATCGGACCACTAGGCTATTGGTACAGAATGATGCTGATGACGCCGCCCAGCTCGTTCAAATTCGCGCCTTCCTTCGGGTAGCCTGTGATGTCGACTTCGCCTTTTGGCGAACCGTGGCAAGCCAGGCAGGACTTGTCGTAGTACTGCGGCACCATGACTCGGAACGCGGGACGCCCGCCCGTTTCGACAGCAATCGAATAGGCCTGGTCGCGCGGCCAGTTTGGTGCGAGCAGCTTTGATTTGATGACGTCAGTCTCCCAGGCGTCCGGACGTGCCTTTCGGTTGCGGATGCGATCGGCCGGCCCCGTGAGCTTGACTTCAGCTTCACCCTTTGCCTTGCGGGCGAAGGCTTCGTTCACCAGGCGCGCGAACAAGGCCGGAATGAATCCCTTGAAGGCGGCTCCCTTCGCGTTGATCGTTGCCTGATTGGCGTCCATCACCTCGACTATCGCGTCCATTTGGGCGCGCAGCAGTCGGCCATGTCGCGAGGCTGGGTCGATGGTTGCGGGATCGAGGCCGGTTGTCGTGCGATAGATTTCGCGTGCCTGCCTGATAAACGCATCGCCGCTCAGGCCCTTGTCGCCGATCTTTGGATCATCGATCCGGTCCTGCTCACGGGAGATGACAGTTTCGCCGGCGACCAGCATGTCGGCCAGGCTCTTGCCGATCAATAGATCCTCGCGCAGATCTTCGCTCTCCGAGCCCGCGTCAATCACCGATGCCGGGATTGTGCCCATCAAGAAAAGGGCTACCGTCACTGTCACCCACGAATGCCTGGACCGGACCATCGCTTCGTCTCGCTGTGACTGAGCAAGTATAGGTATAAGTCAATGCCCCTCAATCGCCGCCATCACCTTCGCCGGGGTGAACGGGACCGAGCGCAACCGCACGCCGATGGCGTCGAACACGGCGTTCGAGATCGCCGATGGCACGATGACGGATGCAGGCTCGCCCGCGCCCCAGGGTTTCTCATTCGGACGATCGATCAGCTCGATGATGACGTCCGGCACCTCGGGAAACGTCAGGATTGGGTATGTTGCCCAATGCAGGCTCGTCACCGCTGATCGGTCAAAGAGAACTTCCTCTTTCAACGTGCGGCTGACGGTCTGGATGACATTTCCCTCGATCTGATTCCTGACGCCGTCCGGGTTAATGATCTGCCCGCAGTCGTGCACGATGAGGAACCGCTGCACGTTGATCTCGCCAGTTCGCCGGTCGATCTCGACCTCAGCGACGGCGCCGACATAGGTGCGGCCCAGATCATATTTCACGTAGCTGATTCCTCTTCCCGTCACTCGCTCTCCCTTGACGTCCTTGCGGGGAGAGGGGCGTTTATCCCATCTCGTGAGAGCAGCCAGACGCACCAGAAGCTCGGCACCGCGCGGATCGTTGAGATGGCCAAGGCGAAAATCGAGCGGGTCGGCACCAACAAAAGCAGCGAGCTCATCAACGAAACATTCGTTAGCGAAAGTATTTTGCAGCCGCCCCGGTGACCGAACCCATGACCAGCGCAGTGGCGCTTCTGCAAGGATATGCGCGAGGGTCTTGATGTTTGGAAACGTGTAGGGGATCGCCGAGTTGGTGGTCATCACATTGGGGAAGGCGAACCGGTACGGCTCCGTTATCGGTCCAGTGGACACGCCGGCGAGCGTGGCCGCGATCAGTGGCACCGGCGCGAGGCCATCCTCAGGAACGAAGAACTCCGACTCCCAGGCGATCACCTTGCCTTCGTCATCAACTCCGGCACGGACGTCGATCAGTATTGGCGGACCTTTGGGATCCCAGCCGTGCTCGTCAGCGCGCATCCACTGGACGCGAACTGGTCTGCCGCCCATCGCGCGCGAGAGGAGAGCAGCGTCGCCGGCCGCGTCTTCGTGCCCGTTGCGGCCGTAACAGCCCGAACCCTCGACATAGAGACAGCGCACATTGTCGGGTGGCATATCCATCATCGCGACGAGCTGTCGTCTCAACCTATGCGTCGCCTGAGAGGCGCTCCAACATGTAAGCGTCCCGTTGCTGATCTCGACGACAGCACAAGACGGACTGATCGAACCGTGGGTGTGGATGGCGAAATCGTACGTTGCCGAGATGCGTTTCGGCGCATCACCGAGCGCCTTGGTGCTATCACCGACATTGGAGGTCACCTGATCGCCATTGGTTTTGGTGGCGCGAACGTGCTCCCAGAGGTGAGCGCGCTCCGGCAGTCCTTTCCATTCTGACCAGGTCGCCTTCAGCTTGCGTGCGGCCTGAATGGCGCCCCATTCGGTTGTTGCCACGACGCCCAGGAAGTCGCCTTCGCGGATCACCTTGAGGAGGCTAGGCACGTCATTCACGGAGGATTCGTCGACACTCTCGAGGCGAGCACCGATGGCCAACGGGCGAACCACGCGGCCGTGCAGCATTCCGTCGACACGGAAATCTTGCATGTAGGTGAAATGTCCGGTCGCCTTTTCTGGAATATCGGGACGCGCCGCAGACGTGCCCACCACCGTGTACGTCGCCGGGTCCTTCACAGGCGCTTTGTTGTCGATCTTCAGCGAGAACGTGCCGCCGCCGACAAGCTCGGCAGCTCCGTCGACACTCTCGAGGCGAGCACCGATGGCCAACGGGCGAACCACGCGGCCGTGCAGCATTCCGTCGACACGGAAATCTTGCATGTAGGTGAAATGTCCGGTCGCCTTTTCTGGAATATCGGGACGCGCCGCAGACGTGCCCACCACCGTGTACGTCGCCGGGTCCTTCACAGGCGCTTTGTTGTCGATCTTCAGCGAGAACGTGCCGCCGCCGACAAGCTCGGCATAGGACGCGCTTCTGCCTTGACCTGCGATCATGCCGCTCTCGATGCGAAGCTCCGTCGTCGGCACGCCCAAGCGATCTGCGGCGATTTCGGCCAGCGCTTTGCGCGCTGTCGCCGCGGCCCGTCGTATCTGCATCCCGCCGATCTGAATCGAGAGGCTTCCCCAGGTTGGGCCCTGGTCCGGTGTGAGCGCGGTGTCACCCTGGATGAGGCTGACTTGGTCGAGCGGCACGTCGAGCTCTTCGGCCGCGATCTGCATCAGCGCGGTGGGTAATCCAGTCCCGAGGTCGACTTTGCCGGTATACACGGTGACCCGCCCGTCAGCATCGATCGATAGGAATCCGTCGACCTCGTCGGATGCGACGTTCTTTTTTGCGGCGCTGCTCTGCGCCAAGGCGGAACGCACCTGTCCCGCGAGCGTGAAGGTGACGAAGAGCGCACCGCCGGCTTTCAACACGTCACGACGGGTGGAGACGACATCCAGCATCTTTGTCTCCTTTGTCTCACGCCGTCCCGGCCGCCCGCTGCACTGCCCGAACGATGCGAAGATGCGTGCCGCAACGGCAGAGATTGTCAGCAAGCGCCTTCTTGATCTGCGGAACGGTCGGGTTCTTGGTTTTTGCGAGGAGGGCGGTCGCGCTGATGATCATGCCATTGAGGCAGAAGCCGCACTGCGCGGCCTGTTCGTCGATAAAGGCTTGCTGAACAGGCGAGGGATGCTCCGGACTGCCGAGTCCCTCGAGCGTCACGATCTTCTTGTTTGCGACCTTGGTGAGTGGGGTTTCACAGGAGAGCGCAGGCTCGGAGTCCAAAAGCACGGCGCAGGTGCCGCACTGGCCCAGTCCGCAGCCGAAGCGCGGACCCTTCAATTCAAGATGATCTCGCAGTGCATAGAGAAGCGGCATGCCCGGGTCATCGACTTCAATCGTGACCGCGCGGCCGTTGACATCGAGCGAAACCGACGTGGGCATGCGTCCCTCCCACAATCGTAGCTATTGCTAGTGTCCCGAATCCAAAGTCCGCCTCATCGTGCAGCGCGCTCTGTAGCGGACTTGGATTCGAGAGGACACTAGTAAATCTATGATTCTAGTGTGGTTCAGGTTCAGAAGTTCGCTGGAAGGACCCGCAGAGAAAATCGGGCGAACTTCTGAACCACCACACTAGTAACTTATACTCCCTTCGGGGGTTGTTTGAACGTACTCCTTTCGAGAGGGCTTTTCGCTTGATTTGCATCGACTGCACGGACTGGCTCTAAGTCGCCCGCATCACCATGTCTGCTTGTGGCCACCTAGGAGTACACGGCACTAGTGTCCCGAATCCAAAGTTCGCCTCATTGTGCAGCGCGCTCCGTAGCGAACTTCGGATTCGGATCGTTCTAGTGTGGTTCAGGTTCAGAAGTTCGCAGGACAGACTCGCGGGAAAAGTGGAGCGAACTTCTGAACCACCACACGAGATGGCATTGGACATCGCGGGCTGGTTGAACACATCGATGTCCCGCTCCTGGTCGCGAAAGGTGTGCCCATTGGTCTCCCAAAGCGAACTCAACGCTGCTCTTGATTTCGTCCGGGCCGAGGCCGCGGGGTCGGTTGAGGGCATCTTTGGTCCAGCCTCGGTGACATGGCAGATCGATCGGGAAGCCATCATCTTTTTGGGCGGCGGTCGTGCCTTGCTGCTTCAGCTCGCGCATCCATGGGTTGCCGCCGCTGTCGCCGAACACTCTCGCACGTTTGCGGACCCGATTGGTCGCTTCCATCGCACCTTCGATGTCGTCTTCACAATGGTGTTCGGCTCGCGCGACAGCGCGCTTGCTGCTGCGAGGCGCTTGTATCAGCGTCACGCCGCGATCGTCGGTGTCTTGCCGGAAGCGGCCGGTCCTTTTGCTGCAGGCTCATCCTATCGCGCGAACGAGGTCTCGGCGTTGCGCTGGGTTCACGCGACCCTCGTGGACACCGCTCTCATGGTCCACGACCTTGTGTTGCCTCCGTTGTCAGTCGAGGAGCGCGAGCGATATTGGAGTGAGGCCCGGCTGTATGGCGCGTTGTTCGGCTTGATGCCGGCTGATTTGCCGGCGGATTGGGCATCGTTCACCACCTACAACGCGGCGATGGTGCAATCGGATGTTCTGACCGTCAGCAGCGCGGCGCGCGAGATCGCCGCGCAGATCTTCGCGGGCGGGCGGCCATGGTTGCGGCCACCGCGATGGTATCAGACCCTCACTGCGCAGATGCTGCCAGACCGATTACGCGAGGGCTTTGGCTTCGCCTTTGACGAACACGACAAGAAAGTCGCGGATCGCGCGCTGAACCGGATACGACGCATCTATCCCAAACTGCCCGGGCGCATTCGTACCGTCGGTCCGTATCAGGAGGCTAAGGCGCGATTGCAGGGAAGGGCGCAGCCCGACTTTGCGACCCGATGTCTCAACAGGGCTTGGATCGGACGGCCACAATTGGATGACGCTTGGAATAAGTGAATTGGAATTGGAATAAGTGAATTGGAACAAATGAAGCACTTGGAACAAGCAAAACGTCCTCGTCCCTTCCCGAATGCGACCCGGGAAGAGACACCGGGTCGCATTAAGAGTGGTCAGGTTCCGCAATTCGTCGCCAATGCTGCCGCGAGTGAAATGCGAGCAGCCGAATTGAACGGATCGGCGATCAGTGCCGCCCCGCAAGCGTGATGACAACGCCTGTTGGTTCGGGTTCGTGCGCCCGCAAACTCGTCTTGGTCTCATCGCTCCAGTAGGCAAGACTGACGAGCTCGCCGGCTTCGGCTCCCGATTCCGACGCTCCGGCGGGCTCCAGGACGTTCAGGCCGCTGTTGTCCAGGAAGAACGTATGATCCCCAAACAGGTTGTTCAGTTGAGGAACCGCCGGGTGATTGTCAGGGAGAACCTGAGCATCGCATTGGCTTAGGGTCCGCATGACTTGGTCTGAGTTCAGTTTCATGAGCTTTTCCCCTCAGGCTTCGGCGCAAGGAAAATTACACGCACAGCGGCGCGCCTCCGCGAGAACTCTCTCCCGCCGGATGGACCCGGCACCTAGGTGCCTTCAGAATGAATTCAAGGCCGAAACGCCCGCGGGACTTAAAAGATCGCCGAATTGACATAATTGAGAGCGTTTTCGAGCGAAGTGGCACATGAGTACCGCGGATTTGAGGTTCTTCCGAGTGAAGCCGCAAGCTCGATGAAGAACTTCAAGTCCAAAAGCGGAACTCAAATCATAGGTTTGCTAGTGTCCTCTCGCATCCAAAGTCCGCTACGGCAGCGCGCTGCACGATGAGGCGGACTTTGGATTCGGACATTAATTCGCGTGAAGAAAACGTGTCGAAACCAAAACTGAGAGCTTCAGTTCTGATTCAATCAGAACCGAAGCACGATTGCCGAAGAGGTGAGGATGATGCACAGCGCCCGCGTCACTTTCTCAGTGATCACCTCAGTGATCCTTCTTGCATGTCTCTCTCATCCTGCGCAGGCGCAAGACGCTGTGCCACACAGCGTCGAGAGTTTGGACAAGCAGCAGCCTGGCCATCCGCCCAGCGAGATTGGAAGCCAAGGAAAGCAGGGCAATTCAAAGCAGAGCAGTTCATCGTCAGCCGGCGTGCTCGGTTTATTGCCGGCCGACTCCGTGACAGAACATGTCCTCAACGTCGGTAGCCAAACACTTTCCTACAAGGCCACGGCTGGGACGCTGAATCTCTACGGACAGGACGGCAACCGATCGGCTGCGGTTTTTTACACGAGCTATGTGGCTGATCATCAAGGAGCGGATCGTCCGCTGACATTCGTCTTCAATGGCGGACCAGGCGCGGCATCTGCGTTCTTACACCTCGGTCTGGTTGGTCCCAAAGTTCTCGATTTTGGTCCATTAGGACGAGACGGCGCGAACGCCAGATTGGTCGATAACCCTGAAAGCTGGCTCGCCTTCACCGATCTGGTGTTGATTGATCCGATCGGGACGGGTTGGAGCCGTACCGCCAAACCCGACGAGGCGAAGGAATTCTACGGCGTGCGGCAGGACGCACAAGCCATCGCCAAGACGATCGCACTCTATATCGCTCACAGCGGCCGCTTCTCCTCTCCGGCTTATCTGTTTGGCGAGAGCTACGGCGGTCTGCGCGCGGTGAAGGTCGCTCACGTGCTTCAGCAAGACCAGGGGATCGCTGTGTCAGGCATCGTGATGCTGTCGCCACTTCTCGAAGGGCCAATCACGCTCGGTGCCAATCGCTTTCCGTTTGGCGCAGCCCTTCAGCTTCCGTCGCTGGCGGCCGCAGAGATGGAACGTGCGAAGACGTTTTCAAAAGACGGCGTCGAGGCCGCCGAACAGTTTGCGATGCATGATTTTCTGGTCACGCTCGCAGGTCCGCCTCCGCAAGGCCCGGCCGCAGACATGTTCTATCAACGCGTTGCCAAATTCACAGGCTTGCCGATCGAAACGGTCCGCAGAACCCGCGGCTTCGTACGCGATGAGTTCATCAAACATTTGCGGAAAGATGATGACTCTATTGTCAGCCGCTACGATGCCGCATTCGCCGCGCCCGATCCGTTCCCTGAGTCAACCGCAGCGAAACAGGATGATCCAATTCTGGATGGATTCGTTCGCAGCTACGGAGGAGCCTTCGTGCGGTATGCCCGCGACCAGCTCGGCTACAAGACCGAGATGACGTATATACTCCTCGCGGAAGACATCAACGGGAAGTGGGATTGGGGGCGGGGGTCTCGCTCCCAAATCAGCGTCAGCGATGATCTCCGCCAGCTTCTAGCCTTGAATCCTTCCATGCGGGTCCTGATCGCCCAAGGCTACAGCGATCTGGTCATCCCTTACGCTGCCAACAAATACGTTGTCGATCATCTGCCGGATAACATCGATCGCCGTGTGACATTCAAAGTCTATCGCGGTGGCCACATGCTTTACACAAGACCGCCTTCACGGACTGAATTTACGACCGACGCAAAGGCGTTTTATGCCGATCATATTCGGTGCTGCGCAGAGCAGGACCGCTCGGAGCGCTAGTGTGGTGGTTCAGAAGTTCGCCTGATTCTTCCTGCGAGTCCTCCCAGCGAACTTCTGAACCTAAACCACACTAGCATCATAGATTTGCTAGTGTCTTTGATTCCGAAGTTCGCATCCGAGCAAGACGCAAGCTCCTGCGAACTTCGGTGGATCCTTTCATCCTCACACGCATCGGGGAGAGTTGCCGAGGTTGATGGCTAAAGAGACTGATCGCTAAAGCAGCCCCCCATGAAGCAAGCTCGACGCCCGCGCGCCGAAATTGCTCCAGATCGCGGTCAACACCATCAACTGCACACCTGAACGGGGCGCAGGCGCCATCCATGTGTGGTGTGCACGCGTCGTTGAATGATGTAGCAATCACCATTGTCGTCGTAAGTATCGTCGTACGCATACGGATAGCCGTAACCGTAGTCGTCATAGCCATAAGGTCCGTAGAGGCCGAAGCCTAGCCCCGCAGCGCCGAACGCAAATCCGCGCCTGAAGCCGCGACCGTGAAAATGACCACCGTGAAAATGACCACCATGGAATCCACCACCGTGGAATCCGCCGGCGAGACCACCGCCATGGAAGCCGCCACCATGGAAACCTCCGAAGCCGCCACCATGAAAACCACCGCCTCCGAAGCCGCCACCACCATGAAAACCGCCACCTCCAAATCCGCCGCCATGGCCGCCTCCAAAGCCGCCGCCACCGCCGCCGTGGCCGCCGCCTCCGCCGCCACGAGCCAACGCCACGGTCGGCGAAACCAAGCCAACCGACGCGACTGCTAATAACGCGATGATTGTTCTACGCAACATAACCACACTCCGTCAGAAATCGATTGCACGTCTGAGGTGGGTTCGTTTTCAAATATAGCTACAGTTCTCGGCAAGCTCGTCACTCAACTCTCTGCGAGCAATGTCTGATTAAAGTTTAATTCGGCGAAAGAGCGTCTGCCGGACAGTGATGAGGGAGATCGTCTGTTGCGGATGTAACGCGATCTGAGATTTCGTAACAAAAAAATGCCACCACGTACCGGCGCGAAAAGCGTCAGCTTCGCGATTAGCAGTTCGAAAGCCGTTCGGCCTCGATTGAAGTGAGCGAAGATTGGCCTGAACGCTAGTGGTCCGGTTCTAACGTTCGCATTACGAATTCACGGCAGGCAGGGTCGCGAACGTCAAATCCGCTCCACTAGTTATGGTTTGCGGGCGGGTTTTTGTGCTAAGAATGCTCCCAGCTTCTGATTGCCATGCGGCGAGTTAGAGCGGGGACCTGCCCATGCTCTTGGATTTTGCCAGCAATGTTTGGTCCGGGTGTCGGCTTGTGAACTTGGGAGAAAGCCGCACCGCACTTGCGTGGAGGCTTAAATGAATCTCACTGACCTCAACAGGGTTGCTCAGGCCCTCGTCGCGACGGGCAAAGGCATTCTTGCCGCCGATGAATCCTCCGGCACGATCAAGAAACGGTTCGATGCGATCGGCGTGCAGTCCACCGAGGACAACCGTCGCGACTATCGCGAAATGATGTTCCGGGCCAAGGACGCGATGTCAAACTATATCTCCGGCGTCATCCTCTATGACGAGACCATTTGGCAGAAGGGTAAGGACGGGATGCCCTTGATCAAACTGATCGAGCAGGCGGGCGCGATTCCCGGCATTAAAGTGGACGAAGGTACCCAGCCGTTGCCAGAGTATCCTGGCGAACTGATTACCGTCGGCCTCGACAGGCTCTCGGAGCGACTGAAGAGGTATTATGAGCAGGGTGCACGTTTCGCGAAATGGCGCGCAGTCATCGATATCGGTAAGGGCATTCCAAGCACCACTGCGATCCACACCAACGCGCACGCGCTGGCGCGCTACGCAGCGCAGTGTCAGGCTGCACAGATCACACCAATCGTTGAGCCGGAAGTCTTGATGGACGGCGATCATGACATTGGTCGCTGCTACGAGGTGACCGAGTTCGTTCTCAAGCAAACATTCCAGGAACTTTACTGCCAAAAGGTCGCGCTCGAAGGCATGGTCCTGAAGCCCAACATGGTCGTATCCGGCAAAAAGAATGCGAAGCAAGCCTCCGTTCAGGACGTCGCGGAAAAAACCGTCCGGCTGCTCAGGAATTGCGTGCCGGCGGCGGTGCCGGGCATTGCATTTCTTTCCGGTGGTCAATCTGACGAGGAAGCCACCGCGCACCTTGACGCGATAAACAGGATCGGCAATCAGCCGTGGAAACTGACGTTCTCCTTTAGTCGTGCGCTACAGTCCGCACCACAGAAGGCTTGGTCGGGTAACCCCGAAAATGTGCCGGCGGCGCAGCAAGCCTTCACCCATCGCGCGCACATGAACTCGCTCGCGAGCATGGGCGAGTGGAAATCAGATTTGGAAAGCAAGCGAGCGGCGTGAGCTTCCTTGTTTCAATTGGTACAACTCTTGCGGCGCTTCACTCGAGCATATTCAGTTCTGATTGAAACAGAACCGAAGCTCTCAATTCTTATTTTGACGCGTTTTTCTTCACGCGAACAATTCTTAATGAGGTCATTGCTGTCGATATCATCCCACCGGTGTCGCAAGCCTGCTTTCTAGACGACAAGATAGAACAGGAGGACGATATGGCTGAGAGTGTTTACAAGGTCATCGAGGTGATCGGGACCAGTACCGATTCTTGGGAAATGGCAGCCAAAGCAGCAGTCGATACGGCCGCAAAATCGCTTCGTGATCTTCGTGTTGCCGAAGTCGTCCAACTTGATTTGCAAATGAATAACGGAAAGATCGAGGCGTACCGCGCCAAACTCAAAGTCTCGTTCAAATTCGAGAGTTAGCGTCTCCGACTTTTCGAAGATGCGTGGCAGCGCGGCTGACTGCAGGTGCGTGAATATTGCAGAGACTTGGATATTGCAGAGACTTGGATATTGCAGGCACCTCGATACTGCAGGCGCTTGGAAACGAGTTGCTTTGGTTCAGTTGGCCTTGCGGCGCAGGAAGGCCGGGATATCGAGAGCGTCTTCTTCGCTCGAATTGTGCACGGAAGAGGATTGGCGGTGCGGATCAAGACCGTGTGGAGCCGCATGGCGCGCATTTTCCGAAATCGGTCTTGCTGTTCGCCCTTCGGACGCGCGCGCGGTCGGGCTCAGCGGCGGAGACTTCACCTGCGCCAGCGGTGCATGACCAAGCCTATCGTCGCGAAGACTGTCGTTACGAATCCTGCCGGCCAGCTCCGTGAGTGAAGTTTCACCTGGCGCCTCGCTCGCCTTGCCGAGATTATCGATGCCGGTTGCCACCACGGAGACGCGAACCGTGCCTTCCAGACTGTCATCGAACGACGCGCCGACGATGATGTTGGCGTTCGCGTCGGCCTCGTCGCGAATGCGGGACACAGCTTCGTCCACCTCGCACAACATCATGTCCTTGCCGCCGGTGATGGAGATGATGAGGCCGCTGGCGCGCTTGATCGAAGGATCCTCGATCAGCGGATTGGACATCGCCGCCACCGCGGCGGTGAGCACGCGCTTCTCGCCGGACGCCTCGCCCCTGCCCATCATGGCCTTGCCCTTCTCGCGCATGACGGTGAGAACGTCGGCAAGGTCGAGATTGATCAGACCTTCCTTGACGATGAGGTCGCTGATACAGGCCACACCCGAATAAAGCACCTGATCCGCCAGGGCGAAGGCATCGGCGAATGTGGTCTTCTCGTTGGTGACCCGGAACAGGTTCTGGTTTGGGATGATCAGCGCCGTGTCCACCACCTTCAGCAATTCCGCGATGCCGGCTTCGGCAAGGCGCATACGGCGTTGGCCCTCGAAGTGGAATGGCTTGGTGACGACGCCGATGGTGAGAATGCCAAGCTCACGCGCGGCTTGAGCGATGACGGGCGCGGCCCCGGTGCCGGTGCCTCCGCCCATCCCCGCCGTCACGAACACCATATGTGTACCGGTGAGATGCTCGCGGATCGCATCGATGGTCTCTTCGGCCGCGGCGCGCCCCACTTCAGGCTGCGAGCCGGCGCCAAGACCCTTGGTCACCTTGGCACCCATGTGGATGATACCGCCCGCTTTCGACATCATGAGCGCCTGTGCATCGGTATTGGCGACGATGAAGTCGACGCCTTGCAACCCGGCCGCGATCATATTGTTGACGGCATTGCCGCCGGCGCCGCCGACTCCAAACACGGTGATGCGCGCCTTCATCTCGCGAATATCGCTGAGGTTCGTCATGGTGCTATACGCCTTTTGTTACTTACAAGCTTTACGGTCTGCTTCCACAATGGTCGCAGCCAGATGTCCCAACCGGCGCGCAGCTTGTCCGCGGCTGTCGATCGCGCCGTCAACGCGACCACGGATCTGCAGAACGGCCACTTCATCTTGAAGCCGCGCCGTCATCTCCTTCGCTGCATTCAGCTCGGCCGTCGCCTGCTGCAGCTCACTCGTCAGGCGATCGGTGCGCTCGCGCTCGCGCTCGAAATCCGCGCGATGATCGGCTGCACTTGCTTCGAGCCGCGCGATATTCGCCTGCAAGGCCGCGATGCTTGCCGCGAACGCGGCGATGCTGCCAGCCTCACGCACAGCTGTTTGCCGGGGCGTGTGCGTGAAGTCAGCGAGATCGACGCTCACCAAAGCCTTGCCATCGTCTGAGCGCGCGCGCGGCAACCGCAGCCGACGGGCCAGCGAACGCGCAGCCTCCGGCGAGATTCTCAGGCGCGCACCTAAAGCGGCATATGTCAGCGCTTCAACGGACATCGGCTGTTCTCCTCGAACGAACCGGGCGGGGAATCGGCTGATGATGACCGGGCGATGACAGGAAGCTAGGCTGCGTTGGTTAACAGAGTGTTAAGAGCTAACGAAATGTTAAGAACGCCAGTCCGGCGACCGCGGCCGGGCCTATATCAGACCATCTGACTTCGCATCGGAACTCGCCGGCACGTGGGGCTTGCCGAGCCAATTTGTGTGGTCGGCTCTACGCGAACCGGTCGGCAAAGGAATGTCCGTTCCGGATCAAAAAACAGACTCCCAGGGAATGTCGGCTAGGCGCTAAGCGGACCCGCACTGGACACGCGGCAACCCACTGAAACCCGAGATGCGCACGCAGCGCGCGGCGAACTCTGTTGACGCCGTCAAGCGGGAACACGAGATATCGTATACCATCGGACCCAAGTCACTGAACAAGTCACTGCTCGCCGCTCAGGAGCATAAGATGAACGCCCCACGCAACATCGATCCCGCCACCGCGCATTCTGACGGCGATGTTGTGTACTGGCTGACAAACCACACGCGCGAAGAGCGCTTCATTGACAATATTTTCGCCGAGCTATGTCTTCGACTCCAGCGCGCGGGCATTCCTGTCAAGCGGGCCTCGCTTCATATCCTCATTCATCATCCGCAGTGGCTTGGCGCCCGGATCATGTGGGCCGACGGGATGCGCGAGGCCACCATTGAGAGAGTGGACTACGATGTGAGGGGGCGATCCGAATACATCGGCAGTCCTGCCAACGAGATCTTCGACGGTGTTACCGAGGTGCGCGAGAACCTCGAACGCGATCCCTCGCTCGGTCGCAAGCACGCCCTCTATGATGAGATGCGGGCGAAAGGCCTGACCGACTATGTGGCGTGGCCGCTGTATCATACGCTCGGCAAGCGGCATCTCGTGACCTTTGCAACCGACCGGGTAGGAGGTTTCGATGACGCGCATATCGCCAGCCTGTTTAAACTGTTGCCGGTTTTGTCGCTGGTGAGCGAAATCCGCGTCAAGAACCGGCTGGCGCGAACGCTGCTCGAAACCTATGTCGGGTCCCACGCCGGCGAGCTCATTCTGGCCGGCGCCACCAGGCGCGGAAGCGGGACGACGGTACGCGCCGCGATCATGATCTGTGATCTGCGCGGCTTCACGAAAATCTCCGATAACTGGCCGCGTGATGACGTAATCGATCTTCTGAACGGTTATTTCGATGCGATGTCGGAGCCGATCGTGCGACGTGGCGGGGAAATCTTGAAATTCATGGGCGATGGCCTGCTCGCCATTTTTCCGCTCAGCCAGCCGTCGGCCTGTGCAAATCTGCTGCATGCCGTGAGCGAAGCGCGTCAGGCCATGATTGCCCTGAACGAAAAGAACGGAGAGGCCGGTCGTGCGCCGCTGAATTACGGCGTCGGCGTCCATGTCGGAGACGTCATGTACGGCAATATCGGGTCGCGCACCCGGCTTGACTTCACGGTCATCGGTCCTGCGGTCAACATGGCGTCGCGCCTCGAAGGCCTCACCAAACAATTGGGCAAAACCGTGCTGCTCTCTCGCGCGTTCGCCGATTTTGTTGCAAGCGATTTCGATCTCGAACGCGTCGGGGAATACTCGGTCCGCGGCTTCAATGACGCCATCGAGCTGTTTAGCTATCAGGGCTGAATGGCGAACTATCGTCAGCTGCCGAGCCGCCCTCAACGGGCGAGCCGAGAGGCGTGTGCCTTCGCAGTGCTTCTCACGCCAGCTTTCCCAATCGCGACCTAATCGGTATCTCGCACTGCTATTCGGGCCACACCGATTATGGTAGGCTTCACGCGTTTACGACTGCACGTAAAGAGGGAGGGTTTCATGCGTTTCGTTCATGCATCGTCATTCGCTCTTCTTCTGCTCAGTGCCGCTCCGGTGGCATCCTTTGCCGCTGATCCCAAGAGCGATGTCACAGCGGCTTACGCAGCGTGGGATGCGGCGTTCAACAAGGGCGACGCGAAGGCCGTTGCCGCCGAATATCTGCCGAATGCGAAGCTGCTCCCGCCATCCCACGAGGTAGCGTCGGGTCCAGCGGCCGTTGAGAAGTTTTTCGCTGAGTTGCAAAAGGACGGCGTAACGAACCACAAACTCGAGCTGATCGATGCGGGAGGCGATGACAAGGTCGTCTTCGGCACGGCGAACTGGAGCGCCAAAGGCAAGGACAAGGATGGCAAGCCTGCCACCTTCTCTGGCATCGCCACGCACGTGTTCGAGCGCCAACCAGGCAACGCGCTGAAGCTTAGGTTGCACACCTTCAATTGAGGTGTGATCGACTGAGGCGTGACGCGCCGCGGCTCTAGTGCGCGCATACCAAACCAGGTGGTTCAGCCGCGTCCTTTGCAAAAAGAAATGCATACGGGACCAACATCGAGGCCTCGTGGCCTTACGTCGCTAACGCCGAGCTGATCACGACAGCAATGTTTACATTCACAGCACATCACACAATCGCCATCGGCCGATGAGCAACTGTCGTTTCATGATTCCTTTTCTTGCTTCACCGAACCGCAAAATGAAGGATCAGATAAATGACAGCCAAATCAAAGAGGAAGGACAATAAGAGCGCTTCGAAAACGATGGTTAAGGGCGCGCTCGACGCATCTGCGGAAACGATCAGCCAGGGTTCACTCGAGGCACCTGCACACGTCGTAAGTGAGGACGTTCGCAGCGCAACTGCAGACGTGGTGAGTGAGGGCACCCCCAGCGCATCCGCGGGAGTCATTTTATCTAGCTGCGCAAATGCCGGCGAGGTGGACGAGAAGGTGCTGACGGGAAGCACACATTTCAACGCGCAGGGGATTAACGCGCAGGGGAGCATGATCCTCCAGAATCTGGTCCAGGAATGGTTCGAGTTTGCCGGTATGCGGATGCGCCAGCACATGCATCTGATCGAGACCATTCAGGGTTGCCGGTCATTGCCGGATTTGCAGCAGGCCTACAGTCAATTCTGGCAGAACGCATATACTCAGTATGGCGAGAAAGCGCAGCGCATGCTGCTGATCACGCAGGGCGCTATGGACGACGCATCCTGCGCTGCGCATGAGAATGGCGCACTGGAAGCCACGCTGCATTAGGCGGGCTGAACCGGCATCGCATGCGGCCGACGCGCGCTCTCGCGACGGCCGCTTTGCCGCGAACTGCGCACCATTCACTTCCCTCAGGTAAAGGATAGTTTTAGAGCGACTCGGGAGGGGGCAGAGGGAAAGCCAACAGCGGAAGCTGGCAACTTGCTTCCGTTATCGTAAGGAGCTTCAAGATGACGAGTACCCCCGTTGGCAATGCGCGCCAAAGCTCTTCTCTGCAAGACTCCGCTCCTCAAGGCCCTGCTGCTCCGTCGATGAAAGCTTGGCGCGTGCATGCGTTTGGCCCGCCGGAAGCGATGAGTCTCGAAACTGTCCCGACGCCGGATCCCGGTCCGCGCGAGGTGCTTGTCCAGGTTCACGCAGCAGGGGTCGGTCCCTGGGATGGTTGGATCAGGGCCGGAAAGAGTGCGTTGCCGCAGCCGCTTCCTTTGACGCTCGGTTCTGATTTGTCGGGAACAGTTGCGGCTGTGGGCCCGAAGGTGTTCGGCGTTTCTGTCGGAGATCAGGTGTTCGGCGTCACGAATACCCAGTTCGTTGGCGCTTATGCAGAGTACGCAGTGGCCTCCGCAGGGATGATCGCGAGGAAGCCAAGCTCACTGAGCTATACTGAGGCGGCTTCCGTCCCTGTTATCGCGGTCACGGCCTGGCAAGGACTATTCGATCATGGACGCCTGGAAGCCGGTCAGACGGTCGTCATTCATGGCGCTGCAGGGAATGTGGGAGCCTACGCGGTTCAGCTCGCTCGGCGCGCGAACCTGCGCGCTATTGCGACGGCCGGAGCCCAGGACATCGATTATGTGCGCTCGCTTGGTGCTGACAAGGTGATCGACTATCACACGCAACGCTTCGAAGATGAGGTCAAGGATGCTGACGCAGTCCTCGATCTGGTCGGAGGCGAGACGCAACGACGTTCATTTCAGGTTCTGCGCCCGGGCGGCAAGCTGGTCTCCGCCGTATCCCCCGCCTGATCAAGAGTGCGCGAAACAACACGATGTCACCGCAGCGTTTTTCCTGGTGGAGGTGACGGCCGAGCGTCTGTACAAAATCGCCGAATTGATTGATCGCGGCGAACTGAAGACACGGGTGGGTGCGGTCCTTCCGTTCTCCGCTGCGCGGGATGCCCACATGATGTTGGAAGGCCGGCGGCCGTCACCGAAAGGAAAAATCGTTCTCGACGTGGAAAGGGCCGCCTTGAGCTGAGACGCGGCAGGCGCCGCAGCTCAAGCAATCGGCTTTCAGTGTTCAGGCTCGCCAATGAGTTCTGACCCTAGAGCGTTTTCGAGCGAAGTGGCACCCGGTTTCGCGTGAAGAAAACGCGTCAAATCAAAAATTTAGAGCTTCGGTCTGATTCAATCAGAACCGAATATGCTCTAGGCTACAGAGGAGAGCGCCATGAAGCTTCATACCACTCTCACATCTGCCGCCCTCGCATTGGTGTTCGCTGGATTCGCCTTGGCACCAAACAGTCAGGCCGAAACGATCACGCCCAGCGTCGATAAAGCGGCTTCGAACGCCAGCGATGAGATTTCGGGGATAAGGATTCCTGAGAGCAAAATGGCTCGCGATGCAGCTCAGGTCGTTCGCGATAGCGAAGGCGATTTGCTGTATCAGCACTCGGCGCGCGTTTATTATTGGGCAGCCTTGGCAGGACAGCGCAAGGGTCTGACCTTTGACCCCGAACTCCTCTACGTAGCGGCCATGTTCCATGATTATGGGCTGACGGCAGGTTATGGGGAAAGCCACCGGCGCTATGAAGTGGATGGCGCGTACGCCGCGCGTGACTTTTTACGGAGCCATGGCGTTTCGGAGGCCGACGCCCAGAGCATCTGGCTTGCGATCGCACTGCATACGACAAATGGAATTTCCCCGCATCTATACCCGATCGCTTCACTCCTTGCCGAAGGAGCCAACATGGACCTTGTCGGCGCCGGCTTTGACGATTTCCCTGCTGCGCAGCGGAGCGCTGTCGAGGCGGCTCATCCGCGTTCACCGCAATTCGCGGAAGATTTCATGCAAACCCTGTACGACAGCCTCAAGCACCGTCCTGAAACCACCCAAGGCACCGGTTTGGCCGATGTCATGGTCTATACGAACCCTCATTTCGCTCTCAGGGACTTCAGCAAATTGATGCGCAAGTCGCCCTGGACCACAGGGACCGAAGCGCCTCCTAAGCCGTCGGGTGCCGATTAGTGGCGCGGTGCGACATCTATGATCAGGTGTGACTAATCCAATCGGGGAATACTCGTTATGGAGTCGACTTTCATCTTCTGAAAGAAAGCACCTTCACTTATTCGCGGTTTTGTATTGTTATTTAACCGCTCGCCGAAAATGACCCGAAGCGGACCTCGCACAGCTCAAGCGGCGCGAAGCAAATGCCCCGCGCCGCTTGAGCGTTCAAACTATCGGGACGTTCCGCCTCGTCCCGTTGTGACACCTGATTGGGCCATTGGGTTCGGCGTCACGATGTTGAACCAGAATTCGAAATTATCGAGAGCGGATACGAGCTCATTCAGCTTGGCCCGGTCTCCGCTGACCTTCACCGCATCCGACGAAATCGCGTCGTCGAGCTTGGTTTGCTGAAGAATGATCTTGTTCAGAGTGTCCCTCGACAGCGTCAAGGTCGCATCGGCGTTATTCGATTTCATGTTTGCCGTGTGGTTGAGAACTCCGTTCTCCAACTCGACAAAATAGTTGCCGTCCTGGCCGAAATCGAAGTTCAGCTTCGCGCGGGCGTTGCCGGCCTTTTCGCTGTTCAGGCGAACACCGAGATAATCGAAGAACAAGTCCGCAGACATTGCGCGCACCGTATCGGGGCTCGCGGTGTTGGGCGTCGGCAGCTTCGCGACCCCATTGCGCAGCTCCTGGGCGCCGGTCAGATAGAAGTTGCGCCACGGCCCGGACTCGGCCTGATAACCGAGCTGTTCAAGCGCGTCGGCCTCGAGGTTCTTGGCGGCCTGATTGCTGGGGTCAGCAAACACGACGTGATGGACCACTTGGGCTACCCAACGATACTCGCCCTTGTCGTAGGCCGTCTTGGCGTTCTTCAGAACGTCGTCGGCCCCGCCCATGAACTCGACGTACTTCTTGCTCGATTCGACAGGCGACAGTTCGTGCAGCGTGGCGGGATTACCATCGAACCAGCCGAGATAGAGAACGTAAGTCGCTGCGACATCGTGATAGACCGAGCCGTAGTAACCGCGGTTCGCCCAGACATTGGCAAGGCTGTCCGGCATCTTGAAGTTGTCCGCAATCTCGCGCATCGTCATGCCGTGGTTGACCATGCGCAGGGTTTGGTCGTTGATGAAGCGATAGAGATCGCGTTGACTGCTCAGAAGAGCAACCACCTTGTCATTGTCCCAGGTCGGCCAGTGATGCTGAGCGAAGACCACGTCAACCTTGTCACCCCACATGACGAGAGCCTGGTTCAGGTACTTCGACCAGGGAAGCGGCTCACGAATCTTGGCGCCACGAAGCGAATACGTGTTGTGCAGCGTATGGGTCGCGTCCTCGGCGGCTTCCATCGCCTTCTTTTCCTCAATGAACCACATCATCTCGGAGGGCGCCTCCGAACCGGGCGCCATGAGAAACTCATAAGTTAGACCGTCGATTTTCTCCTTCTGTCCAGTCTCCTTGATGATGTTGGTCGGTGCGATCAGGGTCACCGTGCCTGCGGAGGTCGTGGTGCCGAGACCCGCGCCCACCTGTCCTTTCGGATCCGCCTTCAGGAGGTTGCCATACATGTAGCTGGCACGTCGGCTCATGGCCGTGCCGGCCATGACGTTTTCCGCCACGGCAGCCTCCAGGAAGCCCTCTGGCGCGTAGACCTTGACCTTGCCCGATTGGACGTCGTCTTCGCTGGTCACTCCTCGCACGCCACCATAGTGGTCGACGTGACTGTGAGTGTAGATCACAGCTTTAACGGGCTTGTTCCCGCGCTTCGAGCGATACAGGTCGAGCGCCACCTTTGCCGTCTCTGCCGAGACGAGGGGGTCAACGATTGTGATGCCCTCGCTGCCCTCGATGATCGTCATGTTGGACAGGTCTTGATTGCGGACCTGATAGATACCATCAGTTACCTCGAACAACCCAGAGATGTTGATCAGCCGGGATTGTCGCCATAGGCTCGGGTTGACTGTATCGGGCGCGGTCGCGTCCCTGATGAAGCCGTATTGCTGCGGATTCCAGATCGCGTTGCCCGTGCTCCCCTTGATTGCCTCGGAAGGCAACGCGGCCAGGAAGCCTTTGTTCGCAGCGTCGAAATCGGAATTGTCATTAAAGGGCAGTTGTCTAAGCAGGGCCGAATTCGCTTGCTTGGTCGCGTCAGTTGCGCCTCTGCGCAAATCCTGCGTCTGCGCCGCAGCACCACCAATCAACCCCGCGCTAACGACTCCGAGGATTGACGCTTTCGTGAAAAAACCGTTCCTCATAGGACTCTCCCTTCATTATGGCCTCCTCCCTAAAGTATCGAGCCCTAAAGTACCGAGAGGACATTCGTTCCACCCCCAGTGGTGAATAAAAGCGGGCCTGTTGGCATCGACCTGCATGGAACGATCCGCGAGCGCATCGACAGCCAGCTGAAATAAGGATCCACGAACGCGGGTCAGCGATCGCTACGAATGCGGCTGAGGCTTCAACATCGTGGCAAAGACCATCGCTCCATACGTAAGCATGCTGCTTGCTGTGTTCACGCGGTCCCTGCTCGAAATACAAAAAATGTCGCCGATCCATGCGCCAGCAAGGTCCCTTTGCTGTCGAACACGCGACCTTCAGCGGAAGCCGTGCGGCTGCCGGAGTGCAATACCGTTGCCTCGCATCGGATCGCGCCAGTGAGCGCGCGCACAGGTTTGATAAACGCCACATTCAACGCGATCGTCGAATAGGAATAGCCCGCGTCCAACGTCGTGTGCACCGCGCAGCCCATGGTCGTGTCCAGCAGCAGTGAAGCCCAGCCACCGTGCACGATGCCGATATGATTGTTGAACTGGGGAGACGGCGTTCCTTCGAACGTCACGCGACCGCGCTCAACCAGCGTCGGCTTGACATTTGTGATTCCTGCGAATGGGGGAGGCGGCACTTGACCGTTCAAAAGCCCTTGGATGATTTCAAGTCCGGGCAGACGGCTTGCGAGCTCGAGCGACAACGCCACCGGCTGTTGAGTTGACTGTGTCACGCGATTTCTCCTTCGATCCAAATCGTTATATGATAATCGTAATATAATAGGCTGAAGGTGGTCAATTTGAGAACCTGGCATAGCTTCAATGCACTGACGCTCGTTCTGCCGGCCGCTGTGCTGATCCCGCTTGTTGCCCTACAATTCGAATAGGGTCTTTGCAGATGCATTGCGCAGCCGGCGGGATCATCCTTTGGTGTTAAGGACGAAACTCAAATTCCTGAATTTTGATCGGCAATGGGAGTGGCAAACGGGCGCTCTTGGTGTTGAGTCATGATGTTCTGTCTTGAGAGTGCTAGCGTCCCGAATCCAAAGTCTCGCGGGAAAGGTGGAGCGAACTTCTGAACCACCACACTCGATTGTCGGCATACGCCCCCGCCATCAGGGAGAAAGTCATTGCTGTCCAACGCCATCGTTTATCAGGTCTCGACCTGGCTTCTTCCGCTTCTCATCGCGATTACATTTCACGAGGCCGCTCACGGATTTGTTGCGCGTCTCCTCGGGGACGATACCGCAACGAAACAAGGGCGCGTCACGCTCAATCCGATCAGGCATATCGATCCGTTCGGGACCATCGTGCTGCCGGCGGTGCTGTTACTGTCGAACTCGCCCTTCCTGTTTGGTTACGCCAAACCCGTGCCTGTTGATTTTCGAGCGTTGCGTCACCCGCGGTTCGATATGGTCTGGGTCGCTGCAGCAGGACCCGCCATGAACATCTTGCTGGCAACGCTCGCCGCATTGGCGTTTCACCTTGTCGGTTTGGCGCCGGCTGGTAGCACGCAATGGATCGCCGACAATCTTAAGAATGCGCTGATCATCAACATCGTTCTTGCCGTCTTCAACATGCTGCCACTGCCTCCGTTGGACGGAGGCCGCATTGCCGTTGGATTGCTGCCCGATGTGCTGGCGCTTCCATTGGCGCGGCTTGAGCCCTTTGGATTGCTGATCCTGATCGGCCTTTTGATTATTCTTCCCATCCTCGGGCGGGAAACGGGATTTGACTTGGACTTTATTTCCGAGATTCTGCGCGTCTCAACGAGCTTCGTGCTCAGATTGATCTTGTTGGTCACAGGAAACGCTTAAACCGCCTCGTATCGCGGCAAGCGGATTGATGACGCGACCAGCGCAATCGCGCGCGTCGCAGCCGCTATCATGTCTTCGGTGCATCATGTTGTCGGCGTTCCCCTTGCAGCTTTCATTCATGTTCAATGAAGGCGCGCCGCGAGAGTTGTTCCTCAAAAAAATCCGCTGTCCGCAAATTCATATCGGTGAGTTCCGGCAACAACCTCTCGCTCGCGATGTTGACTCCGCTGGAATAGGGAAAGGAGTACGGCATGCGAAAGATAGCCCTAACGGCTGCAGCAGTTGCGGCACTCGCGGCCGCTGTTGCAAACTCGCCAGCGGAAGCCCGTGGTGGACGGGGCGCGGCAGGCGCGGCGATCGGTTTCGGGTTGGCGGCGGGCGCCTTGGGCGCGGCAGCGGCTGCTAACTCAGGTTACTACGGGCCGGGTTACGGCTATTACGGGCGTGGACCATACTATGGTGGGTCATACGCGTATTATGGCGGTCCTGCCTATTATGGTGGGCCAAGGTATTACCGGCATCGCTATTACCGCCACCACTATCACCACTGGTAAAAAAAGAGCCCGGAGTGATCCGGGCTTTTTCTTTGGCAATTCACTTTGAGCCTGAGAGTTGCGACCGGGAAAATTCGCTGGCCGAAGAGCTTGCTTGATGATCCCGATCATTCACCGGATGAGGGATTGGACACTGATCCTTTTCTTCTTCGGCGCCTTTTGAATACATGGCTGGCTTGTTATCGCGCTACGATATTTGAAAACGGGTAGGGGACGCGGTCTCTACTTCCGCAGCAGAAGCCCCAATCTGACATCCGTCTCCACGAAATTATCTCTGACCGCCCGTTCAGCATCGTCGGCGTCACCGCTTGCGATCGCCTCGATGAGAGCGTCGTGGAAGTGCAGCATGCTTCGCAATTGACCTTGTCCCAGGATCAGCCGCACATTTCCTTTGAAGGCTTCATTCAGATTTTCATAGGCGCTTCTAAAAAGCCGGTTCTGAGAAGCCCTGATGATCGAAAGGTGAAAGAGGAAATCCAAACGGGCAAATTCGGTTGCGCTGTCGCTTTGGACAGCCTGTTCGCATCGATCCCACGCGTCGCGAATGTCTTTCATCTGTTCGGGGGTTCGGCGCTCCGCAGCCAACCGCGCCGCAGGGATTTCGATTGCTTTCCTGAATTCGAATAGCTCGACCAGGGATTCGGCGGTTTGCGGCAACTCGATCCGGCTATCCGGCATCGTTTGTTGCGTGACATACGTCCCAAGACCGGTTCTCGATTCAACCAGTCCCAAATGCCCTAGAACCCGCAATGCTTCTCTGATCGTCGAGCGGCCGACGCCGAGTTGCCGGCTCAGCTCGAGCTCTGAAGGCAACTTGCTTCCGGCGGTCCAAATGTCTTTTTCCAGCATTTGGCGCATCGTTCGGATCACCTCGTCCACCAGGGAAACCTTGGTCACTTTGGGCAGCATCATTGGCGCTGGCTTGCTGTTCATTCGAGGAACTCCGGTTGGCTCCCGAATTTCGCTAACAAAAACAACGGAATCTTACAAGGCATTCAGTCAGCATGGCTAGCAGTCTGCCTGCTTGTCAGACAGCCTGATATGTGCTGAAGTCTGCTGGCGATGGCGTGGTGTCGATCGCATTGGGAGGTCTTTCATGAACAAACAAACGCAATTCTGGTCTCGGGTTTTCACGTTCCTGCCCACGCCAACGAAGGACGGAGGTGAAACCATCGATGAAAGGCGTTTGCTGGAGGAAGTCGACTTCCAGATTTCGAACGGTGTCCATGGCGTGTGCATCTTCGGAAGCACCGGCGGCAACGGCTCCTTCAGCGACGACGAAATGAAAAAGACGACTCAAGCTGTCGCGAAGCACGCTGCCGGCCGCATTTCGGTGATCGTCGGAACGGGGGCTCGCACGACATCCGCATGCATTTCATTATCGCGTCATGCTCAGGACGTCGGGTGTGATGGCGTGATGATCCTGCCGGTGTCCTACTGGCCTTTGACGGAAAGTGAAGTTCTCACTCACTACGAGCGCGTCGCCACTTCGATTAGCCTGCCGATCTGCGTCTACAACAATCCGTGGACCACCGGCGTCGACATGAAGCCGGATTTCCTCGCGCGCCTTGCGGAGTTTGATAACGTCAATTGCATCAAGGAAAGCACAGGCGACCTTTCTCGCATTTCGGCGATCCGGCGACTCGTCGGCGACGACGTCGCTCTCATCGCGGGATGGGAATCGACCAGCCTGCAAGCGTTCATGGCGGGCGCATCGGGCTGGGCACCCGTTTGCACCAATTTCGTTCCGCAATTGGCGATGCAGTTCTTCGAGGCCGCCACCCACAAACGCGACGCCGTCCTCAGCCGCGATTTGTGGGATCAGCTCTTTCCGCTTTGCGAATTCATCTGCGCGAAATCACACATTCGCGTCGCGCATTCCGGCCTCGAGATCGTAGGCCGTTCGGTTGGTTCGCCGCGCGCGCCAATGAAAGGGCTGAACTCAGACGACCAGGCCAGACTGTCGGCAATCCTGACATTGCTCGCTGACAGCGCCGCGACGAAGCCAAAAATCGCAGCGGCCGGCTAGTGGAGCGAATCCAAAGTTCGCCTCACGTGCAGCCCGCTCCGTTGCGAACTTCTGAACCACCACACGAGTGGTCCGATACTAACGTTCGCATCCCGTCTCGGCGAGCACTCTTGCGAACGTCAAATCCGCTCCACTAGTGGTCCGATACTCGGGCGCTGCGAACGCGAACTCGCGCATCGCAGCGCCCCTTCAATCAATAAAGCAAAACAGGGGAGGTCACATGACCACTATCGCTCAAGAGGCAATAAGCTACAGACGACCAGAAGCGACCAAGGCGCTGCTATCGAGTTTGGCCGGCACGTCAGTCGAATGGTACGAGTTCTTTGTTTACGGCATCGCCGCCGCACTGGTTTTCGGAAAGCTGTTCTTCCCGGCGTTCGATAGCTTGGTCGCCACCTTGCTGTCTTTGTCGACATTCGCGGTGGCCTTTATCGCTCGCCCGGTCGGCGCAGCGTTATTTGGCCATTATGGCGATCGCATTGGACGTAAAGCATCGCTGATCGTGACGTTGACGATGATGGGAGGAGCCACTTTCCTCATTGGTCTGCTGCCGACGTATGAATCGATCGGAATTTGGGCTCCGCTTCTCTTGATCACGCTCCGCATCATCCAAGGCATATCGCTCGGGGGCGAATACTCTGGCGCGGTTCTTATCAGTGTTGAACATGCGGGCGCTTCGAAACAAGGATACTTCGGTGGAATCGTGAACACCGGGTCTTGCGTCGGGCTGATCTTGGCGAACCTCGTCTTTCTGGCGTTGAGCGGGTTGAGCGAGAGCGATTTCTTGTCGTGGGGTTGGCGAATTCCCTTCATTCTCAGCGCTATTTTGGTTGTTCTGGGAATGGTCATCCGGACTCGCGTATCCGAAAGCCCGGATTTTGCGGCGGTCAAGGAAACGCGAAAGGTTCAGCAGGCTCCGGTCATTGAAGTGTTCAAGAGCTACAAGACCGAAGTCATCCTCCTGTGTTTGGCCTATATCGGTGCAGGAACATTCTTCTACACTGCATCCGTGTTCGCACTGGGTTATGCCAAGCACCTGGATGTATCGCGAGGCGAGATGCTGACGCTGATCATGGCGGCATTTCTTTTCCTGGCTTTTGGAATGGTCGCGTTTGGATGGCTTTCCGATCGCATCAGCCGTAAGGCGATCTTTGTTTTGGGAGCCATGGTCATGGTCGTAACGCCCTTCATCTGGTTCATGCTTCTGGACACCAAAAATATGAGCTTGATGATGGCGGGATTTCTTATCCTCTTCGTCCCATTCGCCGCCAACTACGGCGTCATGCCAACCTTCTTTGCTGAGGTGTTTCCAGCAAACGTCCGATACTCCGGCATGGCGATTGGATATACATTGGGGACCATCCTCGGAAGTGCGACGGCTCCGCTGGTCGGAACGTATCTCTTGGGCGTGACAGGAAATTGGTATGCCATCGCGGCGTTCATGAGCGGGGCGTCGTTGATTTCAGCAGTCGCAGGCCTGTTCCTTTATCCGGCAATGAGCGAGCGACGCATCGGGTAGCGATGCAAATTCGGCGCGGCGGCTGCATATGCTGGCCGCCGCGTTTCGCTTCTTTTGTTTGCAGTACGAAGCCGTCAGGTGATGCAACATCCGAGAGTTACACCAGTCGCGATTGTGCAATTCGTTCGGCCTGAAGCCTGGTGTGGTGGGCGTAGCGCGTGAAGATGCTCTTGCGTCAGATCTATAAGAAGCTTCGCCTCCGGAGCAGAACGCAGTTAGCACTGTCGGCATCAGTGATGCGCAATAGCGAGCGATTGCTGAACGCTGCCCCGCAACTGGGGATGTTGGCCTCGCAGTCTGGCACTACGGCGCTTCCACAGGTCCGCACGTGATATCTTTCGATTGCTATCGAATGATCAATATCGAACGACCGCCGTAGTTCTATCCAAAGATGACTTGCTCGCGAAGTATGTTCTCCCGAAGATCGAACCGTGCAATCCAGCTCTCACTTAAAGGAGCAATCCAATGGCACTGAGAAATCTGACGGTTGCAACAACCCTGGCCGTATTGACCGTCGGCGGAGCCTGGTTCTCGCCGGCCGCACACGCAGCCAGTACGAAGACATGCGTGAACTCCACGACTTCCAATGATCCTTCGAACGGCTGGACGACCAAGACCACGCAAACCCAAACGTCTGCGTGCGGTAGCAACTCGACCACCGGCTTCTCGTCAACCACCACGGTCACCAACCCCGGCGGGAACCAGCCGCCCTCGAAGCAATAAGGAAGGAACAGCCATGCTAAGCTCGAAGGCTCTGGCTCTTGCGGCGTTTGGAGCAGCGATGATCATTGGGCTGGCGCCTGGGCCCAGCCTTGCCGATAACGGCTTCCAAACTTCAACAACAACCACCAATAACGGAGGGAACACGTCGAATGGTGGAGGTAAGGGCCTGACGTGCACCACAACCACCACTAATAAGGGCGGCCAGACGGTTACGGGCCAGTCAGGTTCGACCCAAGGTGGCTGTTGATCCTCGGGAGACCTGTTGCCGCGCATCGAACGCGCAGACGAACAGGTCCCCTGCTTCCACAGAGGGGGCTGTGTCTTTCCACGCCTGAGAGGTACCGCCCCTTTCTCGCCCTATCGCGACGAACCGCGACGGCATCGGGCAACAGACGACCACGACCACCCCAACCATGAACAAGGGTGGCGGAACTCCGGGTGGCCATTAGAGCGGGCTACGTCCGCGAACCGGACCAAGTGGGCGGGCGGCTCCTCGGGAGCCCCCCTCTCGCGCAAAAAAAAAGGTCTCTAAAAAAGGTCTCTCATGAAGCTGCTGCTGGGATCTCTGGTCGCCGTGGGATTGGGCGTGGCGGCATACAGTCGGGAGATTCTCCCGGAGAACGCGTGGGATTTCGCGGCGCAGTATCTCCCCCAATCGTTGGTGAACGCCCCTGCCGAAGGTCCTAAATATCTCGTTGCGCCGGTTCGGCGAGGGGACATCGCCACGACCGTGACGGCGAGCGGCGCGTTGTCGGCCATCACGACCGTCCTCGTCAGCTCCCAGGTATCCGGGCAGATGCTCCGCATCCTCGCGGACTACAACACCGAGGTTCGTCCGGGCGACGTGATCGCTCAGATTGATCCGCTCAGCTTCCAGATCGCTTTGGAGCAAGCGCAAAGCGAATTGAGTGTCGCCGAAGCGGCGGTGCTGATTCAGGAGCGTGTTCAGGAAAAGGCGGCCGCCGATGTCGCCAGCGCCGCCGCCGGGACGGAGAGAGCCCGCTTCGCGACCGAACGCGAGCGCATCGTCCTCGCCGAGGCTCAGCGTGAACTGGAGCGCAAGCGTACCTTGGCCAGGGCGGACAACGTCTCGCAGGTTGAGGTATCCAGGGCGCAGGCCGCGTTCGACATGGCGGTTCAAAACTACAAGTCGGCTGAAGCCGACGAGCGCACCAAGATCGCGCTTACTCAGGCGGCCGAGTCAGCGCGGCGCTCGGCGGAGGCGCAGGTGATTCATGCCAACGCGGTCGTGCAGCAAAGGCGGGCGGCCGTGAAGGCTGCACAGACTGAGTTGGAGCGTACCAAGATTCGCTCGCCCATCAATGGAGTCGTGATCGGACGCACCATCGAGGAGGGCCAGCAGGTCACTGTCACCTTGCAGACCCAGACGCTGTTCACCGTGGCTCAGGATCTCAGCCAGATGCAGATCAAGATCTCGGTTGATGAGGCCGACATCGGCAAGATTCGAGAGGGCCAGCCGGTCATCTACACGGTGGACAGCTTCCCCGGACGCGAGTTCCGAGCCGCGGTGAAGCAGATCCGCAAGGACTCGCAGGAAAAACAGAGCGTGATCACCTACGTGGTGGTCGCCGACGCGCCGAACCCAGACAAGATGCTGATGCCCGGAATGACGGCGAACGCCCGCATCATCATCGACGCCCACACCAACGTGCACAAGGTGCCGGCCGCCGCATTGCGCTTTGCCCCGGCCGGAGAGCGCGGACCGGAAGCTTCCCACCTCTGGACCTTGGGGGAGGATCAACGGCCAAGGCCAGTTCCCGCTCGCGTGGGGCTGTCGGACGGCAGCATGGTCGAGATCTCCACTGCCGAGCCAGTTGAGCAGGTCATCGTCGGGGTCGACCAGCGAGAGCCGTCGCCCACCATCGCGCGGCGGATCATCGGGAGCATGTAAATGCCGCTGCTGGCCGTGTCAGATCTGACAAAAACCTATGTGGTCGGGCAGACGGCGGTGCCTGCACTCCGGGGCGTGTCGCTCGCCATCGACAGGGGTGAATTCGTCGCGGTCATGGGCTCGTCGGGCTCCGGCAAGTCGACATTGATGAACCTTCTCGGCTGCCTCGATGTTCCCACCAGCGGCACTTATCACCTCGCCGGACAGAACGTGCTGCGCTTGTCGAGCAACAAGCTCGCTGCGGTCCGCAACACGCGGATCGGATTCGTGTTCCAGCAGTTCAATCTGCTGCCACGGGCCACGGCGCTCGAAAACGTCGAGCTTCCGATGGTTTATGCCGGCCTCGGGTGGCGTGAACGGAGGCGGCGAGCGCGCAACACCCTGGCGCAGGTGGGCCTCTCGGACCGGGAGCACCATCGCCCCTCGCAGTTGTCCGGCGGACAGCAGCAACGGGTCGCGATAGCCCGCGCGCTGGTGAATCAGCCGCTTCTGCTGCTCGCTGACGAGCCCACGGGTGCGCTCGACTCGGTAACGTCCGATGAGATCATGGCCGCCTTGGTCCGCCTAAACGAGGGCGGGCTCACGGTGATCGTCGTGACGCACGACGCGGAGGTCGCCCGCTATGCCCGCCGGATTATCCACTTCAAGGACGGCAGAGTGGTGTCCGATGATCTGAACCAGCACATCCGGGCCGCCGCATGAAACTCGTCAACAGCACCCATGCGGCGTTGCGCGCCGTTCGCGTCAACAAGCTGCGCAGCGGGCTGACGATGCTCGGCATCGTTCTCGGTGTGTCATCGGTGACCGTCATGATGGCGGTCGGCGGCGGGGCGAGCCAGCGCATCCAGATCGAAATGCGCAATCTCGGGGCGAACACCATCGTGTTGAATTCGGGGGCGCTGAAGAGTCGCGGCGTCTCCAAGGGACAGGGGTCACGGCCGAGCGTCACGCCCGCTGACGCGCAGGCCATCGAGAACGACGTCCCGGCCGTGGTCGCGACCTCGCCGCAGCACAACTTCACGGGGATGCAACTGGTCTTTGGCAATGCGAACTGGTCCACCCTGGTCACTGGTACGACGCCCGAGTATCTGACTATCCGCAATTGGACCGTGAGCCGGGGCCGCGCCTTTGACCGTGAGGACGTGCTCCAGGGCAGCAAGGTGGTCGTGCTCGGGCGCACGGTGGCCGAAAAACTGTTTGGCAATCAGAGCCCGGTGGGGCAGGAAATCCGCGTCAACCGCGTTCCGATGACGGTGATCGGCGAACTGGCCGCCAAGGGGCAAAGCCTGGCTGGGGTCGACACGGACGACACCGCTGTCATCCCGCTCTCGACCGCGCTCAATCGGGTCATCGGGCGCAATCCGGCCAATCCTCGGGCGATCTCGGGCGTGATCATCAAGGTGCGCGACGGCGCCAACATGGCTTCGGCCTTCACCGAGATTCGTCAAGTCGTGCGCCAGCGCCACGGGCTCCTGCCCGCACAGGAGGACGATTTTCACCTGATCAACCTAACGGAGGTGATGCGGGCGAAGGAGGACTCGGCGCGGGCGCTCGGGATTCTGCTTGCTGCGATTGCGTCCGTGTCGCTGCTGGTTGGCGGGATTGGCATCATGAACATCATGCTCGTCTCGGTCACCGAGCGGATCCGCGAAATCGGGCTGCGGCTCGCGGTTGGAGCTCGGCGAAGCGACATCCTGGGCCAATTCCTGGTTGAGGCGATAATACTGTCCCTGATCGGTGGCATCGCTGGGGTCGCCCTGGGCTTGGGCGGCGCCGTGGCCGTCGAGCGCTACGCCAACCTGGGCGTTGTGCTCAACGGACAGCTCAGCCTTATCGCCATGGCGTTCGCGGCGGGAGTTGGCATTTTCTTCGGCTTCTATCCGGCCTGGAAGGCGTCACTGCTGCAACCCGTCGAAGCCCTGCGTTCGGATTGATCCTGATCAAATTGCAGATGCTAGTGTCCCGAATCCAAAGTCCGCCTCATCGTGCAGCGCGCTCCGTAGCGGACTTTGGATTCGAGAGGACACTAGCAGTTCGTTGGAAGGACTCGCAGGAAAAATCGGACGAACTTCTGAACCACCACACTAGAGTCGAGCCGACTTTTTTCCTTTGAGCTTTGCTGCAGCCGCAGAATCCGAAATGGCGGGCTCCGCGTCGCGGCGCGCTCCAGCGTCCGATTCTGGCGCCGCGCGTGCTCCAGCGATGCACATCGCCAACTGCGTTCTGCCGCCGACGTGAAGTTTCTCGTAAATGTGATGCAAGTGCATCTTCACGGTGCCTTCTGACAAATGGAGCTTGCTGGCGATCTCCTTGTTGCGCAAGCCTCGCAATACGAAGTGCACGATATCGGTTTCGCGCAATGTCAGGCTAGCTGTCATTGGTGAGGACCGTTCAGCTGTCGCTAGATGGTGCAACAGGTCAGGGTCGAGCCATTTCCGGCCGCGGGATACGCTCTGGACACAATCGATCAAACTGCTGGCGCGAGCGCCGCTCAGTAGAATCCCGTCCACGTCAGGCTTCAGCAGATCCGCGGCCATTATCGCCTCGCGCTCCTCGAGCAGAAAGATGATTGCAACGGAAGTGCTGTGGGCTCGAAGTTCTGAAACCGTTTTCGCGGCCTCGTGCTGGACGATGTCTTCTGTGAGCAGAACAATATTCGGATGATAGGTGTTCAAGGAGCGCAGGAGTTCATCTTGAGAGGGGCAGCGCGCGATGACCTTATGGCCGCTCGCTTGCAAAAGAGCCTCGATTCCGGCTCCTGCGATGTCATCGTGGGTGGCAATAACCAGAGTGGCCAATTCGCCGGTCGGGAAATGAGAGCGGTCGAAGTTCTTACGCATGACGCATCCCTATTAATGCTGAAATTAGTTGTAGTTCGAACGCGGGCCCGACCCCGGTTGCATTTCTTGCGCGGACGACAATCAAAATAAGATAGATTCGCAGTATCCGTGTCGTCGCGCCGCAGTATGGCCTCGGTGCTTTTCCTAAACCATTGAGACAAGAGCGGCGCTCCCCGGACCGCGAGGTCCAGGACACAGCAACTGTCCATTTGCGGTGTCGAGTGCTGGCCGGTTACCTTGAAGGTACCAGTCAGCGAGTTATCTGGGTGTGGTCATGGCGTTACCCCTTCGCTAGAAACGCGTTTAGGTCCGGGGGATGCATTTATTTTATTTTTGGATCGTTCTACTGAGGACTTCGCGATTGCCCTCCCAGCCCGATCGGAATCTCTGCTTAGCATTCCGCCAGATCGAAAATTTACATCGGCAATTTACGGCAATTTACGCATCAGCCCATCATCCTGTTTGCGCTTGCGACGACAGCTCCTGCCAGTACAGGATGGATCACCAGCCACACAGTGAGTGAAGCAGCAAATTTGCTTTTTTTCAACTTGTCAATCGCCAAAGGCGAAACATCGCGGGCGTAGATATGGTTTCATGAGGGAACAGAGCTGCTGATAGAGGCTAACATCGGTCAGGTGATTTCGAGTTCACCGTCGGCCATTGCTCATCCTGGGCTCCATCAATCATTACGCCGACCTCCTTTCATCTCAGTGCCTCTGAAGAAGCTGCAAGTTTTCACATGCTGATTGTAAACCGCGCCACCTGGATTCAGGACACTAGCAAGTCGATGGTGTCGTTACTCGACCTGCAGGAGTGTCGCGTATGAGCGGCAGTGAAAAACCGCTTGGCGTCTTTCAGAGCTGACGCCACATTTTCAAAGCTCACGCAATATCCGCCTCCGGTGCACAGCGGATGTCATCGGTGCAATCAAGAGTTTCAGGAACTGAATCGCGCGCGGTAATCCTGCGGCGTCGCCGCGAGCAGACGCAGGAAGCTGCGTCGCATCGTTTCCTCGGAGCCGAAGCCGCAGCGCTGCGAAATGCGCTTGATCGGCAACCTGGTCTCAGAAAGCAGTTGGCGCGCCGCCTCGACGCGGAGCTGCTCGACCGCGCGGGCGGGCGTGATGCCAGTGGCCTCGGCATAGTGACGGCTGAAACTGCGTTCGCTCATGCCGGCGCGTTCGGCCAGCACCGGCAGCGAGATGTCGTCAGCGAGGTGCTTGCCGATCCAGTCATGCAGCGCGCCGAATTTGTCGTCCGCGGTCTGCAAGGACAATGCGGCACTGAACTGCGATTGGCCGCCGGGGCGTTTCAGAAAGACCACGAGATGGCGCGCGACCGCGAGCGCCACCGTTCGGCCGAGATCTTCTTCAACCAGCGCCAATGCGAGATCGATGCCGGCGGTGACGCCGGCCGAGGTCCAAACCTCACCGTCCTTGACGAAGATCGGATCAGCTTCGACGCGGATGTTCGGAAAGCGGCGCGCCAGTTCGTCGCAATATCGCCAGTGACTGGTCGCGCGGCGTCCATCGAGCACGCCAGCCGCCGCCAGCAGAAAGGCGCCCGTGCACACCGACGCGGTCCGCCGCGCCCTCGCAGCCCGCTTGCGCACCCAGTCGGTGATGGTGCGATCGACCGCTGCGGCGCGGACGCCGGGGCCACCTGCGATCAGCAGCGTGTCGAGCGACGTCTGAGTGCGCGACAGCGGATGCGTCGCCAATTCCAAACCTGCAGAGGAAATCACGGGCTTGCCGCCGCGCGCCACCACGCGCGGCGCATAAGGCCGCGCTCCGCCCGCGCCGACCGCGAGTTCGTTCGCCGTTGCGAACACCTGCAGAGGGCCGGAAACGTCGAGCAGTTGTACCGCTGGAAAGGCCAGCACTTCGACCGCGCGCGTTTGGGCTGCGCGCAATGGTGCGCCGCGCTTGAGAGGCGAGGGACGGCTTGGCGGAAAACGAGGGCTCTTTGGCATTTCCGCCAGAGCGTGACTCATTAAGCTCGACCTGTCCATCGCAAATATAACGAGGCACCATGATTCCCCAAGAGATTCCCCAAGGCCAACATCTGAAGATCGGATCGCTTCTGTTCGAAGGCCTCGACCAAATCGATCTCACTGGTCCGTTCGAAGTGCTGTCGCAAATCCCGAACTCGACCTATCGTTTATACGGCGTCACGGAGGCGCCGGTTCGCGATTTCCGCGGTTTGCAGCTTGCGCCCGATGCGTCCATCGCCGACGCGCCGCAGCTCGACGTGCTTCACGTGCCGGGCGGCCGCGGGCAGGAGGCGTTGATGCAAAACGCCGACGTGCTCGGCTGGCTGCGCGATCAGGCGCAGCATGCGCGGATCTTCTCGGTCTGCACCGGCGCACTGCTTATCGGCGCGGCGGGGCTGTTGATGGGCCGGCGCGCCACGACGCATTGGGCCTCGTTCCACCTGCTGCCATATTTCGGCGCGATCCCGGTCAATGAACGCGTGGTCGTCGATGGCGACTGGCTGTTTGCCGCGGGCGTCACTGCGGGCATCGACGGTGCGCTGCGTCTCGCCGCCGAATTGCGCGGCGAGGACGTGGCGAAGGAGATCCAGCTCCAGATGGCCTATGCGCCGGAGCCACCGTTCGACAGCGGCACGCCGGAAGCAGCACCAGCCGCAGTGCTGCAGAAAGCGAAGCAGGGGATGGCTGCGATCATTGCGCGGCGAGAGGCGACGGCGCGCCGCTTCGCCGATGCACTCGGCATCAAAGTTTTTAGCGTGACCTCGTAGTCAGAACTCATGCAAATGTCCGCCTCTCACGCGAGGCGGACATGATGTTGTGCGGCAGTTTGTGTGTTTATTGCTCCGGCGAGCGGTGGCCGGGGCGCGTTGCCGCAGACCTGCCAAGGGTGCGGGTACCATCGTAGCATAAAGCGCCCCGGTAATCCGGTGGGTCCTGTACCCGCGCGCAGAAAGTGATCGGAGGATGCTGGAACGAAAAAGCGCATGACGAATTTGAGAGGCGCTTCCGTCCGCGTGATGACGCTGCTGGACGTCCCCAAGTGTCCAAACTGAGCGGTTCGCGGCAGTGTCGCGTGGATCAAAAAGCGCTGACGACATCGGACGCTTCAGGCGGACAACCGCCGTCCAAAATGCTGCGACGGACTAATGGCCCCGGAAAACCAAGGAGGACATCATGTCCACTGTATTCCGCGTCATCCTCGAAGGCTCCCAGGAAGTACAGACCCCTCCAGTCAACACAACGGCAAGCGGCGTCGGGACTGTCGTCTTCGACAGCGAGGCGGTAGCCGCGAGCTATTCGTTCGATATCCAGGGCGTCGATTTCGGCCCGGTCACGGGTGGCCCACCTCAGACGCCGGACGATTCCGGCGACGATGTCACCCGCACGCATTTTCACACTGCGGCTGCGGGCGTGAACGGACCCATTGTCTTCGGGCAGATCGACACCGTGGATCCGGCTTTTGAGCAAGACAGCGACGACCTTGCGATTGTGCTTAATGCGGACGGCTCCTGGTCGCAGAGCGGCGTCTGGGAAACAACGGACCCGCCCAGCCCGATGGGCGCCACGATCACCGACTTCGCTGACGATCTCGGTTCGGCCACCGTGGGAATGTCCATACCGCTCTACTTCAATGTCCATACGAGTGAGTTTGGCGCGGGAGAAATCCGGGGGCAGCTTGTCGGCATCGCCGATGACATCGACAATATCGTGACAGGCACCACAGAGAACGATGTGCTTTCCGGGCTGCGCGGCAATGACGCCATCCAGGGCTTGGCGGGGGACGACATCATCGACGGCGGCAAAGGTAACGACGTGCTCGACGGCGGCGGCGGCAATGACACGCTGACGGGCGGCAAAGGCAACGACATACTCGAAGGCAGCAGCGGCAATGATGTTGCCGATGGCGGCAAAGGCAACGACACCATCAATGGCGGTGCCGGCAATGACGTCCTGTCCGGTGGGCGAGGTGATGACAACATCAACACCGGCCAAGGCGACGATGTGGTGTTCGGCGGACAAGGCAACGACCAGATCGGCGGGATGGCCGGCAGGGACGTTGTCATGGCCGGTGCCGGCGACGATGTCATCGCATGGAACGATCCAACCGGCGATGTTGTGTTCGGTGATGGCGGCAATGACACCATTTTGGGCGGCAACGTGGCGGCTGACGAGATCCATGGTGGCGCCGGAGATGACCTCATCCAGGCGTTCGCGACGTCCCCTGAAAGCGCCACGGCCAGTGACAGGCTGTTCGGCGACGCGGGCAACGATGAACTGCTCGGCGGGAATGCGGCCGACACCATCGAAGGCGGACGCGGTGACGACTCAATGACCGGTAACGGTGGCGCCGACGCCTTCATCTTCCGCGACAACAGAACCGGCGACGACATCATCACCGACTTCACTCCATCCGAGGACGTTGTTCAACTGGTCGGCTTCGATGCGAGTTTCGACCCATTGGCAGAACTGAGCGCGACTGCGGGTGGCGCTGAGCTGGATCTGGGTCAGGGCGACAGCGTGCTGTTCGTGGACCGCACGGTAGCTGAGTTCAGCGCGAACGATTTTCAGATCGTCTGAACCATCCGCTGCCTTTGTCGCACGGAACGCTGGAGAGCCTCGGGAGGCCTGACGTGGACTGGCGCGTCCTTGAGCCCGTCCCACGCCGGACAGCAATCCGATCGCGCTTGCGGTTGTTTGCTGTTGGCTAAGGCAGGAGCCGATAACCTTCACCGCACCGTTCGAGGTGCGTGAGCCCCGGCGGTCCGACATGCATACCCATGACAGGAAGTTTTTCCGTGACAGCGATGTCGAACATGCGCCGCCGCGAGCTGGCTGCCTTTGCGGGATCGATGTCGAAAACGACTCCGGCTTCCGGAAAGGCCGTCTGAACTTCGGGGACATGGACCGTGTCTCCCCAGATCAACAGGCTGTCTTGACCGGAATGAATCAGACAGGCCGTGTGGCCGGGCGTGTGACCCGGCGCAGGCAATGCCGTCACGCCCGGAAATAGGCTTTCATCGTTAAAGAGGCGCAAGCGATCGCGATACGGCGCAAGTTGCTGGCGAGGGGCCTCGAAGAAAAGTGCGCGTTGGCTTTCTGGAGCCTGCTGCATCGTCGCGTCATCCATCCAGTAAGCGTATTCTGAGGCATGCACAGCCACCTCGGCGTTCGGGAAGCGTGCTTTACCATCGTCAGTTAAGCCGCCAATGTGATCGGGATGGATGTGTGTCAGAAACACTGTATCGATATCTTTCGCAGCGATGCCCGCTGCGTCGAGACAGGATGCAAGCGTGCCTGCGCGCCGTCCCATGTACGGGCCGCTTCCGGTGTCGATCAGCATGGTGCGGCCGGCGTTCTGCACAATGAATGCGTTGACATGAACGACGGGGGGATATCGGTTCGCGGCACGAAGCACGGCAGCCGCTGCGTCGGAATCAACATTGCGTAGAATGCCGTCGCCGCCTTTGACGTAACCATCGGATAGCGCGATGACCGTCATGTCGCCGATCTGAATTCGATACGGGGCGGGGACTGACTCGCCGGCTGATACCGGTTCGGCTTTCTCGCTCATCAAGCTTCCATCTTTTATTTCGGGAGTG
Organism: Nitrobacteraceae bacterium AZCC 1564; assembly: GCA_036924835.1. Taxonomy (NCBI): domain Bacteria; kingdom Pseudomonadati; phylum Pseudomonadota; class Alphaproteobacteria; order Hyphomicrobiales; family Nitrobacteraceae; species Nitrobacteraceae bacterium AZCC 1564. The sequence continues at coordinate 4,989,790 of JBAGRR010000001.1, forward strand.
CCGTTGTCCCCACAAGCCATACCGGGTGTGGTTGTCATCTGCCCGGCCGCGCGATACGGCGTGCCGGGCAGAGCGTTATTTGCGGCGGCTTATCACTGCGTCGGCTGGTCACTTGCGGCGATTCATGGCGACCACACCCGTTTCAGTCAGGCGATCAATGGCGCCGGAATCGAAGCCATGCTCGGACAACACCTCCCGTGCGTGCTGAGAGAACTTCGGCGGCTTCGATTTCAGCCCACCGGGTGTACGTTGCAGCCGAATGGGCGTACCGATGCCGCGATACCAGTCATCCTCGTAGATGATGCCCCGCGCCTTGGTGTGCTCGCTTTCCGCCGCCTGCTTTGTGTCCAGAACGGGTCCGCAGACGAGCCCGGCGCGAAGCAGATCCAGCGCAAAAGCCTCTCCGTCCACGTCGCTGAGCTGTTCAGTGATGATCTCGTTGAGAGCTATGCGGTTGATTTGCCGATCACCATTCGTCGCAAAGCGTGGATCGCGCCCGAGCTCAGGCCGTCCGATCGCATCGCAAAGCTTTCGGAAGGCTTTGTCGTTGCCGACACCCAGCATCACAGGAACGGTGCGCGTCGGAAACATGCCATAGGGCACGAGGCTGGCGTGCTGGTTTCCAGTGCGCTTGGTAACCTTGCCCGACATGAAGAAATTCGTGAAATGCGGATGCATCAAGGACATCGCCGCATCGTACAGCGTGATTTCGAGAAACTGCCCCTGACCCGATCGGACGCGTTCGAGTGCTGCGAGCAGAATGCCGTTGACGCAGTAAAGCCCCGTCGAGATATCGACCACCGGAAGCCCAAGCCGCATCGGGCCGGGCTCATCCGCACCGTTGACGCTGGCGTGGCCGACCATGCCACCGACAACGCTGTCGTAACCTGGGAAGCCTCCCAAGGGTCCATCTGCGCCGAAGCCGGAAACCTTGCAATAGATGAGCCGCGGAAAGCGCTCGCTCAGTTGGGCGTAACCGATGCCCCAGGATTCCATGGAGCCCGGCTTGAAATTTTCGATGAGAACGTCGGCGTCACTGAGCAGCGTCAGCAACACCTCGCGCCCCTCGGCTCGCGTCAAATCGAGCCCGATCGAACGCTTGTTGCGGTTGATGCCGAGAAAATACGCCGCGTCTTCTTCATGGAATGGAGGCCCCCAATCGCGCACCTCGTCCCCCTGAGGGGGCTCCACTTTGATCACGTCGGCGCCGTGGTCCGCCAGAAGTTGCGTCGCAAATGGTCCACCGAGCACGCGGCTGAGGTCGATCACCTTGAGCCCATCCAAGGCTCGTCTTGACAGGGTCATTCTTATTTCTCTGTTTTGAATTGCGGAGCTCAAGTCATGAGCTCTCGTGTGGTGGTTCAGAAGTTCGCTTCATTTTCTCGGCGCGTCCTTCAAGCGAACTTCTGAACCTAAACGCTGCTGCGGTGGCTGCTTACCAGGCCGGCAGGCTGCGCCACTCATGGTCCTGCCCGAGGACCGCCTTTTCGGCGTCGTAGCTGTAGAGCCAGTGCTGTTCGGGCGTGATGCGATCGCCGAAGGTCTCATTCTTCTTGCGAAATCGCTCGTTCCGGCGGGCGACCTTATCGGCGTCTGCCAGATGATACCAACCTTCGGCTTCGCGAGAATGTCGCACCATGCGATTGGCACGGTCCAGCCGCAATTCCTCATATCGCTTGAGGGCGCCTTTCGGATCTGCAGCACCGATCTGCAACGCGCGCGCGAGAACCCACGCGTCCTCGATGCTCTGGCCTGCACCGGAGGCGTGATAGGGAAGCATGGCGTGAGCGGCGTCGCCCATGAGCGCGATGCGATCATCAACCCAGCTTTCCAAGGGATTGCGGTCATACATCGCTGTCGAGAAGATCTGCTTGGTTTTCTCGATGACACGGGCGGGCCGATCGTACCAATCTTTGAACGCGGACAGAATTTCATCCTTCGAAGCGGTCTGCGACCAGGATTCGCGTTTGTTGCCGGTCGTTGGTCCGGTCGCGAGCCAGTTAAACTTGCGGCCTCCGGAAACGAAATAATAGACGAACGAAAGATTGGGACCCATGTCGATATAAGCCGAGACAGGAATGTTGAGGTCGGCGATATCCTCGGCGTCGACGACTCCGCGCCACGACACGAAACCGGACGCGCGTGGTGGATCCGGCTTGAAGATCTGCTCGCGGACGATGGAATGAATACCATCAGCGCCGATGAGAACATCCGCTTCGTATTTTTCACCGTTTTCGCAAACGACCCAGACCCCGTTCGGCCCTTGTCCCACGGACGCAACCTTCTGGTTCATTTTGATCCGCTGCGGATCGAGGCGACGGGAGAGGGCATCGATCAGATCGGGACGATAGGCATGATAATAAGGGCTGCCGTAAATCCGCTCGACCTGCGGTTTAAGCGCCACGCGCAGAACTGTCTCGCCCGTGTCCCAGACGGAGTACTTGTGAAAATCCGGTTCGGCACAGATGCCGTGCAAATCGTCGCCGAGGCCGAGCCACTTCAGAATGCGCACCGCGTTGGGGCTGAGTTGAATGCCCGCGCCCACTTCGCCGAACGAGGGAGCCTGCTCAAGCAGCAAATAGTCCAGCCCGGCCTTTTGCATGCTCAACGCGAGCGCAGATCCGCCGATGCCGGCTCCAATGATGATCGTCTTCATGTGTTTTACCATTTCGCTTCGTAGATGTTCGTTCGCGAGCCGAAAGGCTCAAGATGATTACTGCGTCTGAATGCCGGATTCCTTGATCATGGCGCCCCACTTCTCGAATTCAGAGCGAAAGAAGGTGTTGAAGTCCTCGGGCGTTCCTCCGGCCACTTCGGCGCCCTGCGTCGTCAACGCCGCGCGGAATTCCTCCTTGGCAAAGCTCTTGTCCAAAGCGGATGACAGGCGGTCGATGATCGGTTGCGGCGTGCCCGCGCGTGCTAACAACCCGAACCATGTGCCGGCTTCAAACTTCGGCAATCCCGCTTCCGCCATCGTCGGCGTGTCAGGCGTCAGGGCCCAGCGCTTGTCCGACGTGACCGCGAGAGCGCGCAGAGTGCCGGCCTGAACCTGTGGCAGTGCGGTCACGAGAACGTCGAACATCATGTCGACTTCACCGCCAATCAGGCCCGTAAGAGCCGGCGCGCTTCCTTTAAAAGGAACGTGCAGGATATCGACCTTCTGACGCAGCTTGAACATCTCTCCAGCCAGGTGCGCAGCACTTCCATAGCCGAATGAGGCGTAGGTCAGTTTGCCGGGTTCCTTGCGGGCAAGTTCGACGAGATCCTGAAGGGTTTTCGCCGGCACCTTTGGGTTGACGACCAGAAGCAGCGGCGCTTTCGCAATAAGTTTTACCGGCGCGAAATCGTCGATTGGCCGGTAGGGGAGTTTCGGCTGGATATGCGGGGTCACCGTCAGCGGGCCCGCGGAGCTGAAAAGCAACGTTGATCCGTCAGGCTGTGTCTTGCTCTGAATGTCGTGGGCGAGAATGCCGCCGGCGCCAGGCTTGTTTTCGACATAGAAAGTCTGTCCAAGCTCGTCCGTCAGTTCCTTGGCGACCAGCCGCGCGATCGCGTCGGTCGATCCACCCGCGGCATAGGGCACAAGGATGCGAATAGGCTGCTTCGGATAAGCCACCTCGCTCGCGCCGAAAGAGGGAGATATTGCGACTGCGAAAAGCGCGGCCAAGAACCCGGCCAAGAGCCGGGCCACGTGCGCGCATAATCTCGTGTTTGCTAAGCCAAACATACGTTTCTCCGTGTCTTGCCCGATCTTTCATTGACAACGCAGGTGCGATTGCCGGGCTGAGTTGCCTCTTATCTCAATGCTCGCTATTAAAAAAATTGAATGTTCTCATCCAGCTATGAGGAAATCTTATGAATGTCTCAATTCGCCACCTGCGGGCATTCGTCGCCATCAGCGAGTTGAGGAGCTTCACGCTGGCGGCGAGACGACTGCATGTCACCCAATCGGCGCTCAGCCTTCTCATTCGGGATTTGGAGCGCGAATTGAAGGTGCGGCTGATGGACCGCGGCCCGCGCGGGATATCGCTCACCGCTGCAGGCATCGATTTCCTTCCGCCAGCGACCAAGGTGATCGAAGATCTGGAGGCCGCCGTGAGCGGAGCGGCCCAACTTCGCGACCGCCGCCGCGGGATCATTCGCGTGAGCTGCACCCCGCTCTATGCATCGACGTTCGTCCCCGAAGTGGTTGCGGGATTTCGAGCACAGTTTCCGAACATCGATATTCGCCTGCTGGATACATTAAACGAGGAGGTGGTACGGCGCGTACTGATCGGTGAAGCCGATCTGGGCGTCGCGCCGCAGAGGCCCACCCCGCCTGAAATCGACGAGACGCCGCTGTTTGCGGACCGCATCGACGTTGTCTGTCCGCGGCACCATGAGCTCGCGAAACAAAAGTTTGTCACTTGGAAGAAAGTGCTGAGCTATCCATTCGTCAGCTTAACGCGGGATTTCACCGCCCGCCTGCAGACCGATCTGTCCGCCAGATCGTCCTCGCTCGTCATCTCGCCGGTTCACGAAGTCTCATATCTCGCAACGGCGTTCGGGCTGGTCAAGATCGGCCAGGGCATTACGGCCCAACCGCTCGCTGCGAAGCCGATGTTGGCTTCCTTTGGGCTCGTGTCGGTGCCGACCATTCAACCGATTATTTACCGGAACATATCGCTGTTCACGCGACGCGGACATACTCTGTCGCCCGCAGCAGAAGGATTTCGCGATTTCGCGGTTGCCAATGCAGCGAAGCCAGATGGATAACCCGGACAGAGCATGCCTGCGCTCATCCCGGATGCTTAGAGAGACATCCTCAAGCCTGAATTTGTTGCGCTTGACCGGCGAAACGCTGGCGATTTCGCTCAGCCCAGTCCGATCCGAGTTTTTCAAAAAGCGGACCAGGATTCTTGACAGGTTGTCCTTCCGGAATCCGAAGCAGATCTCCTTTGGAGGGGAAACCCGGAATTTCGCCGTCGAGATCTCCAAGTGCTGCAAGGACCGTTTCAGCCTTGTTAGGAATGATCGGCCACGCCGCGCGGGCGCAAATGCCAATGAGGTTGATGGCAGTTCTGATCGTGACTGCCGCTTCATTTGGATTGGTCTTGATCAAGGTCCAAGGTGCGCGAGCGACAAGATAGCCGTTTGACAGTTTCCAAATTGCACGAACGGTGTCGGCGATCTTGCGCAAGGCCAACGCTTCATGATTTCGGCGGAGGTCATCTGTAAGCCTGTCGAGTTCATCCTGAAGCTTGCGTTCCTCGGGTCCGTGTTCGCCGCCGGTTGGGACGACAGCATCGTAGCGTGTCGCCACGAAACTGAGGACACGCTGAACAAGGTTTCCGAATGTGTCGGCGAGATCATGATCGACGTCGGAAGCGAAACGCGAGAATGTGAAGTCGGTGTCACTACCTTCGGGCGCGTGCGCCGTCAGCCACCATCGCCAACGATCTGCGGGCAGAAGATCCAAGGCCTGGTCGAGGAATACGCCTCGGCCGGCGCTGGTTGAGAACTTTCCGCCTTCGTAGGTCAACCAGTTCACGCCTTTGATAATATCGACGGTCTTCCAGGACTCACCGGCTCCGAGCAGGGTGCATGGGAAGCTCACGGCGTGGAATGGCACATTGTCCTTGGCGAGGAATTGAATGTATCGCACATCGCCATCGTCCAGCCACCACGAGCGCCAATTGCGATCTTTTGGACTCCTCTCAGCCCATTCCTGTGTGGCCGCGATGTATTCGATCGGTGCATCAAACCAGACGTAGAAGACTTTGCCTTCGAAGCCGGGCTTCGGAACGGGCACGCCCCATGTGAGGTCGCGGGTGATGCATCGATCGCGAATGCCTTCATCCAGCCATTTCTGCGCGATCGAGGATACAAGTGGCGGCCAATCCGATCTGGAGGCCAGCCATTTGCGAAGATCACCTTCGAGGGCCTTCTGGCGAAGGAAGAGGTGGCGGCTTGGCCGTAGCTCCAGAGCTGTCGATCCGGAAATGGCCGAGCGTGGGGAAATCAAATCGGATGGGTCGAGTGGACGAGTGCAAGCTTCGCATTGATCGCCGCGGGCTCGGCTGAAGCCACAGTGAGGGCACGTCCCGATCACGTATCGGTCGGGGAGAAAGCGGCCATCGTCGAGGCTGAACACTTGCTCGAGCGTTCGCTCTTCGATGAATCCGTTTTCCTCGAGACGAGCAAAGAAGCGTTGGGTGAGGGCGCGATTCTGCGGAGAAGACGATCTGCCGAAATGATCGAAAGACAGGTGGAAACGATTGTAGATATCGGCCTGCACATGATGCAGCTTGGCGCAATAATCCGCCACATCGAGGCCTGCCTCAGCGGCGGCGAGCTCCGCAGGCGTCCCGTGTTCGTCAGTGGCGCAGATGAAGAGCGTCTCAGTGCCGGTTTGACGCCGGTATCTGGCGTGGATGTCGGCGGGAAGAAGCGACCCAGCAAGATTGCCGAGATGCTTGATGCCATTGATATAGGGTAAAGCGCTCGTGATGAGGAACTTGGTCATGGTGCACTCCGTCGGAAGAAAGGGTGCGGACCTAGTGTCCCGGTTCTGACATTCGTATCAGCTTGCGGCTGGCTCGTTTACGAATGTCAGAACCTAAGGGACACTAGCAAAAATATGAATGTAGTGCGGGTTTGGATCTGACGTTCGTAGAATGGACCAGCGGTTAATACTGATACGAACGTCAGATCCACCGCACTAGAATCAAAAAGCCCTCCGCAGGATGGGAGGGCTCGGGGTCCGCTTTGTCCGAACGGCGCGCACGCGCCTTTAATCCCTCCAGTAAGTCTCCTGCGGGGCGGGCATTCGCATCTTGGTGTGTCCAACGGAGTGCATCATGAGATCTCCAGATCCTGCTTTCTTACAGCTGGCTTTGCCCAAATGCAATCGAACGATAGCGTGATTTGCTGGCGCGGCCGAAGATCAGTCTGCCGCGCCAACGGATCAAAGAGCCAGAAGGGCATGCCTGCTGTAGCTCACATCAGCTAAAGCGCCATCTGCGGCTCACGTCCAGTCGCGATGATGCAGTTCGTTCGGCTTGACGTCCAGCAAATCGATGGTGTCGTTGCCGACATGCAGGAGCGTTCCGCCGTGATGATCGGATGACACCTCGACGTGCGCGCTGGTCAAAATCTGCAGCTTGTCGACTTTCGGATTGTAGTCGGTGATGGTCGCGGTGTTGTGGTGACCTTTGAGGGCGTCACTGTTGAACACGAAGGTGTCGGCGCCACTACCACCCGTCATGATCATGTGGCCGCGCGCCGCCACCAGCGTGTCATCAAGTGTCCCGCCGGTCAGAGTGTCCTTGCCGGGCGATCCGACGACAAGCTGCGCCATGCCGTCCGCTGCGTCTTGTCCGGTCGGGTCTATGCCTCCCAGCGTGCCGCTGTGCCGCTCGGTGGCGACAAAAGCGTCGACCTGCATCGCCGTGGTGTCGGTGTTGCGCAGGATCACGTCCGACAGGGTGGTGTGCTTGATCGCATCCAAGGTTTGCTGATCGAAGCCCTGGTTCTCGAAATAAAGCCGGTCGCCGTCGCGCAGTGCCGTGAACTGATCGGCGATGATCTTGCCGAAGGTCGGTCCGATCACAGCGCCTGGCGCATGATCTTCCGACAATCCACCGGTCCACAGATCGACAGCATCGACCGATCCATAGGCCTGTTTGAGCGCCGCTGCTGTTTGCGGATCGGAGCTGATCTGATCGAAACTGGTGTAGGGCGCAAGGCCCAGCGCCTCACGGGTCTGGTTGAGCGTGCCAAGCCCGAGATCATGGCCGCGCTGGATATTGATAGCCGCAAGATCGATGCCGGATGGAGGATCGACGAGCAAGTTGCGCAGGCCATCGACAAGGTGGGAGTCCAGCGGATTGGCCACATCGCCAGCGAGATGCCGAAGGAGACCATCTGCACCTGTCGCCTCGAAAATCGCCGTATCTTCAAAGAACGATTCAGCCAGCGTCTGCTCCGACGTGACGGCACCGATATTGCTGATGGCAGTGATTTCGTCTGAAACAATCGAATGGCCGAAGCGAAAGGCCGCACCCGCAAATTCTTCGGTGATCCGCGCGTCCACGGTCGGGTCATAGCCGTGGTAGGGTGCAATGGCGTCCGTCCCCAAGAGATGCGGCAGGAACTCGCTATAGGTGATGTTGACCATTTCGGCGGTGGTGATGGCTTTGGCCGTCTCGTACAGCTTGTCGCCGCTCCACTCCGGATGTTGCTTGTGCAATTTGTCGACCTGAAAATTATGCTCGCGCACAAACAGAACCTGCAAGGCGGTGAGGTCCGGGTTCTCCTGCGCGCGTGCATCGCCGGCTGCAAAGAATTCGCCCAGAGGCGTATCGATGATGGGCAGATTGCCCCCCGCCGATATCTTCATGTGCCCGTCTTCAGTCCGCAGGCTCGCCGCGGTGGCTGCATCGGATCCGTAGATCTGTGATCCGTCCAGCCAACCTGTGACTGTATTGATGGCCGCTGCCGGATGTCCTTCAACGCCGGTTGCAGGATCGATCGCCACCCGCGTCATCGGAATGATGTTGCCGGGCGTCAGAACCTCATCATCAGCCGGCACCGGGATCGACATATCGATCATCGCGCTTGGCTGTTGCAGATCCAGATCGTGATCGATGAACTGACCCCACGCATACATCATGCCTGAGAGCGCGACGCCGTTGTCATCCATCAGATGCGGGCCTTCATCTCCGGTGTCGGCCTGCGCCACAACGATGTTGCTGATCTCGCGCGGGTTCGGCCCTTCCGTCATGGCATAATAACCATCGGTGAAATTCGCCGGACCGACCCGCGCAAAGTCGGTGCCGGCCTGGTTCATCTCGGGATCTGCATCATTGTTGTTGGAGCCGTCGATGCTGCGGAACTGGATTGCCATGGCTTGCCCTCCCTCAGAGCTTTTTTATTGCCCCAGCTCTCGAACATCGACTGCCGCTTAAATGGCCGTTTCATGATTCATTGTGATCGTTGCGTGGTTGTTGAGTGGTCGTTGAGTGACATCGCGCGGCGGTTGTTCCAAAATCGGATCTGGCCTATGCATTCACATCATGTCCGCTGGCGTCGCTTCCGGCTTTTCGGTTGTTTGCGAAGGTTTGAGCGCAAATCTCGCTGCGCGTGATGCGTGCGTGCCGTCTTGTTTACGTCACGTATTTGGCCGCCCGCTACAGCCGTAGCCGTTTTGTTTGCGCGTGAAATCGCGCGGTAGCGTTGCCCGTCCAGTTTGCACTCCTCATTCAACGGCGAACCAGCCGTCATCGAAGCTGGCTGCAGACGGGCAACAGCATGACACGAATTTCTTCTATCACGGCTGGTGCACGAATCGCGCACGTGCATCTGAAGGTCGCCGATCTCGATCGCTCGCTGGATTTCTATTGCGGCGTGCTCGGCTTCGAGCTGCAGCAGCGCACTGCGGCCGGTGCGACGTTCATCTCGGCGGACGGCTATCATCACCACATCGGGCTGAACACCTGGCAAAGCAAAGGCTATCCGCCGCCGCCTGGAACCACCACCGGCTTTTACAACACCGCAATCGTCTATCCGACGCGGCCAGCGCTCGCGGACGCGCTGCATCGCGTGTTCAGTGCAGGCATCGCGCTCGATGGCGCGAGTGACCATGGCGCGACTGAAGCGCTTTATGTGCACGATCCCGACGTGAACGGCCTCGAGCTCTGTTGGATCCGACCGCAAGAGCAGTGGCCGCGCACACCCGACGGCCGGCTCGCGATCTTCTCGAAGGATCTCGATCTCGACGATTTGCTGAAAGGCACGTGAGACGTAAACCCGCGCCGGCACCCTGATCTTGTGAGCGAGAAGGTTCTGGTCAACCAGGAAAGAGGGCACATGACGCTGTCAACCGCAGAGAATGCAAGCGCAGAGAGTGCAAGCACAAAGAATGCAAGCGCGGAGAATGAATGGCTCGTGACCACGCCGGGCGAACGGTTCAGGATTCAAACGTCTTCGCTGGATACGGGCGGCGCGTATCTCGTGCTCGAAGTGGAAGCGGCCCCGCAGATGGGCGTGCCTCTCCATGCTCATTTCAACGAGGAGGAGCACCTCATCGTTGTTGAGGGCACGCTGCAAATCGCCATCGGGGGTGAGGCGCAGAATGTTCCGCCGGGCAGTTCTGTCACCATCGGCAAGGGCGTTCCTCACGCCTGGTGCAATCTCACGGACTCTTTCGTCCGCTTCATCGTGATCTTTACGCCGGGACGTATCGAGGGGATGTTTCGTGCGGTCGCGGAGAAGAAGGTCGAGGATATCGAATCCTTTGCCGGCCTGTACGGCACACGCTTTATCGGCCGGGCCTTGCATCCGGAGCTGAATACTTACTTCAAGCCTCGCCGCCGGCCCGGGATGTTGTCTCCTGGCGTGTGAGCGCGATCGTGAGCGAGCGGATCAGCGGCGCGGCAAAGATCACCACCGGCAGCATTAGGCCCCACGAGATCAGCCACGATGACAGCTAGTGTGGTGGTTCAGAAGTTCGCCCCATTTTTCCCGCGCGTCCTTCCAGCGAACTTCTGAACCTCGACCACACTAGAATCATAAATTTGCTAGTGTCCTTTCGAATCCAAAGTTCGCTGCGGAGCGTGCCGCGTTATGAGGCGAACTTTGGATTCGGGACACTAGTGGCCGACAAAGCCGCCACTTGCGCGAAGCGGATAGCTCGCAATTCCCGCCGCGATACAGGAGGTCAATCCGGACTGAATGACGCCAAATACAAAGTGGGCGTAGCGGCGGGGAATTCCTAACATCAAAAGCCTTTCAGAGATGGCGCAGGTGTGGCCCCATGATGAGTGCTGCACGCTTGGCAGCGAGCTCAAGCGTGAGGGATGCCCCATTGTGAGTGATCCTGGCCGTCGCGGTCGCGCGGAAATTTCAGGCAATCGCAGCCTATTTCTTGAGACAAATCAAAGAGGCCGCACGGCATAACGCGTACTCTTGCTCTCCAGGTTCCACGAGCATACCAGCGCGCGTCACGACAAGGCCTTAAAGCCCGCACGATGCCATGAAAGGATGGGGACTTGGAACGCTTACATCGTTACGGGGTTTGTAACCATTGTCTCTTCAGGAGGGAGCCGCGATGCCATTCTGTACCCGCGTCACAGACGTGCTCGCGTTGGAAGAACAATTCATCAATGAAGCACGGCAGTCCCGCGCCCAAGCAGAGAAGCTGCCGCCGGGCAGCGAGCGGGACGCTCTCTTGCAGAAAATACGTCAAGCCAACACGGCGGCCCACATCACCGAGTGGGTGGATTCGCCGGGGCTGAAGCCGCCGGAGTAGAGCGCGCCATGCGATGGCGCATGAGGGGCGGCGATACGCCCCTGACCTGACATCCGGATTTGACCGGCCGCCGCGTATTCGTCGTCGAGGACGAATATTTCATCGCGGATTATTGCGCTCAGCGTGTGAGGGCCGCACGCTTTGATGTCGCCGGACCATTCGGCCGGATCGATGAAGACCTTCTGGCCCGACTGGACGGAATCGATGGTGCGCTCCTCGTGCGCGCCTCCGAGCATGCGAAAGCGGCGAAGGCAAGCATACGCCAGTGGTGTTAATTGTGTCTGCGCGAACTTCCCGCGCTCAGTCGCTTGCCCTTTCGAGCGCGTGGCGCATGAGCCGTTGTTCATCACTCGATATTTGTGTCGGACCAAGTTTGTAGGTCAGCTTGTCGATCTTACCGGTGAAGCGGAACGGCAGCTTGTAACTGTCGTCCACCGTCGTGCGGGTGTCGCTCCCGATGTCGAAGGTCTCGTCAATCGCCATCAGAAATGCAATCGAGTGCGGCATCGTCTGCTGGGCCACCTCTTTGCCATCCACCGTCAGCACACCCGTGCCGCCCTTGCCGGGGCCAGGGCCGTTATATTTGAAATCGAATTCAATCGTGTGCTTGCCGGGCTTGAGCGCACCGGCGAGCAGGTCGCGCTTTCCAACGCCGGCCTCCCAGCGGTAGCGTTTCAAATTCAGCATGTTGTAGACAAAGACCGGCTTGCCTTTGAGCAAATAGAGACCGTATCCGCCGAAGCGACCGCCGAGAGTCGCAATCATGCCCTCGGCACCGCCTTGCGGGACAGTGATCTCGGCAGTGATGGTATAGTCCTTGTTGAGGATGCTCGGCGCGCTGCCGTCCGGAATGCCGGCGTTTTCACCGGAGTAGGTGAAGACCGTCCGGCCGGCGGTGGCGCTCGGCCGCGGCGTCACGAGGCGCGGCAGGATCGAGTTGTCCAGCGGCAAGACTTGATACTTCGCGGCTTCCGTCAGGAACAGCGCCTGCAGCTCCTTTAACTTGTCGGGATTCTTGGCGGCGAGGTCGTTGTTCTGCGAGAAATCCTCAGTGATGTTGTACAGCTCCCATTTGTAGTCGTTGATCTCAGGCAGCTTTGCCGTTCCCATAATCCACGGCGGCACCGGCGGTGTCGTCGCGGCGTACCAGCCATCGTGATAGATGCCGCGATTGGCGAACATCTCGAAATACTGCGTCTCGCGTTTCGATGGCGCGTTGGCATTGGCCTGGTCGAACGTATAGGCCATGCTCACGCCTTCGATGGGCTTTTGCGCGATGCCGTTGACCATCGCGGGCGCCTGGATGCCGGTTGCTTCCAGGATCGTCGGCACGATGTCGATGATGTGGTGGAACTGGGAGCGGATGCCACCCACATCCTTGATGTGGCCGGGCCACGAGATGGCCATGCCCTGACGTGTGCCGCCGAAGTGCGATGCGACCTGCTTGGTCCACTTGAATGGCGTGTCGAACGCCCACGACCACGCCACCGACATATGCGGGTAGGTCTTGTCGGAGCCCCAGGCTTCATAGTTCAACATCAGTTCGGCCTCCGGCAGTTTCAAAATGCCGTTGTAGGCTGTCATCTGGTTCGGCGTGCCTTCAAGGGTGCCTTCGGCGCTGGTGCCGTTGTCGCCGCTGATATAGATGATCAGCGTGTTGTCGAGCTTGCCCATGTCTTCGACGGCCTGGATGACGCGGCCGATTTCGTTGTCGGTATAGGCCGCGTAGCCGGCAAACACTTCAGCCTCGCGCGCGTAGAGTTTCTTCTGCACAAACGACAGCGAGTCCCACTTCGGCAGCGTGTCAGGCCATGGCGTCAGCTCGGTGTTGGCTGGGACAACCCCGAGCCGCTTCTGGTTGGCAAAGATCTGCTCGCGCAGTTTCTCCCAACCCATGTCGAACTTGCCCTTGAACTTGTCGACCCATTCCTTCTTGGGATGGTGCGGCGAATGCGTGCCGCCGGGCACGTAGTAGACGAAGAACGGCTTGTCCGGCGCGGAGGCGTTGAGGTTGTTCATGTAGCTGATGGCTTCGTCTGCCATGTCGGTAGTGAGGTTGTAGCCAGACTTGCCGACCCACGGGAATATCTGTGTCGTGTTGCGATACAGATAGGGCGTCCATTGATCTGACTCGCCGCCCATGAACCCGTAGAAGTATTCGAAACCCATGCCGACCGGCCACTGATCGAACGGTCCGGCCGCGCTGTAGAGATAGGTGGGCGTGTTATGGTTCTTGCCGAACCATGATGTGGCATAGCCGTTGTCGCGAAGCATGGTCCCGATCGTCGCGCTTTCTTGACCGATAACGGAATTGTAGCCCGGGTAGCCCGTGGACATTTCGCCGATCACGCCGTAGCCGACCGAATGGTGGTTGCGGCCGGTGATCAGCGCCGCGCGCGTCGGCGAGCACAGCGCAGTGGAGTGAAATTGGGTGTACCGCAGCCCTGACTTGGCGATGCGGTCCATGTGAGGCGTGGGGATGACTCCGCCAAAAGTGCCGGAAACGCCGTAGCCCTGGTCGTCGGTCATGATCAGCAGCACGTTTGGCGCGCCTTTGGGCGGCACGACCGATGGCGGCCAGTACGGCTTGGAATCCTGCGCCGTCTCGTTGATGACGCCGCCGAACTTCGGGGACTCCGGTGGCAGTTGATTGCCGTCGATCGTCATCGTTGCGCCCGGCGTACCCGGCGTGCCTGTGATCTGTTGAGCCAAGGCGCCTGACGTCAGCGATAGAGAGAGAACGATGCTGCTCGAGGATAGGAATCTCGTAATGCCAGTCACGATGCCCTCCTATAATAGCTGCATTTGCGCCGTCTTATCGAAAGCACGGTTTCGAACTGGATCACCTTACTGACGATGCGTTCGACTCCTCGTGCATGTCAGGCCACTCGTGTGCTGAATCCGAAGTTCGCCTCATAATGCAGCGCATCGCGTAGCGAACTTCTGAACGACCACACTGACGAAGGCTTGCGAAAAAAGCGGCTGAAGTCCCGGGAAAAGCATACACCGGGCGAAGGGATCATCGGCGGCCTGAAATATCGCACGATGGGATTACACCAAATAGGTGAGGTGAGGCCTGCTCTCGCCATCCGGAAAACAACGGATGTGATAGGAGGCGTGTCAAATAAAAAACGGCAGGGCTGGATGCTTGCCTCACCGAGTGAACGCGGAGGCTGGGCGCAAGCCGCTGAAGCGGATATCGCCGACATGCGACAGATGCAGGCTCGGGTTGTGCCCCGAACAACCTTGACTGACATGACACGCCAGTGCTCACTGCACCGTTGGAAGCCGCAGCGGTGAACCGCACTGCGCTCCGACGCCTTGGCACTCCGACGCCTTGGCACTCCGACGTCTTCGCACTCTGACGTCTTGGCACTCCTGACGACATCGCTAAGGTCGTCGTCTTTCTCGCATCCGATGACGCTGCCTGGATTGCTGTCGAAATCATCGAAGAGTGCGAAAAGCCGGGCGTGATCGAGATGCCGATCCGATGAACTCCGGAGATTAATAATCTCATCAACGCAAGAGATTGCCGCCTCGGAAGCCCGGTCAGGGCTTGTGCCTGTCCGTGCGGGCATCTTCGGTGTCGTTTGCGCGCTTCAGCTTGTGGATTTCGTGGAACCTTCGTCCGGGTTTCATGTTTTCGCGATATCCCGTCAGGATTCGTCTCAAGACTGGAATTGGGCCTATGAAGGAAACCAAGCAACTGAAGAAGCAGGCCGACCGCGCGGAGCGCTTCGCCAAGGTCAGCGTCGATGACGAATACGCGAAGGACATGTCGAGCCTTGCTGCCGCCTTCCGCGCGCAGGCTGAGGTGCTGAGAAAACAGCACGCCGAGGTGCAAAAGAAAGACAAGAAGAAAGAAAAGAAAAAGGAAAAGGAGGGGGCCAAGTAGGGCAGGCCGTCCAAGTAAAACAGGTCGTCAGAGCGGCGCTCGCATCGCGCGTGCGCCTGTCAACAACAACTGCCGACGCTCCTGGCTCAATTCAAACGGCGGCGCAGAGCCTTGATGATCTCTCGTAGGGCGTTCGCATATTCCTCGACGATCTGGCGCGCCTCTTCCAGGCGGCGCGGCGGCGTTGCTTTATCGTCTTCGGCGCGTTCCATGCGTCGATGGTCGCAGAAGAACAATGGCGATCATTGAGATGGATCAAGGGACCAAGGGCAAAACAGGCCTTACCTAACGCAAGTTAAGAATAGCGCCGCTAAGGCGGCTTCGCCTAAAAGGAAGAAGCTTGGCGGGATTCGAACCAACGACCGCGTCCATTCCCTGACGCTGCTCTACCGTCTGAGCTACCCGGCGCGCCGTGGTTTGTGGTGAGGGAATGGCGGCGCCCGATCGGATGATCGCTCGGTCAGGCTAAGGCGCTATTCGTGTCGGCCGACGCGGTTTATCGAATACACCGCTCGATGAACCGAAGGCGCTCGACCTCACCAAGCTTCTGGACTTCTGCCTGTTTGCGGCGCGCTTCTCCCTTGTCGATCTGCTCGATTATCTGTGCCCTATTGTTTCGGTTGCGCTGGAACCAGCGGCAGCGAGTTCAATCTCGCTCGGCCGCCATTCCTTGGTGAAGAAAGACTCGAGCGGGCTGTAGAGGCGCAGGATCGTGAACCAGCCCTTGCCGGGCATGGTTTGAATCCAGTTGCCGCGCGGCACTCCTTGCGGCTGCGTCGGGCTGAAATATACGGTCGTCGAGCCGTCGGCGCTGGCCTCGGCAGCGGGCGATGGATAGGTCTGGCTGCCGGCGCGCGGATAGCGCTGAGGAGTGTCGAGCATCGATCGCGTCTGATTGTCGTAGAGCGTAAACGACCAGAACGCCCGCGCGGGGATCCCCTTGGGCAGTGTCACCTTGTAGGTCTTGCCGCCGTCAAACGGATTGTTGGCGGAATCGACAAAGCCCATCAGATACTGCGAGCCAACGTCGGGAACGCGCATGATCATGCCCGGTGAATCGAGCGTGTAGCCGTAGTAGAACGCTGTCCGCGAATCGAGAGTCCGTGCGCCGGTCGGCGGAAGCGGCTTGAACATGCCTTCCTTGGTGAATTCCGGTGGCGGCGTCTCGAAGTTGGCGCCACCTTCCCACAGCATGTTTCCCCACATCGACCCGGGATAGTGCGCCCATTCCGGATGAGACACGGCGTAACGCCAGTTCAGCAGGCGACCGGCCGCGTTGCCCACGGCGGCAGCATCGGTGAGGATCTTCTTCATTCGCGCATCAGGTTTGAACGGCTTGCCCTTCACGATGCCGATGGCAGCCAGTTGCCCGGCCAGTTCTACGTCATAACTGGTGGCCGGCTCCTGCTGGACATTCTCGTTGATCATTTCGAAGAAGCCGTAATCGCCGGGCGGGATCGTGTTGAACGCCTTGCCGCTGGCCTCGATAAACTTGGTCTCAGGAATGGATGGGTTTTTGGCGAGCCGTACCTTGCCCTCCAGGGCTGTCGCGATGCTCGTGCCTACGCCCCCCGGCGTATAGGGATAGATCTTGAGATGCTTCTTGATCAGCTCGACGGTCGGCTTGGGATCATTGTTGGTCAGGAACGATCGCGCCGCGTACAGCACGCGGTTGGTTTTCGAGCGTGCGACGTAGAAGCCGCCTTCAGGCAGCGGGCCATCGTAGCCGGGCGGTATGAGAAGGTACTTGCCGCCCTCGCCACGATCCGGTCCCGGGAAGCCGATGTCGATGATCCACGAGAACCACATGTCGTTGATGGTACCCAGTCCCATCGGAGGCTGCTCGATCACCATCGGGCCCTTCGACAGATTCACCGTCGCCATGTAGTAGATGGTATCGGCGTTGGCGGTGAGAAATAGCGACTTTGCGTCCATCAAATCAGAGAAGATGGCTGGGGTGTTGTCCTCGGCACCGATACTCTGGAAGCCCTTGCCGAGGGCATACGCCGATGCGCCGCGGAAGCTGTTGTTGTACACGTTCAGGGCGCGCGTGAAATCCAGCGTGTCGCGGACCTTCTCGGCGGTTTCCACCGTCGGTGCGCCGTCCTTGAATTCGAGCGTGCCGATGCGGGTCTCGACCCGGTCCGGCGTCGTGAGCGAGGGGGGAGTTGCGGACGCAGTTTGGGCGACGCTTTGCCCACTGGCGGCAAGAGTTGCGGCGAGAATGAGCGCCACGGCCGGAAGATTGCTGTAAGCGAGTCTCATAGCCTTACCTCCATTGTACGTTCCAGATTTCGTGGATCGCGACGCCCGAGCTGGGCCATGCGAGGACGATGGGATCGCGCGGCTTTGTCTGCGTTAAAGCTCCTGGTTTTCTAGGTTGTGCGCTCGAAATAGAGGCGGACCGAGGTTCAATGCCAGAGGCCTACAGGAACCGGGACGGCAGGCGCTTGGGTTGACTTAGATCAAAGGATGTCCCAGCTCGGGTCATTCGACCGGGTCTGCGGCCGCTGACATGAAGGAATTCCTGGGGCAGGGACTCACGTTGTCGTTTTTCGACGAACCCCAACAGCGTTCGGGCGACACCGAGCGGCAAGAACGATTTCGCCGCGCGCCTTGGTTCGTGGTCATGGAATGGCGGCGCCCGATCGAACGAGAGCGCCGCGACCCGCTCAGCTGTGGCCGTCCTCCAGCCATTTCTGCATGATGACGCGCGGAATGGCTTCGAAGCCGAGGTGCTCATAAAAGTCGACCACCTGCGTGTTCGTTTCGCGCACCAGCAGCATCACCTTCACGACGCCTTTCGCACTCAGCCATTGCTCCGCGGCCTGGACCATCGAACGGCCGATGCCCCGTCCGCGATGTTCGGGAGCGGACGCGACGTAATAAATCCAGCCGCGATGCCCATCGTGGCCGACCATCACGCTGCCGACGATGGCTTGCTTATCGTCAAGGCCGACCAGAATGTCCGAGTTGTCTTTTGCGTGGGCGAAGTGAAAGTCTTTCGACGGATCGTTGTAGCTCGTTACCAGATTGGCGGCTCGCCACAGCGCCGCGACGCGCGGCTCATCCTCTGCGGTGGCGTTGCGGATGGTCAGGTGAAGCGGCGCGGCCTTGGCCTGTGTCTCGTGTGTCATTGCAATTCAGCCTGAAAACTTTCTGCGCGATCGATGATCCGCAATCACTCTGCCAGTTTCGACAGCACCGCGTAAGCCGCCTTCACTCGTGCCTCATTCGGATAGTTCTTGTTGGCCAGCAGCACGATGCCGATCTTCTTTTGCGGAATGAACGCGACGTAAGCGCCGAAGCCGTTGGTGGCGCCGGTCTTGTTGATGAGCACGTCGGCGCGCGGCGGCATTGGCGGATCGATCGCAGTGGCGGGCAGCGGTTTCAGCATCGCGTATGAGTTGCCCGCGACCAGCTTGTCGAGCGCGACGGGGTAGGGGTACTGCTCCCACATCACATCCTGTACGATTTCTCCGGAAGTGAAATAGCCGGTGTGGGTGGCGTTCACCGCGCGCGCGATCGGCGCAGGCATCGTGCCGACACCCATGTTGACCTCGAGAAAGCGCAGCATGTCCACGGCGTTGGATTTCACGCCATAGGCTTCAGTCGCGATCGGTCCTGGATTGACGCGCACCGGCTTGTCGTCGCGATAGCCCCATGCGTAGGACTTCATCTCTGACGCCGGCACGGTGACGTAAGTGCGCTTCAAGCCGAGATCGTGAAACAGGTCCTGCGCCAGTGCCTCGAAGTTTGCGCCCATGGCCTTCGCGGTGACGATGCCGAGCAGGCCGACGCTCGGGTTGGCGTAGGCGCGCGATGTGCCGCGCGGATGCGGCGGCTTCCACGCGCGGTAATAGGCCATGAGCTGCTTGTCGCTCGTCACCTCATCGGGAAGCTGCAGCGGGAAGTCGCCCGCGGTGTGGGTGGCGAGATCGAGCACCGTCACCTTGTCGAGCGCACTGCCTTTCAGCTCGGGCAGGTGCTTGGTGACCGGATCGTTCAGCGACAGCCGCTCTTCCTCCACGGCCTGGGCTGTGAGCGTCCCGGTGAATGTCTTGCTGATGGAGCCGAGCTCGAACAGCGTGTCGCGCGTCACCGGCGTCTTATCCTCTTTCGAGGCGAGGCCGTAATCGAAGAAATGCCGCGTGCCGTCGATGGTCACCGCCACCTCGAGGCCCGGCACGTCATATTGCGCGATCATCGGCTTCACCGCGTCATCGACGATCTGCTTCAGCCTTGCGTCATCGGCAGCAGATGCGCCGGGGACAAAAGCAAATGGAACGCAGGCCAGAAGAGCCATGAGGGCGAAAGAACGCGCGGACAAAGTGATCTCCTGATCGGCAAGTGTGGTGGTTCAGAAGTTCGCCCGATTTGCTGCACGATGCGGCAGATCTTGGATTCGGGACACGAGAAGCATGAGCCGTTTAGACCGGCGGCCAGTCCCTCACAAGCCATTGTGGCGCTATGGGGGCGTGCCTGTTGAGATCGGCGCAAAAGGGGTGGAAGAGGCGCGCGTATCGGCTGCGGCCTCGTCATTGACCCCATTGAATAGCTGCGATGTCGGACAGCCGATATGGCGAATGGCTGATATGGCGGATAGCTGATATGCGAACGGCTGGTGGCGCCGGAGAATTTCGCCGGCCGGGTTTATGGAATCGCGAACCCGGCCGGCACAGCCGCCTGACTGCGAGCAGGCGACCGAGGGCTGATAGGGGATGTCAGCGATGAAGGCTATTCATCGTTTCGTGATCGCGGTTGCCCTGTGAATTATCCACCTGGCAGGCGCGGCTATGCTGTCTTTCCCGAGCCGACCCGCGCATCACGCGTTACGCGTGGTTGGAACGTTGTTATCCGAACAGCGTCTTCACGGAGAATGGAATTTCCGGAGACTTCAGATGATGAATGCTAGCGATCTTGCTGTGTGTGGCCGCTCTTTTTGTGTCCGCAGCCGGCGCGAAAGAGAAGCATCACACCTCCAAGAAGCCTCATGCCACGCAATCGACCACCGGCATGGGTGGAGGCCGCATTCAGAACAGATATGGCGGCAACCCAAATGCCGGCGGC
The DNA here is from genome assembly GCA_036924835.1 of Nitrobacteraceae bacterium AZCC 1564. Classification (NCBI taxonomy): domain Bacteria; kingdom Pseudomonadati; phylum Pseudomonadota; class Alphaproteobacteria; order Hyphomicrobiales; family Nitrobacteraceae; species Nitrobacteraceae bacterium AZCC 1564. Next base: position 5,010,045 of record JBAGRR010000001.1, read on the forward strand.
GGGCCTTCCGGCCCTGGTCAGGCCACTGTCAATCCCGGCTCCAGCAAGCCCCCTGAAATGCAGTAACGCTTAAGGGTTGGGGACGCAGTCATTGTCTCTTTCCTGGACATCAGATCGGTTGCCATGTCGCAATAAGTGAATCAAAGCTCGGCGACGTGCTGGACAATGATCTGCCGCAACCACGCGTTGGCGAGGTCATGATCGTAGGACGAATGCCACAGCAGTGAAACGGCGACCTCCTGCAGCTCCACGGGAGGTGGGCTGAGGCTGAGCCCGAGTTCGGTGGCGAACAGGCGAGCCAGCCGCGCGTGCATGGTGACGATGACAGGTGCGCGCGCGACCAGGGACGGCACCGTGAGAAAACGCGGCGTGGTCAGGACCACCGTTCGCTGCAACCCGAGCTTTTCCAGAGCATCGTCCACCACGCCGCGCACACTTCGCCCGGGCCTCAGGCTGGTCAGGACATGAGGAAGCCGCACGTAGTCGTCAAGCGAGATCGGGGATGTGATCCCCGTCCTCTCTGCATTGAACATGCAGAGATAGCTCTCGGTGAACAGCAGGCGCCGTTTGTGGTGGACTTGTCCCTGCGGGAAGACGTCGTAGCCAATGGCGAGATCGAGTTCGTCGGCATCGAGATCGTCCAGCAGCCGGGACGAGTCGATGTTGTAGAGCCGCAAGTGGATGCCGGGCGCGACCTCGCGCAGGCGTGCGAGGAGAGCGGGGACGATCAAGATTTCCATGCTGTCGGGCAGTCCGAACCTGAACGTTCGCACCGCCGTTGCTGGATTGAAGACCTCGTCTTTCGATACAAGCGTCTGGATCTGGACCAGCGTCGTTCGGACCGGCTCGACCAATGCCATTGCCCGAGGGGTCAGGCGCATTCCCTCGGGGCTTCGCGTCAGAAGCTCGTCGCTGAACACGTCCCTCAGGCGCGCGAGGTTGTGGCTCATCGCCGACTGACCGATGCCGACGCGGGACGCTGCCCTCGTCACGCTGCGTTCCGTGAGCAGCGCATCGAGATGAACAAGCAGGTTCAGGTCGATACGACCTAGATTGACGGCATCGATACTCATTATCGATCCAATCTGTTTGATCGATGATGATATCGGAGCCATCTCCTAGCGCAAGGGAACGGCGGCCATCGGTCCGCGCCCCAATTTAAGGAGACCGCTATGTCAATCCGTAACACGCTTCTCGCTGCCGCATTCATCCTGACCTCGCTGGGGGCGGCTCATGCGAGCGGCCTTCGTCCCATTGAAGGGAAAAGCATCGACCTCGGCGAGGTGTCTGGCGTTGCCTATTACACGGTGGAGCGCGATGGCTTCCACGTCGTCATGACGCTTGCGCAGGGCAAGGAAGGCACGCCGATCCGCGTCGTATCTGTTCTTGCGCCAGGCCAGAGTGTGGTGTTCTCGACCGCGCAACAGCCAGGTGGGCTCGAAATCAGCCGGAAGGGCGACAGCGTACTCGTCCGCAAGGCGGCTGCAGTCGCGAACTAAATGTCGGGTCATATGGCGGCGACATGTTGAAAGCCGCCTGAATGGGCTGGGCGTTGTCTGTGGTTCACACAGATGCGCCCACGCCGTCTTCAGCAAAAAAATTCGGAGGAAGCCATGGTCGTGGCAGTTATTGGGACCGGAAACATGGGCTCTGGTCTTGCGCCTCTGCTCGCGGGCAACGGCGTCGAGGTCGTCATCGGCGGTCGTGACGCTGCTAAGGCCGCCAAGCTCGCGGAGGACATCGGTGGAGGCGCGCGCGGCACCGGCATCGCTGCGGCGGCCGAACATGCAGAACTCATCATTTTGGCGGTGTACTACCAAAAAATGGAAGAGACGATCCGCGCGGCAGGCGATCTCAGCGGCAAGATTCTTGTCGACATCTCGAACCCCATCACAGAGGACTTCAAGGGCTTGTTGATCGGGCACACGATCTCAGCGGCGGAGGAGATCCAAAAACTTGCGCCAAATGCCAAAGTGGTGAAAGCCTACAACACCATTTTTGCGCAGATGCTTCCCGCCGAAGCGCGGGAGCGACGCGCCCCAGTGCAGGTGTTCGTGGCCGCAGATGACGAAGCGGCAAAGAAGGCCGTCTTCGATATCGTGAGCAAAGGTGGGTTCGAGCCGATCGACGCGGGTCCGCTATCGAACGCGCGGTTTCTTGAGCCCATTGGCGAGATGAACATTCACTTCGGTTTCTTCCTGGGCTCGGGGACTTCCGCCGCTCCTGCCTGGACCAAGGGATAGGTCGCGAGCCAGGATCGGAAAGCCCAACATCGAGAACGGCAATTCCACTTTGCTCCGAAGTAAACGGAGCGAATCTCCGCGTCCAACACCGTCTCCAGTATCGCGCGATCTCATCACGTCGAGATCAAGCGTTCGGGCCAACGCATCTATTTCGACTGCGGCGATGCTGACGAATTCACCACCACCGCATTTGCGCAGTTGCGGGCAGGCATAGTCATCCCGCAGACACAGGAGGTCAGCCGCAGGTTCGATAGCGTTGGGGCGTAAATTCTGTTACAGCGCTGGCACGGCTTTGAAAGTCGAATCGAAGCTCCGGAGAGTACCGATGGTCGAACTCGCAAATCTGCCAACGACCGACCCCGACAACGTCCCGGAGACGCTTTGCCTGGGCAAGTTCAACATCCAGGTCGGCGGGCCTTATGCCACGCTGCTGTTCACCCATCCGCGGCCGCAGGTGGGGCCGATGGTGGACGAAGGCAAGCTGATGCTGGAGAGCGTGGTGCGCGCGCGCATCGTCACCTCGCTCGACAATCTGCTCGCGCTGCGCGATCTGCTGAACGATCTCTTGAAGGATGTGAAGACCCCGGCCGCTGCGGCTGCCGCTAGCCACGAGCCTGGCCACGCCTGAGCGGGCGGCGCCCGTGCGCGATTGAGTGCGCATCCTGCGGGGGTGCAACGCTGCTGCGATCCCATTTCAAACGACATGGGTGTGCTCATGGCTCAAACGGCGATTGGCGCTTGTCTGTGTGGCGCCGTTCAATTTCAGATTTCCGGCGCGTTCGAGAGCTTTTTCCTGTGTCATTGCGCGCGTTGCCGCAAGGATACGGGATCGGCGCATGCGGCCAACTTGTTTTCATCGACGGCGACGATCACGTGGCTGTCGGGACGTGATAGGATAAAAACCTACCGCGTTCCCGGCACCCGACATGAAAAATGCTTTTGCACCGAATGCGGGTCTGCTCTCCCGAGAGATCAGTTGAAGGAGGGGTTTCTGGCTGTGCCCGCCGGAAGTCTCGATAGCCCGATCGGCATCCGGCCGAATGCGCACATCTGTTGTGCAAGCCGGGCGGAGTGGGACACGCAGTTGGAAGATGTTCCCAAGATGGATGGCCTTCCGGGGTAATGGACGACGGGCGGCGGTAGCCTTCATCTTCTGGCTTTGATCGATGGGTCCTTAGGCCACTGCGCCGCGCCTGAGATGTCCGATGCGCGATGTGATGACCTCACAGAGCGATGACGCGCTCCGGCCATGGATTGTGGTCGTCGCGCAGCCACAAGAGGGTATCGAGCCAGAAGCCGCTCGCGTGACGATCATGAAACAAATCGAAATGGCCGATGCGTGCGAACCCGTAGTCTGCGGGCTGCAACACCACGGCGGTGCGTGGCGCGTTTGTGTAGTAGCCAAGCGCGCGGCGGATCGCCGGCACCGTGCCGAATTCGTCGTCGGATAGGGTGACGGCGAGGATCGGCGCTGTCACCGCACGCATTCGCGCAAGCACGTTTGGCCTGTCGCAGCGGTGATGGCTGCGCTCAAACTTTGGACCGCGAAAGCTCCATTCATTGGCGACGCCGGCGGGGAGATCCTCCAGCCAGCCGAGCTTGCGGCCGGGAAAATAGCCACACAGCGCGGTGGCGGCAGGCATCACCACATGCCATTTCAGAAACAGGCCGAGGCGCCGGCGCGGCGCGTAATCCCACCACCACGCATATTGCGCACCAGTTGTGAGCATCCGGTCGATCAGCGGCGCGTTTTCCGAAAGCCCCGGCAGGAAGCCGCCGATGCTGTGGCCGACGACCATGAGCGGCTTCGATGGATCGCGCGCATGCATGAACGAAAGCGCGGCGTCGAAATCGAGTTCGCCCCAGTCATGCCAGCGGTAATCGCAGCCGCGCAAGTTGCCGGGACGCGAGGCGCCGATGCCGCGATAGTCATAGGTCAGCACGTTAAAGCCGTGCCGCGCGAGAAACCGCGCATAGCGATGATAGTAGCGCGCGAGCACGCCGGTTGCCGCATTGATGATGATGCTCCCACTGCTGCCGCCGTGAGCCCCATGCCACAGATCGCCGCCCAGCGAGAGGCCGTCGCGGCAGCGGATCCAGACCGGTTCTCTTTCCGCGGTCGGGGTTTGCAGGATGATGTCCGTCATGCTCGGACGGTATGCGCGCCCCGGCGTGCTGTACATTCACTGGTCAGTATACATGGGTGTAGGCTAAGCCATGTGAAAAGGGCAGGGCCATATGAAAGGCTGAGCGCATGGGTAAGACGGCTGTACCAACACGCGATCGTATTCTCGAAGCGGCGAGCAAGCTGTTCTACAGCGAGGGCATCCGCGCCGTGAGCGTCGACGCCGTGGCTGAAAAGGCCGGCGTCACCAAGCGGACGTTCTATTATCACTACCGCAGCAAGGACGATCTGATCGCCGATTATCTGAAGGTCCGCGATGAGCCGAACCTTGCGGTGTTCAAGCGTTTGTTCGCCGAGACGGAAGGCGACCTCGCCGACAGGGTGGCGGGCATCTTCCGGAAGCTCGGCCAGACTGTGAGACACCCGAAGTGGAAGGGATGCGCGTTCCTGCGCACCTCGGTGGAGTTGGTCAACATGCCGGGCCATCCCGCGGTCGTGACCGGCCGCGCGCACAAGAAGCGCATCGAGGACTGGCTGCATGGTCTCTTCAAAGAGGCCGGCATCGGCAAGGCCGCGCGGCAGCTGGCACGGCAGATCATCCTGCTGCTCGACGGCTCCTTCGCCGTCGTGCTGCTGCATCGCGATCCCACCTACATGGAGACCGCGGAAGACGCGGCAGCCAATCTGATTCGCGGCGCGGTGAGGGGGTAGGCGGCCGTCGCGATGTCTGCACGTTGATGCCGACGTTCAAATTTCAATTCCACATCGCAATAAGAGAAACGTAGTCGACGAAGGGAGTGGTGCAAGGCATCTTGCAACGCATCACGCCGATCACATGCGCTTGAGAAGTGTTAATGCGTGTCGCGCCAGGCGAAGATGTTGACGCGCGCCCGACACGCATCAAGCTCAGTGTGGTCCGCAGCCTATGACTCGAAAGGCGGCGGAGAGGCGGACTTCCGGCTTTTCGATTGGCGGACAAGATCAGCAACGATGCCGGCAATCAGGCCAACGAAGCCAACGACAATCGCGGCGCCGAGGATCTGTCCGACGTTGGCGGCGATGAATTCCGGCGATGTCCACGGATAAAATCGCGGGCCGCGCCACTGCAGCAGATCCGTGAGCGAAAGCGCCGCGCCGATCAGCGCGCCATTGCGGAGCCACCGCCACTTCACCGGTTTGTAGTCGATCATCTCAGCTTCCTTTTGCGTTTCCAAGTTGTGGAGCCGGGACCGCAGTCCGCCGCCTTCGTTGTCACTTTGTTATTTTTCGCCGCCGTTTCTCTGAGCTGCTTCCGGGCCAAGCAGGCGGGAAGACCTGTCGATAAAGAAAGCGTCCGCACCGGAAAACAAAAACGAAGGGGAGGATGTAGATCACTGCGAAAAGTATTAACGCGATCGCGACGGGCAGTTTCGCGATGTTAGCCATTTTCAGGACAAACAGTGCCGCGATGATCAGGAGCCAGCGTTCTGTCCATTGAAGGAAGCTTACGATGTGCTGAAGGAATGTTGCGCCGCGCTCGAACTGCGGCACAATGGGCGTCTCCTCCAGCAGTGACTGCGCTCTTTGCTCCCACTCATCGAGCTTCGCCCACCAGCGCGACATCAACTGTTTAGGCACGCTCCACGCACGTCCGAAGGCTGTCGGTTCCAATGTGGTGTCTGTGTTTTCGTCCGGCTTAGTCATCGCGCCACCGGCTCACCGTAAAACGTGGCCTTCACGCGTTTGGACATCAGCATGTAGGGAATCCAGATCATCGCAGCGAGGATCATCTTGATCAGGCCAGCCGTCTCGTCGGGCGCGGCATCAAGGCCGAACGCCGCATAGGTTATGCCCAGAAACAATGCGGATACCACGATGTCGGCGATGCTGGTCCAAATATAAGTTTTGGGAAAAACGGGTTTGAGCGAATAGGCGAAGTAACCGCAGGCGCCCCAGGCGATGCCGAACACGATGCAGCTTGCGAGCAGGGCAACAATGTAGGCCATGGCATCGGGGGACAGTCCGGGCGTTGCCAACAAGGTCGATACTTGCAGGCTTGCGTAGATGTTCGAGCCGACCCTGACCAGCGGATGCAGGTAAGCCGGGATCAGAAGCCAGCCGTTGATCTTGTCGTAGTTCGCCGCGTTGACAGCGCAATCTTTGCCGGTCGGTGCCGGCTGCTCCTGTGTCGTCATCTCAGCCCCTTGTGCGTTCCCATGTTCTCATGACGGCGCGGCGGCCCGCCGTTTTCGTTGTCGCGTTGTTGTTTGGCCGCCGCTTTTCTTCAGTTCTTTCGTCCCAACGTTCTCCTTGCTTCGCGAAGCGATGATAGCGCTCCCGCTAAATCCCCAGCGCATTGAGCGTCCTTGCCACATCGTCCGACGATGTCACCTGAACGCCGATCAGGCCGCGTGCCCGTGCGCCTTCGATATTCTCCGCAAGATCGTCGAAGAACACGATGCGCTGTGCCGGCACGCCGATCGTCTGCACCACATGATCGTAGGCTTCCGCATCGGGCTTGCGCAGATTGATGGATGAGGACACGAACACTTCGCGGAAGTGCTTCAGCACATCGGCAAAGGCATCCTGGAAATACGCCACATGCGGCCGGTTGGTGTTGGAGAACGCATAGAGCGGCAGCCGCTTCGCCGCGCGCGCGAGCAGCGGCGCGATGCCCGGCATTTCGCCCGCGAAGATGGCATTCCAGCCTTCGAGAAACTGGTCATCGGTAATGCGGATGCCGAGCGAGTTGCGCAGGCTCTGGAAATATTCGGCGTCCTCGATCAGGCCGCGCTCGTGCTGATGATAGTGCTCATCGCGAACGAAACGCGCGGCGATGTCGGCAGGCTCGCAGCCCGCATAGGCCGACCAGCAGGCGAGGGCCTTGTCGAAATCGATATCGAGCACGACACCGCCGAGATCGAACAGCAGCGCATCGGCAGAGGACGGAGAAAGAAAGGGAGAGAGAGCTACCGGGTCCATTTACTCATATCTATCTTGCGGTCGTAGACGCCCTCGCAGAACGATCTGTACTTTTTATGCAGCACGTCAGCCTTGGCGCAGTCCCCGCCGGTCTCCATGTCCATCATTTTTTTTGCCGTCGCGACCATCTGAGATATCGGTTCTTTCGAAATCCCGAATGCAGCGGTCGCATCAAGGGCGCGTTGCCAGATCTCGTCTCCCATCGTGACATATTTGTCGCGCTGATCGCCCATGCAGGCTGAGACAACGTGGTAATAGGTGCCGCATCGCACATGGACCGTCGTTAGAAAAGTATGGATTCTTATGTCTGCGACATCCTGCGCGCGAACGGCTGCGGGCGCGGCCGCGGCGAGACACGCGGCAAGCAGGATGGCTTTCGCTGCGATTGTTTTTCTCGTTGTACCAGTGACGCCGCGCTTCACGTTATCATCGTCCTCCATCGCGCCGAGCGGCATCGCCGCGCAGGCTGCGCGTTTCGCCTCAACCGGATGTTGTGAGACCGGCTTTCCCAGACCGCTCGCCGCTGTGCCTTCCTCAGGAGCGGCGCGATCAACTGCTGTCCACCACAGTCGTTGCAACCAAAACGCGAATATGTTCCGTATTTGTTCCGTAGAGTCAAGAGCCGGAACTGGGCCGCGGCGAAACATTTTCAAAGTTGCTCCGGATCAAACTGTTGCCCCGTCGTGAGCGTATGAAAGAAACATGACCGGAGACGCATGATGAATCATACGCAGATCACCGGCGTGCATGAGCGCCTCATGAAATCCGTGCAGCAGGAGCTGGAAGCGTTCGAGCGGCGCGAGGCCAAATTCCGCGCGGAGGATCGCAAGGAGCGGGCAGAGCAGATGCACCTCAACGAGATCGAAGCGCACGCAATGCAGATGGGCTCAAAGCAGCCGCACTAAACATTTTGCGCGTCGCGCGACATCCTCCCGCCATTTACGCCGCATCACGCCCGGCGTCGCGGATTGTGCTGGGCCTCTATCAACTGCGATAACGCTGCTAACCCGTGACTTCTCTTAGCATGTCCTCAAAACCCAACGCGCGCTGGGCGTCGCTTGGTCCCGGTTCCTTTCCAAGTCACGGCGATGCCCTCGAAGTGATCGCCTCGAATTGATGGTTTGAGCCCGCTGCCGCCGCGCGGGGAGCTCACTATATAAAGGACATCGCTGATCACTATTCTGCCGGTGCGTCGCACCGGATAAGGAGCATCAGATGTCCGTCTTGGAAAAAGCAGTCTCGAAAAAATCCGCTTCGAAAAAATCAGCTACGGAGAAACCAGAGTGCCGCCTCGTTCGCGCTGGTGAAGCGTTCGAAGGCAAGCAGGGGCTGATGTACAACGTCGGCATTTCGGCGGAGACCGTCGGCGCGAAGGGCATTCACATGCAGCTCGTGACCATTGGGCCCGGCGCCCGTGCCAAAGCGCACAAGCACGCCGATCATGAGACGGCGATCTACGTGCTGCGCGGCGAATCCCATGTCTGGCACGGCGAACGGTTGGAGCATCATACGGTCGTGAAGGCGGGCGACTTCTTCTACATCCCCGCGGGCGGGCCGCATTTGCCGTATAACCCGAGCAAGACTGAGGATGTGGTCGCGCTGATCTCGCGCACCGATCCGAACGAGCAGGAAAGCGTTGTCCTGCTGCCGGAGCTCGACAAGATTCATCCGTGAGGGAGCGCCACGCTGCTTGCTGGAGTGAGTCAGCGTCGTGCGCTGATTTTGCGTGTCCGTCTGGCGTTCGCCTCAGACGGCGAGCGCCTCGACAATCAAATTCGTGATTGCATCGGGTTGTGAGATCAGCGCGAGATGACTCGCGTCCACCTCGATCGTCTTCGCATTCATGCGCTTGGCCATGAAGCGCTCGAGATCTGGATTGATGGTGCGGTCTTGCGTCGACACGGCATAAAAGCTCGGCTTGTTGCGCCAGGCCGCGTTCGTCGTCTTGTCACTCGTGAGCGATTTCTTGAACGGCTGCTGAACCGCGTAGAGCACGCGCGCTTCTTCCTTCGGCAGGTCACCCGCGAAGTCGCGCAGAAAAGCCTCTTCCGATAACAAGCCCCAATCATCGGTGAAGGTGATGCCCGCTGAGGCCGGCGGCGTCGGAAACGTCTTTGCCAGCACCGTATAATCTTCACCGGCATCGGGGGCTCGCGCGGCGATGTAAACGAGCGCGGTGATCTTCGGGTCCACGCCCACTTCCGAGACGATCATGCCCGAGAACGAGTGGCCGACGAGCACCGCCGGGCCCGGCTGAATCGCAATCGCCCGCTTCGCGGCTTCGCACGCTTCATTGAGCGAGGTGAGCGGGTTCTGCACGCTGGTGCAATTGACGCCCTTCTGCTGCAGGCGGGAAATGACTTTCGCCCAGCAGGAGCCATCCGCAAACAGCCCGTGGACGAACACGACATTCTTTGTCTTCAACGGCGCCTGCGCATTGGCAACACGATGAAGCAAGGGAAGGGCGGAAGCGGCAGCGGCAGCAGCGATAAATGTCCGGCGATTCATCATAGGCTCCTGTTGCAAGAGGGTTTGCATGCCAACGATTTCAGTCCGTCATGGAAATTCGCTCAGGCGTTCTCTTCTCGGCTCAACTCGTGCAGTGAGGTTGTGCAGCCTCGTTCACGCCGCCACATCGCAGATTTCCTGGCAGATTTCCTGGCAGATCTCCCGGCGGGTCTCCCGCGTGGGGAGTTCCCGGGCGATCGTTGGCGGACGTGAAGACGATGCCTTTACGCCTCGATCATGTCGATGAATTGTGACAGCTCGTATTGTCTCAGGAGGGGGGCAATGAGCGCGCAGTGCTTCGCCCGATGTGCGCTTTCGGACGCATCGATCCCTGACATGCGGAAGATGTACGCGGCCTACCACCTTAGGGTGATACCATTGCAAACTGGGTCATGAAATGACAGGCGAAAAGGGAGGATGAGCCGTGAAGATCGTCATCATCGGCGGCACGGGCCTGATTGGCTCGAAGGCCGTCGCCATTCTGCGCGATGGCGGCCACGAGGCCGTCGCTGCCTCACCTAATACAGGCGTCAACACCATCACGGGCGAGGGGCTCAAAGAGGCCCTGGCCGGCGCGCAGGTGGTGATCGATCTCGCCAACGCGCCCTCATGGGAAGACAAGGCGGTGCTGGAATTTTTCGAGACGTCCGGCCGCAACCTTCTTGCGGCGGAGACCGCAGCCGGCGTCGGGCATCATGTGGCGCTCTCCATCGTCGGAATCGATCGAAGCGACAATGGCTATTTTCGCGCCAAGGTCGCCCAGGAGAAACTGATCGAAGCCTCGCCCATCCCCTACACCATCATCCGCTCGACCCAGTTCATGGAATTTCTCGGGGGCATCGCCGCTTCGAGTGCGGATGGAAACGTGGTCAGGCTTTCGCCGGGCCTCTTCCAACCCATCGCGGCGGATGACGTTGCTGCCAACGTCGCCGAGGTGGCGCTCGCGGCGCCGCGAAACGGCATCGTCGAGATCGCCGGCCCTGAACGAGCACCGTTCAACGACATCGTCGCCCGCTATCTGAAGGCGGTCGGGGATCCGCGTGAGGTCGTGCGAGATCCTGAGGCCCGATACTTCGGCGGCCGGGTCGAGGAGAAATCGCTGGTGCCGCTCGGCGAAGCGCGCCTCGGCCGCATCGGTCTGGACGAATGGCTGCGCCGCTCACAGGCGAAAGCCTGATGCCGCTTCGGACGTACGCGCAGTTTGCCACCAGCCTATCCCGGCCAACGAAGGAAAGAGGCGATGATGACGATCAAAGTCGTTTGGTTGATTCTTCTGTGCCTCATAAGCGGCACAGCGCTGGCTCAGGAGCCGAAGGTCATGGCACTCATGTCCAAGGATCTTCCGGAGAATCCCGGCAGAGAAGCTCTGATGATCACAGTCGAACATGCGCCCGGAGGATCGAGCGCTATCCACCGACACAATGCACATGCGTTTGTTTACGTGTTGGAGGGCTCCGTCGTGATGCAACTGAAAGGTGGACAAGAGGTGACACTGACACCAGGACAGTCCTTTTATGAAGGCCCTGCTGATGTTCATGTCGTCGACCGGAACGCGAGCAGCACACAGCCGGCCAAATTCCTGGTGCTCTTGATCAAGGACAAGGGCGCCCCGGCGCTCGTGCCCACACAGTGACTGTGACGCACCCCAGGAACCTCCCGAAGGCCGCCTGGGATGACTGATCGTCACAAGACTTCGCGGTTTATAGGCGTCCTGGTTGATGAGTGCGCGCACTTGTCTGGCGGACTAAAGCGCGATGAGATCATGATGAATCGTCATCGCGCTTTAGGTTATTGTTTGAGCATGATCTTTTCGGAAAACCGCTGCACACTTTTCCGGATCATGCTCTAGGGGTCGGTGGTTGCGACCGCGCTCAATTCATTTGCATCGCGGGCGGATTTGCCCGCCACCGCGCGTACCTTGCCCGGCGAAGCGCGCCAGATCGCGAGCGCCGATAATGCGCTGACCGCGATGCACACCGAGAAAGCGAGATCATAAGTCCCGGTGAGATCGTGCAGCAGGCCGGTAACCCAAGGCCCCGCGGCGCCGCCCATCATCGCCGAGAACATGATCGAGCCGAAGATCGCGCCGTAATGCTTGCCTTGGAAAATCTCCAGCACGATCGCGCCCATCACCGAGGTGACGCCGTAGCCGAGCGCGCCTTGCGCGAACACCATCAGATAAACCAACAACAAGCTGTGCTGATACTGAAGCGCGATGAGGGCTGCGAAGCACAGCGCAAAGCCGAAACAGGAAATCGCCCAGATCGCCTCGCGCCCGATGCGATCGGAGGCGTGTCCGAGCACGATCTGTCCCGGGATGCCCAGCAGGCTGACGATGCCGAGCGCCCAGACGCCGACTTGCGATGAAAAGCCGATGTCGATGAGATACTGCGTCTGGTGCACCTGAACGGCGTACCAGACATAAAGCCCGCTCGCATACCCCAACGCAATGAACCAGAACCGCGTGGTGCGCAGTGCACGCGCCAGCGTCCAGTCGGTCCCGGCCCAAACGGCATCGACAATGTTCGAGACTGGTTTGGTCTGCGCGTGCGTCGTCGCGCCGCCGTCCGGCTGCAGGCCGATGTCTTCCGGACGCTTGCGCAGCAGCAGATTTATCGGCACGAGCGCGATCAAGGAGAGAATGCCCATGGCGGTGCAGGCGGTGCGCCATCCGCTGTGATCGAGCGTGTATTGCACCCACGGCAACAGCGTCACCGAACCAATGCCGACACCGCCGAACGCAATGCCGATGGCGAGGCCACGCCGGCGGACGAACCAGTTCGGCAGGAACAGCGATTGCCCGTAATAGCCGATGCAGTTGCTGCCGGAGCCGACCATGAAGCCGATGGTCACGTAGAGATGCCAAGGTTCTCGCGTCAGCGGCGCCAGCAGCAATCCCGCGCTCATCAATAGGATGCCGAGTTCGATCACCACGCGCGGCCCGGCGCGGTCCATCAGGCGGCCGATCAGCGGACTGATGAAGGCGGAGACGAAGAAGCCGAACGAAAACGCGCCCGCGATGACACCGCGGTCCCAACCGTATTCCGTCAGGATCGGTGGGAAGAACAGCGAGAACGCGGTGCGAACGTTCACGCCGATGGCCATGGTGAGAAAGGTGATGGCGACGATGACCCAGCCGTAGAAAAAGGGGAGGCGCGATTGTCCGGTCATGCTTTTTCTGTCAGGTTTTTTCGGTGATGCTTTGACGGCGAGCTTCTCAAGTCTTGTTCTTTAGATCCTACTTGTAAGCTTTGGCATGCATCTGAATCAATTACCTCCGAGGTAAGTGTTTGTCGGCATAGCAGGGGCGGAGCATCGTCCTGCGCCTCATCCGCCCACGCGCCTCGTTGGGCTAAGTCTATGCGCAGCGCGAGCGCTGATGCTTCGGTCCCGGTCGAAGGATAACGGCCATAGCGTTTTCGAGCGAAGTGGGCACCGGTTCGCGTGAAGAAAACGCGTCAAACAAGGAGAGCGTTTTCGAGCGAAGTGGACACCGGTTCGCGTGAAGAAAACGCGTCAAACAAAAATCTAACAGGACTCATAGACCGTGCGGCAAGATAAATGTTGCTGCGATGCGGATCGCGCTGAAGAATGTGGTAGCACAACGCATCACGCATTGAGAGTTTCACGATGACCATCACGATCACCGCCTTTGAACGTTCACCCGATGGCGGCCAGGGACTGGCGCGGGATACGCGCGTGCGCTGGGCGCTCGAAGAATTGGGCCAGCCTTACGAGGTTCGCCTGGTGTCGTTCCGTGCGATGAAGGAGCCCACGCATCTGGCGTTGCATCCGTTCGGCCAGATCCCAACCTATGAGGACGGCGATCTCGCTTTGTTCGAGACAGGGGCGATCGTCTTCCATCTCGCCGAACGCCATGCGGGCCTGCTGCCGGCCGATCGCGATGCGCGCTCGCGTGCGATCACATGGATGTTTGCTGCGCTCAACACGGTGGAACCGCCGATCCTCGAACTCGTCACCGCGAAAATTCTGGAGAGCGACAGGCCGTGGTCCGAGGCGCGTCTGCCCCTCGTGAAGGATCGTGTGCGCGAGCGGCTGAACCAATTGTCCGCGCGCTTAGGGAATGCCGAGTGGTTGGACGGCGCGTTCAGCGCGGGCGATTTGATGATGGTGTCGGTGCTGCTCCGGCTGAAGCCATCAGGCCTTCTCAACGAGTTTCCGAACCTTGCTGCCTATGTTGGGCGCGGTGAAGCGCGCCCCGCTTACAAGCGGGCTTTCGCTGCGCAACTGGCGGTCAACGCCGGCAATGTTTGAACGCAATGTTTGAAGCGGTTCACTCGAACCGCGTCATCAGGCGTTCGATGTAATCGTTGATGGCGTCGGCAAACTTCAATTGATGAGGTGCGAAGACCGTGGCGCAATGCGCGTCGATGGCTGACCGCACGCTATCCAGCGAAGCCTTGTGCTGATCGGCAGGCGCCGCCGCCAACATCTCATCGATGGCTTTCTCGGCATGTGGAATGTTGTCCGTCTCGCCCGCGTGGATCAATGGGCGCAATGTGTCCGTGCATTTGTTGACGTGTTCCATGGGGAGAGTATGCGATGGTGGGGAGAGATTTTCTAGGCCGTTCGATCGCGCTACCAACTTACCGCCGTGCCTTCACCGGCTGCTCCACATACTCCACCACATCCGAATGCCGCATTCATTCGCGTGCGATGTTCAGCCGATCGGCCCGGGGATCCAATGATCGCCGGCAAGCGGCCTGACTGTTACGCCATGAATGACTCCGAGCTCCAGGCTTGGATCGAAATGGCGCATCGTCCGCTCATTGAGATCAATGATGCGGCCAGGCGTGAGTGGCCCCACGTCATTTATCTTGACGATGACCTTCTTGCCGGCAGCCTCAACGAGGGCATACTTCGGCTTCGCGCCATAGAGGACCCCACCAAATTTCTCACGCAAACTCGTCTTGATGGCAGCCGCCCAGGCAGAGGGATCGTAGCGCTCGCCGGAGGCTGTGTTCGGGCCACCCTCGCGCCATCCGGGCCGGAACGGATTGTACATGGATGCTGCGCCAACGATCGCATCCCCAGCGGCACGGATGATAGCGCTTGAATGAATGACTTCACTTCGAGCAACGGAAACCGAAATGGCAAGCGCAAGCAGGGCGCCGCAAATTGCGGCGCTCGAGCGACACAACATCATAACTCCTTGACTGATTTTTTTCGGTTCCCGATGCCGCAAAACATGGTCAAACAAACGCGGAGGCGTTCGCGCCAATTCTTGCGGTATCGTGCCAGGGCTGGCGACGGAACCGTTGCGGGAACCAGGACGGTCCTCGCAACAGCGTTGTTGGTTGTCGGCGATTAAAACAGAGATTGCGTCAGCAACATGACTGCATAGAGCTTCTTCGAGAGGGCCGGAGGTGAACAGGAGTAACCGTCTGGCCGATGTCCGCGCGGTGTATCGATCGTGCGGTTATTCGGATGCCGATCCGATGCGTGCAGTCTGACGGCGCGCGTGAGACGCTCACTCGAATCGCGTCATCAATCGTTCGACGTCATCGTTGATGGCGTCGGCAAAGCCGAGCTGATGAGTGCCAGAGCATATGGCTCAGTAATCTTCGATGGCCGAACGGACATGATCGAGCGAAGCTTTGTGCTGATCGGCAGACGCACTCGCCAACATTTCGTCGATCGCTTTTTCAGCAAGTGGATTGCTGTCCGTCTCACCCGCATGGATCAACGGACGCAGCGGTGCATGTGTTGATGTGCTCCGTGGGATGAGTATGCGATGGGGCGGGAGAAGATTCCAGCCGTTAGCTTGCGCGTTCGTCAGGACGCAGCGTCAACACCGACACGCCCGAAGCTGTCACGGCAACGGTGTGCTCGAACTGTGCGGAAAGCGATCCGTCTCTCGTCACAACAGTCCAACCGTCAGCCGCAGTTCTCACACTCCGCCGGCCGCGATTGAGCATCGGCTCGATCGTGAAGACCATGCCTTCACGGAGGGTGAGGCCAGTTCCTGGTTTTCCGAAGTGCAAAACCTGCGGCTCCTCGTGCATCTCGCGACCGATGCCGTGACCGCAATATTCACGCACCACAGAATAGCCATGACGCTTGGCATGTCGTTCGATCGCAAAGCCGATGTCTCCGAGCCGCGCGCCAGGGCGAACCGCGCGGATGCCCATCCACATGGCGTTATAGGTGGTCTGGACCAATCTCTTGGCGGCTGGATTGACGCGACCGACGAGATAAGTCTTGCTGGAATCCGCGATGTAGCCGTTCTTCTCGAGCGTGATGTCGAAATTGACGATGTCGCCATCGCGAAGCACGTCCGATTGCGATGGCACGCCGTGGCAGACCACATCGTTCACCGAAGCGTTCAGCACAAAGCCATAGCCATACTGGCCCTTGCTCGCGGGTCGGGCCTGGAGATCATGAACGATGAAACGCTCGACCATTTCATTGATCTGAAGTGTCGACAGGCCGGCGAGCGAGGTTCGATCCAGCATCGCGAACACGGACGCCAGGAGCCGGCCGGATTCAGCCAGCAATGCCAGCTCCTCAGGCCGCTTCGTCATGCATCACTCACAGCACGAAGCTCGCGCGCGATGATCTCTGTGAAACTGAGTGTCGGATTGGTCTCGCAGAGCATGCCGATCTTGATCCAGTAGGCGGCCTGCGCATTGATCGACCGGAACGACACTTTGCTCGCCCTGCGCACCTGATCGTGCAGATCATCATCTATGTTCACAATGCCCATGCGGACTTCCATATACGATTCGTATATGGAGCGTATATGCCATAGATGGGAAAGCCAATGGGAAGCGCGATGGCAGCGCAAGCGCAGCGCCGATAGCACCTCGGTTCGAGAGATCGCGCTGCCTGACAGCGATCGATAGGAACTACAGCGCTGCCGAGCGGGGTATCATGACCGCCCCGACGGCGAGCATTCCTTGGAAGGGTCACTCGAGCGGCGTCATCAACGTTTGATGTCGTCGTTGATTTCGTCGGCAAAACTGAGCTGATGAGTCTCGCAGGCTGTGGCGCGGTGCGCTTCGACAGCCGAGCGGACATGATCGAGCGGCGCCTTGTGCTGATCGGCTGGAGCTGTGACCAGCATCTCCTCGATGGCTTTCTGGGCCAGCGGAATGCTGCCCGTCTCACCCGCGTGGATCAACGGACGCAGCGTCGCCGTGCATTTGCTGACGTGTTCCGTGGGATGAGTATGCGATGGGGCAGGGAGAAGATTCTAGTCCGTTAGCTTGCGGTCAGGGTTTTCTGACAAATCCACCTCACGCCAAGCAAATGTTACACAATCGGAAGCGCCAACTTTCGGACGATATCGTCCCGAGCTTCGATGATTTCTGATCGCACCAATTGATACTCGTCGGACATCTGATCCTGACTCTTGTTTGCCAGAAAAAATAACTTCGACGCGACCGATGTAACAAGTTCGGCAATGTGCGAATGAGCGTCAATCTTGTTTAAGCTTATCCATCGGTCTATCGCCTTGCGCGATAGCCCCAGAAGAGGCTCGGTGCTCCAGGTGATGCTATTTACTGCTCGCAGAATCGCGCGCTGAGCGGCCACTCGATCGTTAAATTCGCTCGTCAATGTTTTACTTCCTTTAGAAGACGATCCATCCAAGATTCAATATTTGGAAATCGTTCAATAACGAATGACGCTTCGTGGGCGTTTATGGGGAGTCCGATTCCGCGAGTGCAAAGAATCCGAGCCCGTTCGAGTGTATCGAAAGCCTTTTGTTCAATCGGCAGGCTATAGCGGCCGATGCGAATGGCTGATTTTCTTGAAAAATCCGGCGTCTGTAAACAGCCTAAGGAAAAGCACGTGGCGAAATTTCGGATCGCAAGGAAGACCATTGAAAGATCGAATGCTAAAGTGGCGGTATTAGTTTCCAATGATCCTTTTGCCTCAATAAACAAGCTGAAGAATCTCTCGCAGTCTTCCGCTGCTTTCTTGTATCGCCTCGGTTCGTTGAGCGATTTCAGGTAATCTGCTTGATCTGATGCAAACAAAAGTCTGGACTCTGAGGCAAGATGCCAGGCGAAGGGATTCCCTTCATCCCAAATCTGTTGAATTCTTTGATATGAATAGATGGAGTAGTCGTCCGCATTGAAGCGACCATCGTGGCCATCGACGATGGCAAGCAGATCAATGTCGGATGTTAGTGAGACGTCACCACGGCAGACCGAGCCAAAGGCATAGATATGCATCGTCACCGCCGATTGAAGCGCTTGATGATGATAGAGAGAAAGAAGCCAACTAAGATCAGCCGCGTGCAAATAACTATGGCTAGATAGAAGGGAGGATACTCGCTGGGGAGCAAGGCTCCGAAGAAGACTGCAAACGCTCTTAATATGCCTGACCAGTAACTCGATAGCTGCCCCGGTGCTCCGCTGAAGCAGACGGCATCATAGATTCCCATCGCAAATAGGACGACAAATAAGAAGCGAAAGAGGCGCAATACCTTTTCACCATTCCCCCAAACGAAATCTAGAATATTGAACAGCGCCCATTCTATAATTACCTTGAGGCGAGCCAAACCCTCGTAGTGTTTGCGGTAATAAGCTTCATTTGACCACACGGCCTTCGACAGATGCGTGCCCGTAGCGTCGAGCTCTATATTCATCGCTTTGTTTGCTGCGGTAGCATCGCCAAGTTGCTGAAAATTGGTGCGCAGCGTTCGGGCGAAGCGAAGCCTTAGGTTTTCACGACCGGGGCATTCGGTATCTAAGATAGCCGGTTCGACGATGGTTTTCTCAAAAGAGGCATATTCGAAATTGCAACCGGAGAACTTGCTCCCGATAAGACTCGTGTTGGCGAACCTACACCCAGTGAAGTCGCAAGAATCGAAATGGCAGTCCCTCAGATAGCTGTGTTCGAAGAACGAGTAGCGGAAGTTTACATTTGTAAAGCGCTTCTTTTTAGCAACGAGCCGAGTGAATAGATAATTCGAGTATTTATCCCCATCTACGTCAGTGTGAAATTTCTTGTCCGTGACAATGATCTTGCCGCTTTCGGTCAAAGGACTTACAGCGGGCGTAGGGTGTCGGTGTGGCAACTGCGCGCGATTCTCGCTGTTACTCGTCATTTTCACATTTGGGTTGGGATGACTCGATGTTGAAGGCGCGGGAGTTTTCATTCTTCACAAATGTAGTGTCGTTTACCTTCCAGATATAACAATCTGCTTTCGGTCCTGAGATGGTAGGCTGTCCTAGCGCATCCGTTAATTTGCTTTGGAGGAATCTGTTCGGTGCATTTGCTTTTAAGAAGAACATAATCGAACGCACGCGTTTATTCTGTGCCCTTCGATCAAAAAAGTACGTAGCGTCTGAGTATTGCGATGTCGGGTTCTTAACGCTCCAATAGCCAGATTTTTTTTCGATCTCTGCACCGGGAAACGATCGCTCAATAGCGTCAAGCGAATCTCCAAGCTTTAAGGCTCCCAATCCCATCGGATAGGGATTCTGCAGCGAGAACATATTTGCAGCCTGGGCGCTGGCTGCATCCGCTTCGCTCTTCTTTAGCTTCTCTTCAAGCGACTTTATTCGTTCTTTAGATATTCCGGCATCGCTGACTTGCTTTTTAAGATCGGCAATTTCATTTTGAAGCGACGCAGTCATGGCCGGGAAAATGAACTGATGGGCAAATGCAATGCCAGCCGCACAACTCAATGCTGCAATAACTACGGGGTGATCTTTCCAAGTAGGTGGCTTGTCGTCTGACATTCTATGATTGCTTTTTTTGCGTAGGCACAAGAATTAACTTGAACGCCAATTTGAAATTTGAGAGATCATCTTCAAGTTCGCGCTAGCTCGACACGGTAGCTTGCTTTTTCGCTCAAACCGTACAGCGCTTAAGTCGAAGAATTTTCCCGGAGGTGGCCAGACAGCATGACTGCGTGTAAACGACGGTAGACAAAATCTCATTTGAAAAGATCCCCCGGGTGCTTATCCAAGCGCAACCGAGGCGGGCAAGCAACAAGAATTTCTCGCGAGGGATCTTGCTACTTTCAGTGAGGCAAGAGAACGTGACGCTCCCCATCTCCCTCTAGCTTCTCCCCTTACACATCCCCACCGCCTATTGGCAGAGGGGTGTTCGGCGAACGTCTTCGCGCCGCTGTCTTGCTTGGGCTTCCGTGAGCGATCGCAGACTGCTATCGTTAAGCGATGATGACTTCTCCGGTGATGCGCTGGGTTCGGAGTGCGCCGCATTCTACCGGCGAAATGCAAGATCAGCTTCCAAGATCAGCGACCAAGATTAGTTACAAAGATCAGCTACGAAGACCGCTCGTGCGCCCCCATGCACCTTGACTTGGCGGCAGGACGACGACGGGAGCGCCCATCCTCACGCGGTTGAAGAGGTCGATGACATCCTCATTGGTCATGCGGATGCAGCCGGACGATATGGCCTGGCCGATGTATTCCGGCTGGTTGGTGCCGTGAATTCGGTACAGCGTGTCCTTGTTGCCTTCGTAAAGGTAGAGCGCACGTGCGCCAAGCGGATTAGCCGGACCGCCTGGAACGCGGGCCGGGTAGGGGCCGAGCCGCTCCTGAATCTCCCGCGTCGGGACCCAATCCGGCCATTCAGCCATACGGCCAACGGAAGCAACGCCGGAAAAGGCCAGCGCCTCTTCCCCCACGGCCACGCCGTAGCGGATGGCCTTGCCATTCGGCAGGACGTAATAGAGATAGCGCGCATCGGTATCGACCAGGATCGTGCCCGGCGCCTCTCGGCGCGTATAGTCAACGATGTGCCGGCGATAGGACTCTGGAATGGTCGCCTGCGCATAAGGTGGATGCGCCAGCAACTGCCGGTCCCTGGGTGTCAGGTTGGCATTCGACGACGGTGCGAGCGTCGCTTGCATGCAACCGCCCAGCGTGAGCCCGAGCAATCCCAAAAGCACTCCCAAGGGCGCTCTCAAGCACAACCACGCCACCCCGGACCTCGGCATCGTCGGCCCCCAAATGCGTTTGACCGCTCAATTTGCTGCTCGAAGTGTGCTGAAATCAAGGCGGCCTCGGCGTCTCCGCGATTTGCCGGGCTGCAGGCAGCTCCTGGAAGCGGGATCGACGAGGATCGAGACCTGAAGCACCGCTTCACGACACGTGCGCGTCATGAAGCGAGGCGGTGCTCCTGCACGAGAAGAGCTTAAACTCCGTGGACTTTCCGCGAACGGATGCGCGTGCCGACGACCGGCCAGCGCGCGTGAACGGCGACGATGGGCGTGTCGATGCGCGATGCGCGTGCACGGCTGGCCTGCGCGTTGTCAGTCACGCGCTTCGCCAAACCAGATGGGCCGCTCGTAATTTAAAGATTCTAGCGTCCCGTCTCCGAATAACCGCCGCCATTTGCGGCGCGCTCGCACGGTTATTCGGATTCGAAAGCACACTAGCAAATCTATGATTCTCGTGTGGTTTAGGTTCAGAAGTTCGCTTGAAAGATGTGCGGAGAAATTGAAGCGAACTTCTGAACCATCACACTCGTGGAGCTTTTGGATTTGACATGCGCGTGACGAACTCGCGGCCGGGTGAGTGGCGAATGTCAAATCCACTTCACGAGTCTTCATAAAGTGAGACGTTGCGAAATGAGACGTTGCGGATCAGGCGGCTTTGATATCCGATAGAGCCTCAAGGGCGGCGCGAAGTCGAACGTCATTTGATGTCTGGTCTAGTCTGTCTGCAGCAAGGAGGCCACGAGATGAGGATGGTAATCGGTGCTTTGGGAACGGCTCTGGTCCTGTGCAATGTCGGCACATTCAGTGCCGCAGCGCAGGCGCAGGAGGGCAGAGTCGTTCGTGAACCACGGCGTGTCATCAGGGTGCCCATCATCACAGCACCGACACCTACTCCCTGGGATTACTATATTGTTCCACGCTATCGTTTTCGCCCTCAGGACGACCGGGTCGATCCATGCGGCGGGCCCGTCGTGCCGGTCGTACGCTATGGCTCTCAAGAGGCAACGGTTCCGCCTTGGATCGCAAACCAATTGGGTCTTGGCCGTATCCATGGTCGAGATTGGCCGTGCGGGGTTCGGTCGGTGAGGCGCTGATTTTTCCGGTCGCGCCTCCAAGCAGACGCAAGGCGTGGCCGGATCGATCGCACGGCGCGGCTCGATTTCGACCACGTCATCATGTCGACATCCATCGTCAGCGCCAGCTTCTTGCACAGCTCCACAGCATAGCGTAGCGGAGGCGGGCTAGTTCGTCTGCGACGTGACGATGACAGATGGGCCATCGGCGTCGCTTCGATTTCGCTCTGCGGTAATTGAGGTCGTGAAGCCGCACGCTCCACCATACCGCGCGCATCTTTCCAACTCGCTTCCGTTTGATATAGCATTCGCTTCATAACGCCTCGCGTCGCGACACCACGCGGCGCGGGACAAACAAAACAATAAGTCAAAAGCCGCGGTGGCCGTCCGGCCTCAACCCGCGGATTCGGAAAGGAACGCTATAATGAAGTCCCTCGTCCGCGCGCTGGGCGCGCTGGTCGTCATCTCCGTTTGCACGGGCGCCGCATCGGCCCAGAGCTGGCCGAACCGGCCGATCCGCATGGTCGTGCCTTACACACCAGGCGGCTACACCGACATGATGGCGCGCCTTGTGTCCGAGAAGATCGCGGCCTCGCTCGGGCAGACCATCGTCATCGAGAACAAGCCGGGCGCCAACGCCCAAATCGGCACTGATATTGTCGCCAAAGCCGCGCCCGATGGCTACACCTTCGGCACCGTGATCGCGGCGCATTCGGTCAACCCGTCGCTCCAGCCGAAGCTGCCTTACAACACGGAAAAGGATTTCACCTACGTCTCGCTGTTGAGCGTCGCGCCGCTGATCCTGATCGCGACGCCCTCGCTGCCTGCGAAAGACGTGAAGGAGTTCATTGCCCTCGCAAAGTCGAAGCCGGGCCAGCTCAATTTCGCCTCCAGCGGCATCGGCTCCGCGGCGCACCTGACCATGGAGATGCTCAAGAGCCGCGAAGGCATCAATCTTCAGCACGTGCCTTATAAGGGCACGGCAGGCGCGCTGCAGGATACGGTGGGCGGCCAGATCAACGTGATGTTCGACGTGATCGGCCCGCTGATGGAGCAGGTGCGCGCCGGCAACGCCCGGGCGCTGGGCGTGGCCTCGAAGGAGCGCATTCCGGCGGCCGGCGATACGCCGACGCTGATCGAGCAGGGCGTGAAGGATTTTGCCTCCGGCACCTGGGCGGGCATGATCGCGCCGGCGGGCACGCCGAAGGAGATTGTCGAGCGCATGTCCGCGGAGGCGAAGAAGGCGCTGGCTGATCCCGAGCTGAAGAAAAAGCTCGAGCAACAGGGCATCGTCGCCATGGGCACCTCGCCGGAGGAATTCCGCACCTTCGTCAATGAGGAGATCGCGCGCTGGAAGCAGGTCATCACCGCGGCCAACATCAAGATCGAATAGCGCGAAAGGGCGGGGCGGAGCGTGGGCGGCTGAGCGTTATTCAGCCGCCCGGCGCCGTCAGGTGAGGACGATGACGTTCGGATGGTTCGACACCAACTGGCCGTGGATTGGCGTAGGCCTCTCGGTCTTGCTGCTGACGTTGCTGCTCGCGACCGACGTGTTTCGCAGCGACCGCAGCTTGTCGCGCTGGCGCGATCCGGTGTGGCTCTCGTGGCTCGCGCCTGCGGCCTACATGCTGCACCAGACCGAGGAATACGGGATCACCCTGTTCGGCCAGTCGTTCGCATTTCCGGATGCGCTCTGTGCGACGTTGGGCCAGCCGCCTTATCCCGACTGCATCATCCCACCGCCGGTTTTCATGGCGGTCAACGTGCCGCTGATCTGGGTCGCGGGTCTGATCTGCGCGCTTCTCAGCCGGCGTCACCCTTTGATCGGGCTTGGGCTCTATGGGGTGTTTCCTGCGAACGCGATCTCCCATATCGGCGCGTTTGTGAAGACGGGGCATTACAATCCGGGCCTGCTCACGGCTTTTCTCATCCAGGTGCCGTTTGCGATTTGGGTCGGCTACGCCATGGCGGGTGATCGCCGCGTCGGCAAGTCAGGCATCGCCGTGCTGTTCGCTGTGGGCGTCGGCCTGCACGCCGTGTTGCTGGGATCGCTGATTGCGTTCACGCGCGGCCTGATCAGAGCGGGCGCGGTGGTCGCGATCCAGGTCGTCAATCCCGCCTGGTGCTTCATCCTTCCGTATCTCAAAGAACGATACGACGCGCGGAAAGCTTCGGCGTGATCGCGCACCACCAAGCTCCAATGATCTCCCGATACTTGATCTCGATCGGTACGCCTGCTTTTGTCGGCCTGCTGCCGAAGTATCGAGGTCAGGGGATTGGTCGCAAACTTATGCAGCGTGCGATTGATGCAGCTCTCGCATTCGGCTTCAGCCGCATCGAGCTGACGGTGCGAGAAACCAACATCAACGCGATTGCCCTTTACAGGAGCTTCGGCTTCGAGACGGAAGGACTGCACCGAAAAGCAGTTTGCATCGACGGACGTTGTGAGAACACGCTTTCGATGGCTTTCGTGATAAAGCAATAGGTCATCATGTGGAGCCCCCTTTCAGGTCAGATTTTCATTGTGGCGCGATGACCGTTGTTGGTCCTTAGCCGAAGTGGCGACGTTGGCTGCCCAGATCTTGGCTGCCGATGTCGGCTTTCCGCGTTCGGTGTTATTGATGGCTATTGGGGGGTCGGGCTCAAAGTTCGATGAATGCGTATGGAGAAGGTTAGTGCATCATGCAAATGGGATACTGCAATGCTAGAGGCGTTCAAAATACTATGTTTCGCCCTGGGGTGGACCTATGCTCTGCTCATCGCCGGCGCGCAGTTTAGTTGCTCAATAATCCCGTCAATTGGTCATCAGTGCAACGGCCCAGAAGCTGACGTGTGGATGGTGCCTTTCTTTCTCGCACCAATTGGACTTCCATTGTTGATCGCTTCGATAGTGATGTCGATCATGAAGGTGATCCGCCGACCACGCGGCTCATCGCAGCCGGATGCATCGGCGGATGCCTGAACCTCTGACCGAACGCACGGTGATTGTTGGCAACAGCGGCTCTGGAAAGAGCACGTTGGCCGAAGCCATCGCCGATCTAGCCCATATCCCTGCGATCGATCTCGATCTGCTGCACTGGGAAGACGACGGTTATGGCTCAAAGCGACATGAAGACGCCGCGCGAAAGATGGTTCTCGATATTTCAGAGAAGCCGCGCTGGATCATCGAAGGTGTCTTCGGCTGGCTTGCGGAAGTCGCCCTTCCGAAAGCAACCGCTCTCATTTGGTTAGATCTTCCGTGGAGCCTTTGCCGCGCCGGGCTCCTCACTCGCGGTCTGCGGCGAGGAGCAACAAGCCATGACGCCGCCAAACTGATGAATTGGGCGGAGGCTTACTGGACGCGGCAGACTCCATCCTCATTTGCCGGCCATTCGAAGATGTTCGACGATTTCTCCGGCACCAAGGTGCGGCTATCGAGCCGGGAGCAAGTTGCCCAATTGCTCGAAAACTTGACAGCCAACATGACGACCCAAGGCTCCCGACCATAAAATCAAAATAGTCCACGCCGCGCGCAGGGGCGGGCCTTACGAAAAAGTTTGCCACGAAAAACTTTGCCATCTGGAAAACTAATCTTGACGCCGAGCTCGTGTGGAAATAGTTTGCCGTATGGAAAACTATGAACATCGCCTCGACCTTGCGTTCGCGGCCCTGGCCGATCCGACCCGGCGCGCGATCGTCGCTCGCTTGTGCAGCGGAGACGCCACGGTGGGCGAGCTCGCCGAGCCTTTTGAGATCGGACTGCCGACACTGCTGAAGCACATTCGCGTGCTCGAACGCGGCGGCCTCGTCAGTTCAGAAAAATCCGGGCGCGTCCGAACATGCTCTCTCACCCCGGGCGCACTTCGGGGCACCGACGATTGGCTTCGCACGCACATCGCGACATGGGAAAGCCGGCTCGATCGGTTGGAGGCGCACTTAGCGCGCAAAAAGTTGGCCCGCGAAAAGAAGGACACGACGAGATGACTGACAGCTCAACGCAGACAGCATCGGCACAAACAGAATCGGCTTGGGCCGCTTGGCCGCTCGATCGCGAAATCGTCCTTGCCCGCGTCATTGATGCGCCCCGTGAGGATGTCTTCGACGCGTGGACCGATCCCGAGCAGCTCGCGATGTGGTTCGGCCCCAAAGGCTTGAGGATCGAGACACACGAGGTCGACATTCGCGTGGGCGGCGTGTGGCGGTTTGACATGGTGGGTGCGGGCGCTCGCTACGACAATCGCATGACTTTTCTGCGCATCGAACGGCCGCGTCTGATCGAGGTCGATCATGGCTCCGATAAGGACGATGACCCGGGCAAGTTTCGCATGCTGGTCACGTTTGACGAGCAAACGGACGGAAAGACGGTTCTTACCTTGCGTCAGATGCATCCAACGCGCGCGCGACGCGACGCGGGCATCGGCTTCGGCGCTGTCGAATTCGGCTACCAGACGCTCGACAAGCTCGCCGACCACTTGGCTGCACGCAAATCGTAGGCCCGCGACTGCTCTGAGGAGCCTAACGAGGGTCTTCGCGAGTCAAAAAGCAATAAAAGCCCCGCCGAGAGCATGATCCGGAAAAGTGTGCAGCGGTTTTCCGAAAAGATCATGCTCAAACAATAACCTAAAGCGCGATGATGATTCATCCTGACCTCATCGCGCTTTAGGCGGGGCTTATTTGTCATGACCTATCGTTCGCAAACCGAGGCTCCAAACCGCAGGTCTGCGAAGTGCGGCTTGCTCAGCCAGCCATGCACTTCTTGACGAAGCTGGTCTTGGCTGCACCGGAGAGCGCCTTGCCTTCGGAGCTCTTGGCGTTGTCTTCACAGCACTTCTTCATATGGCTCTTCGCGGCTGCGCCGGAGAGCGGCTTTCCGTCAGCGCTCACGGCTTTGCAGGCGGTTTGCGCCATGGCTGGTGCTATGACTGGCGCGGCGGCAAAAAGGCTTAAAGCGAGGATAACAGAGAGGCGTTTCATGGTGTGCTCCTTAAAGCGTTTTCGAGCGAAGTGGCTACCGGTTCGCGTGAAGAAAACGCGTCAAAACAAGAATCTAAAGCTTCGGTTCTGATGCAATCAGAACCGAATATGCTGTAGGGGTGGACGTTCAGCGTATCTGAACACCCCATTCTGGCAACGGCTCGATGAACGGAAGATGTCCAGACATGGCGGTGATGCCGGCCAAGGCCATCGACGGTCTTCTCCGGCAAAGGCCTTCCCGAAAGATCCCGCTTGCTATCCGAGGGCCGCGCGGCCTTTGCACAAAGCGCGCCCAGCTTGGCGCGGAAACCGCGCGGGTGATCGCCAATGCGGTCCGGCTGGAGGACCAAATACCCTCAGTCGAAGGCCGGTTCAGACCATGACCCATTTGGATGTGCCGCGATGTGGCGACAGAAAATCAATTCGCGCAATGACGACATACGCAATGACAATTCATGGTTGCGTGGTACTCTGGTGCCGTTCTCAAGCGCGGTGTTGCCCCGTTGTTTCGGCCATCAAACGACGAGGCGTCGCCTATGCTGTGCGCTGAAGGACTCTTGACGGCTGTACTTCGGCGGCAAAGGCAAAGACGATTTCGTGACGACGCTTTCGGTGGAACGTAAACTCTTAAAGGCGGTCGAGGCTATTTATGACGCTGCGCCTGATCCCCAGCAGTGGCAACGAGCGCTGGGCGCGATCGCGGATTGCTTTGGAGATCGCGGAGCGATTCTGCTGTGGCACCGGGATGACGGTTCATATGGTACTTTTGTCTCCGAGGGCCTCACGCAGGCGCAAAATGATTACATCGAAAACCGTTGGACGACACGCGATTTAGCCGCAAACCGCGCGACGGAGCGGGGCTATTTTTTCAGCGGCGAGCCTTTTACGAACCGGCATCTCGTATCGGAAGACGAGATGAGGAGTGATCCTTTCTTCGCTCAGTTCAGAAAGCAACATGGCCTCGGCCCCATCGGAGCGATAGCGGTATCACCCGACCCTCATGTGGGCGTCATTCTCAGCATGCAGCGCCACGCGCATCAGCCCGAACATTCCGATGCTGAACTCGACATGTTGAGCGGAATTGGGCGGCATATCGAGAAAGCGCTACGTCTTTCGATCCGGCTACTGGATGCCGAATTTGCAAACCTGGGTCTCGGAGAAGCGCTGACCCGCATCGGTGTTGGCGTGTTCGCTCTGGATTCGCTGGGCCGCGTGGTTTTCTCCAACCCCGCCGCACAGAGGTTGCTCTGCGATCAGTTGCAGCTGGTCGAGAACCGGCTGCGGATAGGCGCTGGAGCTCTGCGAACCACGATCGACGAAGCTATCGCACGCACGCTGCGCGGCGATGCCGGTGACATGATGGCTGATCCTAAACCTATTCTTGTCCACTCCGACGCTTCTCGTCGCCCTCTGGTGGTTTATCTGCTTCCGGTCGCGGTTCGAACCGATCTCTCAGAACACTTCCTCACCCACACGCGCGCTATCGTGCTGACCCTTGAACAAAAGCTTGGTGAGCCAGCCGACCCTGCCGTGGTCCGTGACATCCTTGGGCTGACGCTTGGCGAAGCACGGATTGCGGCGCTCGTGGGGGCGGGGCTGCCGCCCAGGGAAGCTGCCCAACGGTTAGGGATCGCGGAAGAGACGGCCCGGAATGTGCTCAAGCGCGTGTTCTCCAAAGTCGGCGTCTCCCGGCAGAGCGAGTTGGTCGCGCTCTTGGCGAAGCTCGTCCTCCATCCGCGAACTCGCGGTTAACATTCGACGTGAGTGTCTCGCGGATCGTCGAAGCCGCCCCGTTTGATCTCTTCACCTTGCCCGTCCAGAGAGACGGGACGGCCTTACTCATCCGATCGAGATCAGAAACGGCTGATCGGGGGGATATGGCAGATGGGCCATTCGGCCCGGTGTTCTGCGAGCGTCTTCGCGGGGTTGGATGAGTCAGCTTCTATGAGCGATCGCAGACCGCCAAGAGCCATTCAACAAGCGCTCGGCCTTTAGGAGAGAACGACGTCGGCGCGGGCTTGACGGCGCGGCGTCACGACAAGGAACGCCAAGTAGTACCCGCTTTCCGAAGTTCGTGATACATTGCCACATCCGCCTTAACGAACTTCGGAAAGCAAAGGGTACTAGAGAAACTATAATTCTAGTACCGCTTTCGATTTGAAGTCCCTAGTGGAGTGGATTTGACATTCGCTACCCACCGGCTGCGAGTTCGTCAAGCGAATGTCAAATCCAAAACTCCACTAGAAACTTATATTTGCTAGTGGTCCTTTGATTCTAACATTCGCAGAGGTGCCTACCCAAACGGGATGCGAATGTTAGAATCGGACCACTAGCGCGATCGCCGCGAGTGATGCAGGGACTTCAAATCGGCGGTACTAGTCCAGGTGCGTTGGAACGCGAAAGACCGATCCATTCCCGGCGATGATATTCCGGGCCACTTGTTGATCGAATTTGACCTGATCGAATAGGACTTGCCAACCGACAAGCGCGCCGATCGGCCGAGACGATTTTCTGCGTCATCGGGTTTGAGCCATGAGTATCTGCGCAGAGGTGCGAGCAGGCTTGTTGTCCGCGTTGATTGCGGCGGCGTTGATTGCAGCAGCTTGGTTCGGCGGAAAGCCGGAGGAAGCCCTTGCGCAGAAGTCGCCATCCGTCGCGCAAACCGAGCAGGCCAAAACCGAGCAGGCAAGGGCCGCTCCGCGCAAACAGACCGATCCCGGCAAGGATTCTGCGACATCCGCAAGCCACTTCACGCTTGGACTGGTCACCGGTTCGCCGCAAAGCACGGAGTTCGCCGTGGCCCAGGACATCGCGACGACGCTGAGCTCGGGCCAGGAAACAGGGCCCCGCGGCGAAGTGGCGTTGCGGGTGTTGCCGATGGTGGGAAACGGCGGCAGCCGCAACGTTCAGGACGTGCTCACCCTGGCCGGTGCTGACATGACCATCGCTCCCGTGGTCCTGGTCGACCGCCTTAAGGAGGCGAAGACGTTCGGGGACATCCGCAACAAGCTTGTCACCATCGCCCCGATGTTTTCTCAGGACTTCCATCTCATCGTGCGCCCCGAGATCAAAACTCTGATGGATCTTGCCGGGAAGAAGGTCAATCTCGGCGAAGAAGGCAGCGCCGGCGCCGAGCTCGGCCTCGAACTGCTCAATGGTCTGGACGTGAAGTTCGACGCGGCAAACCTCGGCTTGGACGCCGCGCTGGACGCGATGTGGAAGGGCCAGATCTCGGCCACCGTGCTGCTCTCCGCAAAGCCGGTCGAGCCTCTGGCGCGCTACGCCCAGTTCAATGCCGTCCGGCTCCTGCCGATCCCCTATACGCCGGCCATGCAGCGCGATTACCAGCAGTCTGCGCTTCGTCACGCCGACTATCCGACCATCCTCGGGATCGATGAGACCGTCGACACGATCGCGGTCAGGTCAGCGCTGTTCGCCTACAACTGGCCGAGCCGCAGCGAACGCTATCGGCTGCTGGAGTTTTTCGTGCAGACGTTCTTCTCGCGCTTTTCCGAGTTCCTCGGCGATGGCCATCACCCGAAGTGGCGCGAATTGAACCTGGCGGAGCCGCTGCCGGGATGGAAGCGCTTCGCGCCCGCCGAGCGCTGGCTCGAGCGACAGGCGGAGCGCGGCAAGCAGGACCGCTTCCCCGCGCCGGGTTCGCTCGGCACCTCACCGGATCGCGGCGCGTTCGAGGAGTTTCTGCGCCGGCGCGAACAGGAGCGCAAGCAGGAGAGATAGAGCATGATCCGGAAAAGTGTGGAGCGGTTTTCCGAAAAGATCATGCTCAAAAAATAATCTGAAGCGCGATGATGATTTGACATTCGCTACGGAGACCCTCGATGCGCAACCGGCTGACCGTCGCAACGCTGCTTGCTCTGCTCGGACTGATCGTCGGCGTTGAACGCGCCGTGGCTCAGCCCGCTCCGACACCAGGCCAGTCACCATTCTTTCCGGGGTTCGGTGAGTCGCCATTCTTTCCGCAACTAGGACCACCAACGCAGGCGCCGGCCGTCCAAGCTCCCCGGGCCAGGCGGGTCGAAGCTCCCCGCGCCAGGAGGGTTGTCATCCCAACCCCCAGGACGCAACGCAAGCCCCGCGTGGTCCGACCTGCCGTAGCCCGACCTGCGCCTGCGAACTTGCGCAAGATCGCCGAAGAAAAAGGGTTCAAACGGGTCAGCGACCTCGTGAACTTCCCGAAATTTTTTCCCGGCCTCGGCATCATCTTCGTGAAGCCCGAGACCCTGCCGCTGGGACCGTTCCTGTGCTTCGACCGCAAGGACCGCCTGATGGCGACCGTGTACATGGTGCCGATCAAGGACTTCAACGACCACAAGACGCTGGAGGCGCCGGCGTTCGCGGGTGCCGCCAACCACACCAGCATCTACTTCAACCCGGGGCATCCCGGGGTCGACATGCCACACTACCATTTCGTGATCTGGCACGTGTCCAAGAAGGAGGAGGAGCGCGTTGCGAAGTGATGCGCGCTCGGCGTGGCCGCGAAGGAGCGCGTGCCGACCGTTGCGATATGCCGATCTTCATCGCGCAAGGCGTGACGGATTTTGCCTCTGGCACACGCACGCACACACATACACGCTCAAACTTGGCGGCATCATCGGGTTCTGTTCTGCTTTCCGTTCCGAACCCAACCTTATTTTGCTCTCCCACCATGTCCGCTCATGACCCCCGAAGCGGACATGCCGTCTGTACGCCGAGTACTAGAGCGGGCCGCGCGACTTGCCCGCGACCGGCAGTGTGTTGATCTAGGTCAAACAGTTTCCGGTTGCTGTTTCATCCAGCAGGGATGACTATCAAGCTCTGAGCTCTAGCAAGAACAGTGGAGGCCTGGCGGCCTGTTCATCGATGCCCGCCCCGCGCGGGAGAATCTGAAATCGAATCCAGATGGTTCCACCGATCTTTACATCCAGAAGGACTCGCCGGGAAAGGATAAGGAATCCAACTGGCTTCCGGCACCATCGGGCGATTTCGTGCTGATGGTGCGGTTGTACTGGCCGAGCGAGAAGAACCCCTCGATCATCAATGGATCGTGGAAGATTCCGGCGGTGAGGAAAGCCGAAGCCTGACATCTACTCGCATCGACGGGTGAAGAGTCTGTCTCAGCGGAGGCCGACTCCTCATTCTCGGGCGTCCGGAAGGTCCTCACGGAAAATGGAGGCAATGATGAGCAACGCGGCTATTGCAATGGACGGCCAAGCCGCCGTCACGCCAACGGCACTAAGCTGGAAATTCATCCGCTGGGGTTTGGGGCTCTTCATCACGGGATTCCTGACCGGCTTCATCCCCATCGGGCACTACATGATTGGAGCGATAGCCGGAGACGTGGGTCCGGATTTTCTGAAAAATATTACGCTCTGGTGGGGTTGCCCGGCGGTACTGGCGGAATTGACCCTCAAGACAGGCGGCCTTGGCATGATTGCCATCGGTTTTTGCTATCAGGCTATAAATCGGCACGGTGCGTCACCGGATCTTTCGAGTCACGAGCGCGTCGCGCCGGTGCTCTGCTCCTTCGGCCTGATCGCCACGCTGGTATCCGCTGCCGCAGGCTATGTGATCTGCAATTACTTCTGGCCGAATTTTTATTATCATGCGATCCCGGCCGGAAAAAATCTGTGGCTCACGGCGCAGGGGCTGAGCATCGCCGTCTATGTCGTCGGCGTTTGCTACGCGTTCGCCGGCATCCGTAGAGCAACGGTGCAGCTTCGATGACTGACCAATCAGGCAACTTTCCGGCGGGCGGCGGTTCGATGACGTGCCGGGACGGTCACACGATCTCGCAACCAAATTGGACGCGTTTGCCGGAGTCAGTGTGGCAAGCGGGAAGTTGGTCGGTCATTGGATGGTTCAGTGGAATCGCAGCCGGTGCGCTTTGGATTTATTCCGGCATGCCGATGATTTGCCATTGAGTGGCGGTGCCACGACATCTGGAGACGACACCGTGAAGGTGTCTGCCACGGTCTCCGTAAATCTGCTTGTGGCTCCGTAGCCGACATCACCAGCCGCGCAGGATCATTGAAGGCGCATTCGGGTGGCTTGCGGAAGTCGCCGTTCCGAAAGCAACCGCTCTCATTTGGCTGGATCTTCCGTGGAGCGTTTGCCGCGCCGGGCTCCAGAGCATGATCCGGAAAAGTGTGCAGCGGTTTTCCGAAAAGATCATGCTCAAACAATAACCTAAAGCGCGATGATGATTCATCCTGATCTCATCGCGCTTTAGTGCCGCAAATTTGAAATTCTTCCGAGTGGGGCCGCAAGCTCGATGAAGAACTTCAAACTCAAAAGCGGCACTAGCGTCATAGACTTGCTCGTGCTCCTTTGATTCCGAAGTTCGCAGTGCCGATCAAGGACATCAACGACCACAGACGTTCGAGGCGCCGGCGTTTGCTGGGGCCGCCAACCACACCAGCATCTACTTCAACCCGGGGCATCCCGGGGTCGACATGCCGCACTACCATTTCGTGATCTGGCACGTGCCCGAGAAGGAAGAGGAGCGCGTTGCGAAGTGACGCGCGGTGGCAACAGCGGCTCCAGAAGCGCCCACTCATCATCCTTCAAATCGCTTGGCAACCGTAGCCCTCTCGGGCAGACTACTTGTGGTTGATATCAGCCACATTGCGGCTCTGCATCGATGCTTTGCAGCACCAAAGGAATTACGACGCACTGATCTCATTCAACTTCTTTTTTCGATCGGGTTCTCAGCCCGTCGACCGCCGGGACTGCATGATTCACGGGGGATGAAGATGAGCCAGTTCTTTCCAATTGTACTTTCTTTATTTGCGCTGCTGACTGCAGCTCCGAGTGCTCAGGCACAGCAAGCCGATAGTCCGGGCAAAGGAAGTGGAGGCTCGGTTCTGCTTCGCAACAATGTGGGCGAGATACGGGTTCAATGTGCGGATTCCGATACCACCGAACAATGCCTGGATACCGTTCGACGGACAATGCCAGGGATCGATCCGAGGCTATCCGGAGAGCCGTTGCCGCCCGACGCCGCCACGCGCCCCTATCTGCATGCCGTCGTTCGCCTCGAGGGTGGCGCCTCGTGCACGGGGACCTTGATCACCCCAAGGCTCGTGCTCACGGCCGCCCATTGCTTCGGCTTTGACTCCGCCAACCCCGAGGACCGTGGACTGAGGGGCGGAGATCCAAACTGTTTTGTCGAGGACGCCAGCGGCGCGACAATCGCCAGCGGCGGATGTGGCGAGGTTTGGTTCACACATCTGGACGGAAACCGGACCGCGACAGTCACGATCCGGCACGCATGGGTGCTGCAAAAGACGAGCTTTAATGGAACCCCCCATGGCCGCGACCTCGCGATTGCGGCGCTGTCCAGCCGGGCCACGCCCGCAACTGCAGCGGCTGCGCCTTCCGTCCCGGTGTGGTTTGAGGGCGATCCGGGCGGCGAGCACTGGAAGCGCGCCGACATCGTGTATGCGGGATGGGGAAAAACCGATCTCATCGCGGATACCTGCGAGGGCGTCGAAACTGCGTCGAGACCCGCCACGCGCCTTGCCGTCGCGTGGGGAAAACGCCTCGACAGCGAATTCCCCATCGATAGCCACTCCGTTGTGCGTCCGCTCGGAGCGCCGATGTTCATCGCGAACTGGAATCTTTACGGCAACTCCACGGGTCTCATTCTAAGGGGAGACAGCGGTGGTCCTCTGTTCACGCCCGATGGTACGGGCGCCATGCGCGTTGTCGGGGTCGCCAGCCATACCGCCTGTACGGACTGGCAGCTTGGCGGCACGCTGCAGTCCTTGTGGACCCGAACCTTCAATCCCGACACCGCGGCTCTCATCCGGCGTATTGTCATGGCATCCAACGGGCGTGCGCGAGGCAGCGACGTCGGCGTGGCTGACAGTGACGGCGACGGCGTTGCGGAGGAGGCGCTGCCTGACACAAATCCGTGGATCGGTGAGCTTGATAATTGCCTTGATGTCGCAAACCCCGATCAGGCCGACAGGGACGGCGACGGTATTGGGGACGCGTGTAGCCACTGCCCCGCGGGCATTTGCACGCCGCCGCCAACAGCGCCATCCGGTTGCCGTGTGGAAGGTGCGCCCAGATGCGGATATGTCGATGTCGCCTGCAACGCTCCCTTGCCGCTCGCCGATGAATTCTATCTCACGTCAACGATACCGGGACCCGTGCTGATCAGATCGACGTACCGCGTTGTCAGAGAGACCGGCCGCGTCGAAGCCGAGTATGTTGGCGGCGGGGACACTCAGCTCAGGGTGTGCGCAGTCAAAGGAGCGCGTCCACAGACCCGTTGCGGCGATCTGTTCAATGCCGGGCTTGGACAGGCCACCGCACCGACCTGTTATAGTCGGCCACCTCCGCCTCCCAACTGTCCGCTTGGCGAAGTCAGATGTGACGGCAGGTGCCAACCCGTGTCGCAATGCCCTCGCTGACATCCGAGCCGCCGCAGCGCGTTCGTTAGAGCATGATCCGGAAAAGTGTGCAGCGGTTTTCCGGATCATGCTTTAGCCTTCCAGACATGCGGGAGGCGGCCGGGAGCCTACCTCGATTGAGAGTCTTGATTTGAGGAGCTCACCGTTGCCTATTGGCTGCGACGCCACCAAAAATGGTAGTTCTCTCTAAGTGCCTTAGCGCATTCTAGCTTGGGCGCAGAAGTAGCCAGCTCAGGAGGACCAATGTTGCGTTGGGTTGAATCCCAATCGATCCTCGGCATCACGCTTCTTGTATTCGGCTTCTGTTACGTGTTGACGATGGCGACTTTCGGCGCAGCGGCAATCCTGTCTCGGCGCGCAGTGGCGAAGGATCTGAAGGCGGCGTCGCCTGTAACGTTGACGCCTCTAGCGGTTATCCTGGCTCTGCTCCTCGCCTTCCTGTCCTCGCGCGTATGGACAAATGTCGATCGCGCCGGGGGATATGTCGGGCAGGAAGCCAGTGCGCTCCGACAGGCCGTGCTCCTCGCGGATGCTTTGCCAACGGATGTTCGAAGCAATCTGCGCGAGTGCATCAAGCGCCACCTCCATTTCATCGAAACGCAGGATTGGCCAGCGATGGGCAGGGGCGAAGCCAACTTGCAAGCAATCCCGACTGGATTGACTGACGCGATGGCGGCGATCCTTTCCTTTACGCCCGCACAACCCGCTCAGCAACTGGCCCAGGAGCGCGCTTTGGTGGCTATCGAATATGCGTTTGAAGCTCGGCGAGACAGAATTCGGCTCAGCCAGGTTCAGATCGCGCCGATCCAGTGGGCAGTCATCGTTGTCCTGGCGATGCTGATCCTCGTTACGATCGCAATGATACACATCGATAATCGAACGGCGATGGCGGCGACCCTGTTGATCTTTTCAACGGCAGTCGCTCTGTGCCTCGTCCTTCTCATGGTCTACGACCGGCCTTTTGCCTTTGGCGGCGTGACCATGGCACCAACAACGTTTCGAGAGATCGCTGTGGATTGACATCCAATACGCTCGGGAACGGAGGCCGCGACGGGAAGCTTAGCGATTGCAAGAGATAAGCTTCACCATCTGCGCAGAAGAAGCTAAAATCATTCCCTTAAGCCGCAGCAGATCCGGCATCCTAAAGAGAGTCCCACCGCGTTCGACAAGCGCAATCGTTTTCGCTCTATCTGTCGTAGCATCGCATTCGGCTCCGATGCGTCTCAGCGATCGCAACTTCCTCTCGTCACCAACTGTTCGAGGATATCCGCATTTGCCAAGCGTCACCCGATCGTGAAAAAACTAACAAAAAGGTCAGTTGAGTTGGCGCCATGCCCGAAGAAGTATCTCGGCTTATCGCTCGTTCTCACGGGCGTTCAGAATTCTCCTTTTCCAGAAGTGCCGTCACCTCCGAAATGGCGACGGCCCAAGGTGAGTGTGCCGTCGAGGATCGGCGGGAACACACGCGTCACGACACTGGAGGAAACCATGGACGCAGTCAGTTTGTTGGATCGCGGGGAGGCAGTCGGTTTGTTGGATCGCGGGGAGGCAGACCGTTTGTTGGATCACGGCAACCGTCTCCATCGCCAAAACCAGGAGGAGGTCTCCTTCACGCAGACCAATCTGGTCGCGGATAGCCCGGATACCCCTGGCGTCACGTCGACAACGGCAATCGACCCAAATCTCATCAATCCCTGGGGCATTGCCCACAGCCCGACGTCGCCTTTTTGGATCTCGAACAACGGCACGGGTACGGCGACAATCGTCGATGGTAATGGAATGCCTGCCGGGCCCCAGCACATAACGGTCGCGGCGCTTCCCGGCGAAGAGAATTCCAATCCCACCGGGCAGGTGTTCAACGGCGGAGGCGGATTCAACGTCACGAACAGCGATGGAACGACGGGATCCTCGCTCTTTATGTTCGCAACGGAGAGCGGCACAATATCCGGATGGAATCCCAACGTGGACCCCACCAGTTCGATCATCGCGGTCGATAATTCAGACAGCGATGCCGTGTACAAGGGCCTTGCGATCGGCACCAACAAAGACGGCACGTTCCTTTTCGCTGCGGACTTCCACAACGGGAAGATCGATGTCTTCGATCAGAACTTCCAGCAGGTGAACACCATCACCGATAAGCATCTGCCGCAAGGCTTTGCGCCCTTCAACGTGCAGGTCCTTGATGGCCACCTGTTCGTGACATACGCATTGCAGGATGCTGACAAGGAGGACGATGTTGCCGGTCCCGGCAACGGCTTTGTGGTCGAGTTCGACCTGCAAGGGCACTTGCTCAAAGGGGTGGCATCGCGCGGGCCGCTCGACTCGCCGTGGGGGCTTGCCATTGCGCCCCCCAGCTTTGGCCAGTTCGCAGGCGATCTTCTTGTCGGGAATTTCGGTGACGGCACGATTAATGCCTTCAACATGAGGAACAATCACTTTGAGGGCAAGTTGCTCGACGCCAACGGAGCTCCAATCACAATTGGTGATCTCTGGGCACTCATTCCCGGCAATGGCAGCGCCAACACTGATCCGAACAAGATATATTTTTCGGCCGGCGTGGAGGACGAAGCGCAGGGCCTGTTTGGCAGCCTGACCGCGGTCCCTGAACCGGATCAATCCGCCATGTCGATGCCGGGCTCGCGATCCGCCCTGTTGTCGATGCTGGGCTCGCATCCGCAGGGCTGAGGGCGGCTAGTGGAGTGGATTTGACATTCGCTACCCACCCGGCCGCGAGCTCGTCAAGCGAATGTCAAATCCAAAACTCCACTAGAAACTTATATTTGCTAGTGGTCCTTTAATTCTAACATTCGCAGGAGGTGCCTGCTGAAACGGGATGCGAATGTTAGAATTGGACCACTAGAGCGCTCAACGATGGCGCTTGGCTTTTCCCGCTGCACGGACGTGCCCGCACGGCATCACGAGATCGGACCACTAGAACGAGAACGATGCACGAGAGGACGATGCACGCTTCAGCCGAAGCTTGAAGCGGCGGCGATGCGCGCCACGCTGAAGCGCATGCCCCAATCATTGGGTCGAAGATAAATCGAAGGGACCGCTCGTGGAGATATTGGGCGAGCAGTCTGTTGGCTTGGATATCCATAGCTCGGGGCTGGTCTCCGCAACCAATCCCGGGGATGGATGTCGTGCGGTGAGGACTAGCGCGGTCCGCCATCGCGCTGCCGGCAGCGGCGAGATCCACCCGCGCCTAGAGGCCGTGATGAACGCGGCTCGATACCATGGCATGGAGCTCGACCCGCGGGAATTTCCCGGCATCCACGGTGATCAAATCCCATCCGCTGCGGCGCTGTCCGCCTGGCTGCAGAACGCCGGCATGTGGGCGCGCGCGGTGCGGCTACGGTGGCGTCAACTCATGCGGTTGCAGGACGCCGGGCCGGTGGTGCTGCTGTTCAACGACGGTGGCGCCGGATTGTTGGTCGGAGCGAATGCCGAGCACAATGTGGTCATCCTGCAAAATCCTCGCGCTTCCGCGAGCGAGGGCGGCATTGCCGTGGACAAGCTGCGGTTGGAACGGGTCTGGTCAGGCGAGGCGATCCTGCTGCGCGCCGCGCGCGGTCAGGCGGAGGCCGAAAAACCGTTTGGCTTGAGCTGGCTCGCGGGTCTCGTGCTGCAGGAAAGGCAATCGCTGCGCGATGTGGGGCTTGCGTCGCTGACGCTGAGTTTTCTGACGATCTTTCCGCCATTGCTGGTGATGAGCGTGGTGGACAAGGTGCTGACCCACAACAGCTACTCGACGCTCGCGCTGCTCTGTACGCTGCTCGCGATTGCAGCCGTCTTCGAGGTTCTCCTCGGCTATGCCCGCCGGCTGATCGTTCTCGTCGTCGGCACGCGACTGGACGCGAAGCTGAACCTGCATGTCTTCAACCGCGTGCTGCGGTTGCCGCTTGACTATTTCGAGCGGCACCCCGCGGGCGAGACGATGCACAAAATTGCGGAAGTGTACAAAGTTCGCGAATTTCTCACCGGCAAGCTGCTCACGACGTTCCTCGATTTGACGACGCTCGTCGTGCTGCTGCCGTTCCTGTTCTTTCTCAACACGGCCCTGGCCTGGATGGTGCTGGCCTGCGCGGCGTCGATCATGCTGATCATCCTTTCTTT
Source organism: Nitrobacteraceae bacterium AZCC 1564 (assembly GCA_036924835.1). Lineage (NCBI taxonomy): Bacteria > Pseudomonadati > Pseudomonadota > Alphaproteobacteria > Hyphomicrobiales > Nitrobacteraceae > Nitrobacteraceae bacterium AZCC 1564. The sequence goes on from JBAGRR010000001.1 coordinate 5,049,392, forward strand.
TTTGCGGCCGCTGCGGCGGGTGTTCACCAGGGTGGTTCGTGCCGAGACCGAGAAGGCATCGGCGCTGGGCGAGACCGTTTTCGGCATCAAGACGATCAAATCACTCGCACTGGAGCCGCAGCGCAGGGCGCTGTGGGAGGCGCGCGTCGCCGATGCCGCGATTTCGCGCCTCGCCTTCGGCAAGCTGACGAACTGGCCACAGACAATCGTCGCCCCGATCGAACGCTTCATGTCGGTCGGTATCGTGTTGGTGGGCGCCTACATGGCGCTCACGGACAATACCGGCTATGCGGTCGGTGCGCTGTTCGCCTTCATGATGCTCAGCATGCGCGTCGCCCAGCCGCTGGTCGGGCTGGCGCGTCTGATTGATGATTACCAAGGCGTTTCAGCCGCGATCGGTGAAGCCGCCTCCGTGCTGAATCGTCCGCCGGAGACAGAGGCCGCATTTGGCGGGCTCCTGCCACGGTTTGCAGGCGCCATCTCGTTCGAGGATGTCAGCTTCACCTATGAAGGCACAAAGATTCCGGCGCTCGACCGCGTCACCTTCGAGGTGCAGGCCGGCACGATGCTCGGCATCGTCGGGCGCAGCGGATCCGGCAAGTCGACGTTGACGCGGCTCTTGCAGGGGATCAACCGCGACTACAGCGGCTTCCTGAAAATTGACGGCAACGACGTGCGCGAGATCAATCTGCGTCACCTGCGTCAGAGCTTCGGCGTCGTGCTGCAGGAAAACTTCCTGTTCCGCGGCACGATACGCGACAACATCATCGCAGGCCGGCCCGGGTTGACGTTGAACGATGCTGTCCTCGCCGCGCGTCTCGCTGGTGCTGAAGAATTCATCGAGCGCATGCCGCATGGCTACGAGACACTGATTGAGGAAGGCTCGCCGAACGTTTCAGGCGGGCAGCGACAGCGGCTTGCGATTGCGCGGGCCCTGATCAGCGACCCACGAATCCTGATCTTGGACGAGGCGACCAGCGCGCTGGACCCAGAGAGCGAGGCGCTGCTGAGCGCCAATTTGCTTCGTATCGCACGCGGGCGGACGATGGTGATCGTCTCGCATCGCCTGTCGTCGTTGATCGACTGTGATCAGATCCTCGTCCTGGAAAGGGGTAGGGTGGTTGACATCGGGCCGCACCGCTTGCTCCTCGAACGCTGCGCCATCTACCGCCAGCTTTGGATGCAGCAGAATCGCCATCTCACCAGCGGCCATCTCGCTAACCACCACACTAGCGAAGGGCACCATCATGCCGCGCTTGCCCACGCGCTCATCCGGCGCAACTCGTGATCCCGCGCCGACACTCGCTCCCCGCATTGATGCTGGTGGAGCTTTGGATTTGCCGTTCGCCTCACAACATTTCGGCACGCAGGGTCGCGAACGTCCAATCCGATCCACGCGTGTCACGAGAGGATCGGAGGATCCGACGCTTCCGGCGCTGCTGGAATTCCAATCGCCGACCACTGCCATCATCGCCGCCCCTGTCCCTCGCGCGGCGCGCCGCACGATCTGGATGATTGGCAGTATGTTCGCCGCGTGCGTCGCGGCGATGTGGCTGATCCCGATCGACAGGGTCGTGACCGCGCAGGGAAAGGTCGTCTCCCAAGCGCCGATGTTGGTCGTGCAACCACTGGAAAGTTCGATCATCCGCTCGATCGATGTGACCGAGGGGCAAAGCGTTCACGCAGGCGACTTGCTCGCTCGGCTTGATCCGACCTTCACCAGCGCCGATGTCGGCGCGCTGCAAGCCCAAGTCTCCAGCCTGCAAGCCGAGGCGGCGCGCATGCAGGCGGAGGTGGAGCAGCGGCCCTTCCAATATTCGGGCGCTGATCCGCCGATGTTGCTGCAGGCTGGTATCTACGCGCAGCGTGAGGCGGAGCGGACATCCAAGCTCGAATTCTATCGTCAGAAGATCGATGCCCTCGCGTCCACAGTGGCGCGGTCGGCCGCGGATGCAACAGCCTTCCGCGATCGGCTGGCCGTCGCGCAAACAGTGGAAACCATGCGCAAGAAATTGGAGGCCCTGCAAGTCGGCAGTCAGCTCAATGCGTTGATCTCAACCGACAGCCGGATCGAGATCGAGCGCAGTCTGTCCACTGCCACCAACACAGGTGAGAGCGCCAAGGCCGAACTCGCCGCCATGAACGCCGAACGTGACGCCTACGTTCAGAATTGGCGCAGCCAGATCGCCCAGTCGCTGTCGGAAGTCTCGCGAAAGCTGAGCGATGCGCGGGAATCGTTGAACAAGGCGCTGTTGCGACGGCAATTGATCGAGCTGCGCGCTGAACGCGACGCCACGGTGCTGACCGTTGCCAAGCTTTCGGAGGGCTCCGTGGTGCAAACGGGCGAGCAACTGATCACGCTGATGCCCATCGATGCCCCGCTCGAGATCGAAGCGAACATTGCCGGGCGTGACAACGGCTTCGTCCACGTCGGCGCCCCGGTGGCGATCAAGTTCGACACGCTTCCCTCGACACAGTACGGATTGGCGTATGGAACGGTTCGCACCGTCAGCGCCGACAGCTTTACCGCGCAGGACAGCACGAAAGCCCGCTCCGGCTCGGTTCCTGTGAACCCCGCCAACACCGAGCCCTTCTACCGTTCGCGTATCACCCTCGACCACTTGATGCTGCACGACTTGCCGGCCGGCTTTCACATGATGCCCGGCATGCCGGTTGCCGCCGACATCAAGGTCGGCAAACGCACTGTCATGGCTTACCTCCTTGGCCGAATTCTACCGGTGATGTCGGAGGGGATGCGCGAGCCATGAAACGCATCGACGGACGCATCGAGCGACGCACCGGCGAAGAGACCACGAGCCGAAAGAACGCACGTGCAACGCGGTTGAGTTTTCTCGATCGCGTCATCAGCCTGCTGTCGGCATCGGCCGCACTGCGGCGCGCAATCCGCTTGAACGAGCGGTCCCGCACGGCGCGGGCCTTTATGCTGTTCGCCCGTGCCGCCGGCGCCGGCATCGCAGAGGGCGAATACCGCGTCGGGCGCTGCTATCTGGAAGGTCGGGGCGTCCCGGTCAGCCTCACGGAGGCCATGCGCTGGCTCGCGCGCGCCGCGGCTCAGGACCACGTTGAGGCCCAATGGCTGCTTGCAGCGCTGAACGTCCATAGCTTCGGCATCTCGGGCTCCGGCACCTCGGCGAACGCACGCCAGTCCACCGCGGCAAGCCTGTTCTCAGGCGAGATGGCGCTCGAACCCGATCTTGTCACGGCGGAAAAATGGGCGCGGCGGGCTGCTGAGCACGGCTCCGCAGACGGGCAGGCTGTGCTTGCCTACATCCTGACCTCCGGCCCGACATCGATGCGCAATTTGGAGGAAGCGCACCGGTGGTATCAGCGCTCCGCCGAGGCCGGTTGTCCTCAGGGCGCGCTGGGATATGCCCAGTCGCTGGCGCGATCGGTCAAGGATGAGGAAGGGCGGCGCGAGGTTGTCGAACATCTCCGTCGTGCCGCACGAGCGGGATTGGCACCGGCGATTTATCTGCTTGGCGTGATGAGTGAACGCGGAGCCGGAACAGAGCGAGATCCCGCAGCCGCGGCAGAATTTTATCGGCGAGCTGCCGCTAAGGGCAATCGCTCCGGCCAGGCAAGCTGGGGACGCGCGCTGATGGATGGGCTTGGCGTCGAACCAAATCCGGCCGAGGGCGAGTCGTGGCTGCGCAGGGCGGCGTTGGCTGGTGATGCGGACGCGGCAGCGCGTGTCGGCGATCTCTATGCCAACCGCAGCTCGCTGCCGCCCAACTACGCGGAGGCGGCGATCTGGTTTCGCCGTGCTGCCGAGGGCGGCCACATCACGGCCGCGAGGGCGCTTGGGCGGCTTTATCTGACCGGCGCTGGCGTAGGGCGCGATCCGATAGAGGCGGCGAATTGGCTCAAGATCGCCGCGGATGCGGGCGATCCGCAGGCCCAAGTGGATTTCGCCAATCTTCTCCTGCGCGGTGGTGGTGATAAGCGCCCCGAAGAGTTGAGCAAGGCGCGCCATTGGCTCGAGCAGGCGGCTGCGTCGGGTAATCTGGTGGCAGCACTTAATTATGGTCTCTGTCTGGCAGAGGGTGCCGGCGTTGAGCGCGACGAGCGCCAGGCGGTGCAGTACCTCCGCCGCGCGGCGGACGGAATAGCGATCGCGCAGTATTGGTACGGCCGCATGCTTGTGGATGGGCGCGGTGTCGAGGCAAATCCGCAAGCAGGTCGAGCTTGGATCGCGCGCGCCGCCGCGGTCGGCATCGCCGACGCCGAAGCGGCTCTGGCGGAGATGATGGTGAACGGCCGGGGTGGACCGCGTGATCATCTCGCGGCAGCGGCGCTGTTCGAGAAGGCTGCCGGCAAGGGGCACGTTGGCGCGATGTTCGCGCTGGGCATGCTCAGCGGTGGTGGATATGACGTGCCGACGGACCCTGCACGCGCGCAGCGTTGGTTCCAAGCAGCCGCCGAGCGCGGGCACGCAGAAGCCCAGAAGATGCTAGTGTCCCGAATCCGAAGTTCGCCTCATTCTGCCGCGCACCTCGTAGCGAACTTCGGATTCGAAAGGACACTAGCAAATTTATGATTCTCGTGTGGTTTAGGTTCAGAAGTTCGCTTGAAGGACGCGCGGAGAAAATGAAGCGAACTTCTGAACCACCACACGAGTGTCCCGAATCCGAAGTTCGCCTCATACCGCTGCGCACCTCGTAGCGAACTTCTGAACCACCACACTAGGGCGTGCGGCAGCTCAGGGCCTTAAGGACGCTGCGCTCGATCTCGTATCCGTTCGGTCCGTGCTGCCGACGCAAGCATATGAACGCGTGCGGACTCAGCGCATGACTTGCTGATGCAGCGCTAAGCAGTCCGTTCGGGAACGTCAGTGGCTGATACGTCGGAGCAGAAGACCGGACGCGCTCGCTGACATTGGTCACTCTTCGCCATTTGTCTTGGTATTGCGCTCAGCTGAGCTCTTCAGCTGAGTTCTTCTGCTGAGTTCTTGGGCGAGTCCGATGAGAAGCCCTTCAGGCCCACGGATGTAGCAGAGCCGATACGCGTCTTTATATTGGACGACTTCGCCGACGAGCTGCGCGCCGCGTGTGCGGAGCCTTTCAAGCGTCTCGTCGATGTCGTCCACGGCGAACATGATGCGGAGATAGCCTAGGGCGTTGACCGGGGCGTTCCGGTGATCTGCGACGACAGGCGGCGCGAGGAAGCGGGAGAGCTCGAGCCGGCTGTGGCCGTCCGGTGTGCGCATCATGGCAATCTCGACACGCTGGTCGCCCAGTCCAGTGACACGTCCGGCCCATTCTCCTTCGATCGTGGCCCGCCCTTCGAGCTCGAGGCCGAGTTCGCGAAAGAAATCAATCGTCCCTTCGAGGTCTTCGACGACGATTCCGACGTTGTCCATCCGCTTGAGTGCCATGCTTCCAATCTCCAAGGTGTCGCCTAGATCGTTTTCGAGCGAAGTGGCTACCTCGTGGTCCGATTCTCACGTTCGCATCCCGTTTTGGTGGGCACTGTTGCGAACGTGAGAATCGAAGCACCACGAGCAGCTATATAATTCGAGTGGAGCTTGGGATTTGACGTTCGCATTGCGAACTCGCGGCAAGTAGGGGCGAACGTCAAATCCGCTCCACTCGTTCGGGTGAAGAAAACGCGTCAAAACAAGAATCTATGAAGGCGCCGCTTCAAGAGTACCATGCCCAGATGCAGCGGGTGCTGGAAGCGACAGGCCACTCTCGACTCGTAGCGGACATTTGCGATTATGAGTCCACTGCCTGGTCTGCTTTGCACCTTGCCCTAATTCCCACCGGAGGATGAATCATCGTGGTGAAGGTCACTGTCAATGAACGTTGTCGTAATGCGCCCAAAAAGGAGTTTGTGAGAGATTTTATTATTGCGATTGTTAAAGGCGACGCCAGTGCGGCTGCCAACAATGCGACAGACGACATCACTTGGCACATCGTTGGCGGACGAACTGTTACCGGAAAACAAGCCGTTCTCGCGGAGCTTCAGCACTCTCGAGGTAAAGAAGTGCAGGAGTTGATCATCACTACAATCGTCACGCATGGTTACGATGGTGTCGCCGACGGGCTCCTGAAGTATAGAAACGGGAAGTCTGTCGCATTCTGTGACATCTACAGTTTCCGTGCTTCTACGAACAACGCGCCGATCAAGGCCATCAGAAGCTATACGATGCCATCGACTTGACGTCCTGCGAGGCGACTAAAGCGCGATGAGATCAGGATGAATCATCATCGCGCTTTAGGTTATTGTTTGAGCATGATCTTTTCGGAAAACCGCTGCACACTTTTCCGGATCATGCTCTGGCCTGTTTCAGAAATTCCCGAACGGCGCCGGGCGGATCGGCCTATGACAGAATGATTGGGGAAATTCGATGACCCATCATCAGAATTAAAAAAGCCGCGCCCCGGTTAAGGAGTGCGGCTTTGGATGGGAAACCCGTCTGTCGCCAATGGGCTATATCTTGCCATTCATTCCTAAATCAGATTCCGCTGTGAGCGGTCTTGGGAGGTTTGCCGGCTGATCCACGCCATACCGCAAGATCGGTCGAGCGCGTCATGCCTGCGTGGGATTAGTTGGCGCTGCCACGGAGAACAGAACGATGAAGGCGGCGCTTCAAAACTACCATGCCCGGATGCAGCGGGTGCTGGATCACATCGACCGGCATCTGGACGAGGATCTGGACCTGGACGTGCTGAGCAGCGTCGCAGCCTACTCGAAATATCATTTCCACCGGCAGTTCACGGCGACCTTCGGGCTGTCCGTCTATCGCTATATCCAGCTCGCCCGCATGAAGCGCGCTTCATACCGGCTGGTCTACAGGGATGCCCAAAGCGTCACGGACATAGCGATGGATGCCGGTTACGAGGCACCGGACGCCTTCGCCCGTGCCTTTCGGGAATGGTTCGGGCAATCGCCTTCGTCGTTCCGGAAGTCTCCCGACTGGGAGTCGTGGTTTGCGGCCTTCGGGCCTCTCGACAACGCGCGGAGCAAGCTCATGCAGAAGACTTTTACCACTGACGACGTGACGATACGCGACGTGCCCCCCACGCGGGTGGCGATCATGGAGCATCGGGGCGACCCGGCGACGCTCAGCGCCACCATCCAGCGGTTCATCGCGTGGCGCAAGGCCGCTGGCCTGCACCCCAGTACAAGTCCGACCTTCAGTGTCTGGCGTTCCGAGCGGCGTCCTGCGTCGCCTGCCGATTATAGCCAGGATCTTTGTGTCGGGACCGACCAGCCGATCGAGGCGAACGGCGAAGAGATCAAAGCCGGCGAGATCCCTGGCGGACGCTGTGCGGTGCTGCGCGTCGTTGGCAACACCGACAATCTGGAGCCCGCCGCGCTCTACCTTTATCGCGACTGGCTTCCGGCCAGCGGCGAGGAAGCTCGCGACTTCCCGATCTATTGCCAGCGGCTGAGCTTCTTCCCGGAGGTACCGGAGCATGAGACGGTCGCGGAACTGTTTTTGCCGCTGAAATAGCGCCCTCCGATCGCGGCCTGTCCTTATCCGATCGCAAGAAACGGAGAGGCCGCACTCCACCCAATCTCGGTCTATGGGGTCACGGCCTCGTGCGCGAGCCGAACCTGCGCCACTTCGATGGTCAGGCCCCGCATCGGCGCGGTGGTTGCATGGTGGCCAAATTTCCTCGAAACGACGTCAGTCTTTCTGCCGATCGAAGATGACAAACGGCTGAGGCAACACCGAACGCCGCAAGTGGTATGACTTGACGTCTCAATGCCACGGACGCAATCCCGAAGCCCGGAACCCGCGCGGGAGGTGATGTCATGCCGAACTGCATGCGTCGTGTTCTCGTCATCGAGGATGATTGGCAGACTGCCGGTGAGCTTGGCAGTTGCTTGGGTGCCGCTGGCTACGACGTTACAATCGCATCTGACGGCGAGAAGGGGCTGCGCTTTGGTCACGCCGCCGAATACGCTGTGATGACCGTCGATCGCATCTTGCCGGGCATCGATGGGATCGAAGTCATCCGGCGCCTCAGGCAAGATGGAGTCGGGACCCCCGCCTTGATGATCAGTGTACTCGGCCAGGTCGCTGATCGCGTGGACGGTCTGCGTGCGGGCGCCGACGACTATCTGGTGAAGCCGTTCGCCCTCGCTGAAATGCTGGCGCGTGTTGATGCGCTGTCGCGGCGTAGCCCTTGGGTTGGAATCGAAACCGTGCTGCGGGTGGGTGATCTGGAGATGGACCTCGTCGCTCGAACCGCGTCCCGGGCCGGCCGGCAGATCGGGTTACGGCCCCGGGAATTCAGACTTCTGGAATATCTTGCGCGCCATGCCGGTGAAGTCATCACGCGAAGTCTGCTGCTGCAGCACGTCTGGGGTCTGCATTTCGATCCCGCGACGAACCTCATTGATGTCTACGTTGGACGTCTGCGAAGAAAAGTCGACAACGAACAGGTCTATCCAATCATTCACACAGTTCGCGGTGTGGGATTCTGTATCCGGGCCACTGCTTAAGGCCCGACGGTTGCGTCGGACATGGCGCGGGAAATCGGTTTTTTGGTCGGCTCATGATGCTGAGCGACCAATTGGAGTTCCGCCCAAATCGCGTTTCAAGGGCTTACGCGTTTGCGAAAGAGGTCAAATTACTGCGCCGCACCGACGTCTGTAAGGAACTAGCAGGATTGGCGGAGATTGGTCCGACAGATCGTTCGAGAGGAGATCCCCCATGAACGTTAATCCTGTAAGCACAGCAAAGCTCGGCACTCACCCGCTCCATCCAATGCTGATTCCGTTTCCCGTCGCCTTCCTGGTGGGAGCGTTCGTCACGGACCTCGCGTTCATTGGAACGGGCGACGGTTTCTGGGCGAGAGCCTCGATCTGGCTGATCGGCGCGGGCGTCGTGATGGCACTTCTCGCCGCCGTGGCGGGGTTTACCGATTTCTTTGGCGAGGCTCGCATCCGGGCGCTGAACGATGCCTGGTATCATATGTTCGGTAATCTCGCCGCGGTCATCATTGCGTTCTTCAACTTTCTGATCCGGTATAATCAGGGCGCTGAAGCCGCAATAAGGCCGTGGGGCTGGATTCTCTCGCTCGTGGTCGTCGGCATCCTGCTATTCACGGGCTGGAAAGGCTGGGCGTTGGTCCATAGCCATCACGTGGCCGTTCAAGACGCACCGGGCCAGACCAGTTCGGAGCCGGTGATGACGCACCGCGACCCAGGACGGCACGCGGCTTAGCCTCGGGATACCCGCAAGGCTCAGGCTGCACGAGCGCAGGCGCGTATGGCAATCGCGCGCAAGACAATTTGCGCAGCGATCGCCACCGCTACAATTGAGTGGGGCGCGATAGGATTCCGCCCCGTGTTTCTTTTAACGTCTCCCGTTATACATCCCCACCACCTGATGGCAGATGGGCCAGTCGGCGCGGTGTTCTGCGAGCGTCTTTGCCATGATCTCATCCTTGACATCATAGCGTCTACGCTATATATAGCATCCATGCAATGGTCGGTCGGAAACCCTCAACACTAGCGTTGATGCTGAAATTGAGGCTTTGCCGCCAGCGCTTTAGGCCCGTCTGATCCGTCTCTTGGAAATGGTGGAAAGTGTCGGCCTCGACCAATTGCGCGAACCTCACGTCAAACACATCGAGGGCAAGATATGGGAACTGCGTGCAAAGGCATCGGAAGGTATCGCGCGTGGCCTTTACGTGACCGTGACCGGTCGGCGTGTTGTCGTCCTGCATGTGTTCGTGAAGAAGTCGCAGAAGACGCCGGCAGCGGCTCTCAGGATAGCTCGTGAACGAATGAGATCGGTGAAGCCATGACTAAGATCGCAATTCTCAAGAAGCGCCTCATGCATGATCCCAAGTTCAAGCAGGAATATGCAAAGGCTGATGCCGACTATGCGATTGTCGAGGCGCTGATCCGCGCGCGGACCAGGGCCAAGCTGTCACAGGCCGAGGTCGCCAAGAAGATCGGAACGACTCAGTCGGCAATCGCCCGGCTGGAGGCTGGCAACGTCGCGCCGACTCTTTCGACGCTGCGACGCTATGCTGAGGCAACCGGCACGAAGCTGAAGATCGGTCTCGTTTCGACGTAGACGGGTTTGACCGTTGTTACGCAGTTCCTGTTAACTCAACTCCCCACCACCCGATGGCAGATGGGCCAGTCGGCGCGGTGTTCTACGAGCGTCTTCGCGGGGTTGTATTGCTCGAGTTTCCATGAGCGATGTTGGACCGCCGGCACTGCGCTGCTTTACGCAGCCATCACTTTCTTTGCGGCCTGAACAAGAAAGCCCGAGCGCGTGTAGCCTTCACGCTCGGCATATTTATCAATCTCGCTCAATACGTCGGCGGGCAACGTCACGTTGACGCGAACGGTTTTCACTTCAGGGGCGGGGGCCGCGATCAAGACGGCAACGCCGTCCCTGTTTTCGGCAACCGACATGATCTCTTCCAGCGATGACGGCTCGGGCACCGCTTCGCCGTCCTCGACGAGTCCTTCGAGATGCAGGGCGAGGGCTTCCATCGCCATATCGCGCGCTTCGTCCAGCGTGCTTCCTGCGGTGATCACGCCGGGAAGATCAGGAAACGAAACGCCATAATCGCTGTCGGCGTCCTTATGAATCAGGGCGATGTACTGTCTCATCTCATGTTCTCCGCTTCAGCAGAGGTGAAATTCATCTCAGCTTGAGACCGGCCTGCTTTTCGATGCTCCTAAGCGTCCCAAGCGGAATGTCCTTCTTCGGATGCGGGACAGTCACGCGCCCTGGTTTCGTCGGATGCTTGAACTGAACATGGCTGCCCTTTTGGGCGACCTGCTCCCAACCATCTGATTTCAGGGCCGATATAATGTCCTGCGATTTCATGTGTATTTATACACACCGTGTTTATTTTGCAAGGTGTGTAAATACACACTTTTGAAAAGGGGCGAAACGCCGCTCACCGTCGCCCCTTATACATCCCCACCACCTGATGGCAGATGGGCCAATCGGCGCGGTGTTCGGAGAACGTCTTCGCGGGATTGTATTGCTCGAGCTTCCATGAGCGATCGTTGAAGCCGATGAGGCGCTTGATCATCGATTTCGCTTCACCCGTGCGGTGGTCCTGATCATAGAGCACCACGTCGGTGTCGCGCTCGGGCGGGCGGCGCGGATGGATCAGCGCCATGTCGCCGGGGCGATAGGCCGGCACCATGCTGTCGCCGACCACGAGAATGCCGTAAGCGTCCGGCACGCCCTCCAGGATCACCGGCCGCTTCACATATTCCATCACGTCGGTGTGCACGATCATGTGGCCGTTGCCGCCTTGGGCCGCAGCATAGATCGGGAAGTCGTGCGCGCCGACGAGCCGTTCGCCCGCAACCATTGAGGGGCGGGCGATGCCGCGCGCGCCTTCGTTCATCAGCTGCTCGACGCTCCAGTCCAACGCCTGCGCCACCAGCGCGCGCTTGTCGAGGCGGATGGAATCCTTCCGCCCGTTGACGAAATCGCGAATATACGTGCGCTCGAGCCCAACGCTGACCGCCGCCGTGATCGGCGAACGCCCAAGCTCATTGAGCCGGTTCTGAATGCGGGTGCGTAACTCGTTGTCGCTCATGTGGAATATTTTCCACTAAATGCCTGTGGAAATCCAATGGAAAATCTTCCACTCTTCTGTTGCATGGTGGGAGATTTTCCATCATGGTGAACGCATGGAGAACGATCTCAAACAACACCTGATGAGCTGCGCCACGGCCTTTGCTGAGCGGCGCAACATGAAACTCACCACACTGGGGCGGAAGGCGGCGAATGACTCGCCGTTCTTCACGCGGCTGATGGAGAGCCGCACGTCTTTCACCGCGCGCAAATATGACGAGATCATCCAGTGGTTTTCCGACCACTGGCCGGCGGATCTGGACTGGCCGGCCGCGGTGGTGCGGCCCAAGAAACCATCAAAGCGCAAGACGGTGGCGCGGGCGTCTTCGCGCAAGGAGACTTTGCAAAAAGGGACTTGGCGCAAGGAGGTCTCGCCATGAGCGCGATCGAACTTAAGGCGGCCAAGGGCGCCAACGAGTGCGCACAGGCAGCGGCGCGCGTCATCCCCTTAAATAAAGCCATTTCCGCGCAGGGCTACGTTTATCCGCTGCTGATGATCGGCGGGGTTTATCGCGCCTCGTTTGCGATGGGGCTGGCGGTCTATGCGCTGCCGGCGCTTCCAGCATCCACCTGCCGCCACCGGGCGCGCCTGCACGTGCGCCGTGCACGTCACGCCTTGCGGCAGACATTCAATCCATCCAGCGCGGACATGAGCCCGCGCGATCACGAACCATGACGCGAACAACCGTGACTCAGCGAGACATGAGCAAGGGCTGCACACGGCAGGCCCGGCAAGAACGAGGGAGGCAGAGATGACAACCGAACAACAGCGGCTGCACGAGCAGCACAAGGCGCGGCTTGCGCGCATTCAGAACAACGCTTATCGCCCGCCTGAACCGGTAAGGCCAGCTCAAAAGCCGGGGGATAAATTCTACCCGCTGCGCGGCGGATTCCCCCGCGTGGGAAATATTCAGGCGGCAGTAGGAAGCGGAATCGCGGGCTCCAATGGCGAGAGCGGCAGCTCAACTAGCGTGATGACCAGCAACCACGCGGCACCCGCAGTCCAAGCTGGAAACGCATCACGAACCACTCGCACCTTTGAGTCAGCAGCAGCCAGCTCGGGCGCGCATCTCACGGTGCGCGACATTCAGGACGCGGTGATCGCTTACTTTCGCATGTCGCGGGTGGAGCTGTTCGCTAAGCGGCGTTCGAAGGCCACGGTGCGCCGCCGCCACATCGCGATCTATTTGAGCAAGATCCTCACCATCCAGTCGCTGCCGGAAATCGGCATGCGCTTCGGCGGGCTGGACCACACCACCATTCTTTATGCCTCGCGCAAGATCGAACGCGAACTGCCGCTGGATGCGGAGCTGGCGCGCGATGTGGCGGAGATCGAGCGCACGCTCGCTGCATTAAACGAGGCCCGTGCATGAGCCGCTGGTTTCGCCTTTATGATGACGCGATCAACGATCCGAAGATTTTGCGCCTGCCGGAAAGCGCGCGCTGGCAATGGGTGGCGACGCTCTGCATCGCCTCGAAGAACGACGGGGTGCTGCCGCAGCTCTCCGATGTCGCGCTGCTGCTGCGCATGCCGTTGAAGAAAGCCTCCGCCGTGCTGGCGCGTTTGCGCGCCGCTGAACTTTTGGACGAAACCGATGCGGGGCTCAAGCCGCATAATTGGGACGGGCGGCAATACAAGTCCGACAATTCCACCGAGCGGGTGCGCAAGCATCGTGCTTCGCGCAACGTTTCAGGCAACGGCGTCGAGGCGATTCAAACGAGCCTCGCGCTCTCTGCCGCAACGGCGCCAGAGACAGACACAGAGTCAGAACCAGAGTCATCTTCGCTGACGCGCACGCAAGATGTTCTCGATCCGTCGATCGCCGAGCGGGATTATTTCATCCGCGGCAAAGCGCTGCTGGGGAAGAACGCCGGCGGCTTGCTGGCGAAGCTGAAGGCGGCGAAGGGCGGCAATGTTGCGCTCGCGCGTGCGGCGCTGGAGACCGCGAGCACCAAGGAAAACCCGAAGGAATATATCGGCGGCGTGCTGCGCGCGGAAGCGCAAGGAGCGGCACAAGGTGCAAAGCCGCTCACCGAATTCCAGCGCAAACAGGCGGAAACCAACGATGTCCGAGCCAACCTCAAAGAGCTTGCAAACGGCGGCGCTAGCTGCGGAGCGGCTGATCGGCTTTTATCCGGCGATCCAGGCGAGCGATCCGAAGGTCTATGCGGCGGGCCTGGTGAAGATGTTCTCGCATTACCCGGAGGCGCTGGTGGCGGCGGCGGTTGATCCCGTGCACGGGCTGCCGGGAGCTTGCGAGTTTCTGCCGTCGCTCGCGAAAGTGAAAGCGTTTCTCGAACCGCGTTATCGCGAGCATCTCGCGCATCTGGAGCGCGTGGCGAAGAGCAAGCGCAAACGCCTTCCGCCGCCGGAGCGAGATAGCGCCGCGCGTGCGCGGGTGATCGAAGGCTTTCAGCAATTGCGCGCGCAACTGAAGGCGGGAAGTTGAACGCGGGTGATTCAAAACCAACGCAACGAACGCCACGCATGAACAACACAAGCCGCGCGCGCGATCATTCAGAAGCGAAATCACTCAAGCCAACATCACTGAAGCGCAGCCAACAGCCCGCTCAACATTTGAACAAGAAACGGAGAGACAAAAATGGTGCAGATCGTCATCAACCGCCGCACGGGCCGCAAGCGCAAGACCAATGTGGTGCGCGACAGCAAAGGCAAATCGCGCGGCGAGATCGTGGATCTCAGCGTGGTTTACAATCAGCCGCACCGGCGCGGGCAGAAGAATCCGAAATCGGAATTGCTGGGCTATCCGCTCGGCCGGCTGCGGCATGAAGGGCTGATCGACGAGGCGCAGCTGCAGGCGGGCAACGCGTGGGCGTCGATGGTGCGCGCGTATAGCTGCATGATCGGGCTGCGCATCGGCTCGCCGAAATCAGGCAGCCTGACGGAGGCCGTCGCCACCGGCTTTTATGTGTGGGAGGGCGATGAGGGCGTCGAGCCGGAGGAGCAGGAGCGGCGGCGCAAGCGGCTGCGCGCGAAATATGACCTCTGCCACGACCGCCTGCACGAGGTCGGCCGCACCCTCGGCCCAGGAATAGGTCAAAGTACAGTTCAAAGTAGTCATCAAAGCGCCGCACTGTTGAAGGCGCTGCGCAAAGTCTGCATCGAAGAGCGCTACCCCGCGGACACCGAGCTCGGGAATCTCCGCGTGGCGTTGAACACGGTGGGGCGGGTGTTGAGGGGGTAGGGGGGCATGAATGGAATTCACTCCTATGGCAGCAACGCATTAGACGAGGTCGAGCGGACGCTTTGCGTGTTTACCGAATCGGGTGCTACCATGAGTGGTGCTGGGGATTTGGCGCCCGGCAATGTCTGGAGCTTTGCTGAAATCATGCGATCTATTTTCGCATCAGGGCTATTTTCAATTGTTGCTGGGATAGTGGCGTTCGAGCACCTGCCTAACGACTTCGAAATCGGGGAAGAGGCGAAGGATGATCTTGCTGAGAAATTCAAAAGCTATGAAAGCGATTTGAAGGACCTTGGACTTGTTGCGACGAATGCAAGCTTACAACGTCTTGTTCAGAAGGTTCAGGAGCCCGGATCAAAATGGTCTGACTTGGTTGGGGTATGCGTCGAATTTCGCGGACGATTACTTGATGAGACCAATGAAAAACTCTTCTTTAGTCTGACCCCGCTCGAAGGAGAGTATTTCGAAAAACCACGATTGGGGTGGGAGCGAGCTATTGAAAGGTTTCCAACGATTGTCGATGACGTGGAGGAGGCTCGGAAATGCTTCGCTTTATCGCGTTACCCCGCTTCGGTTTTTCATAGCGTCCAAATTGTTGAAACGGGGCTGATCGAACTGGGAAAATTTCTAAAAGTCTCGGATCCTCTGTCTGGATGGACCGCTGTATCTAACGCGCTCACGAAAGTCATAGACAAGAAGTATCAAGAGCGAACCGCTTTTGAAAAGAAGAACTTCCAATTTCTCGAACAAACTCAAGGCACCGTCGCGGGATTAAAAAATGCATGGCGCAACAAGATAAGCCATGTGAACGGCAAGCTGGTGGTTATGACGAAAGAGTTTAGTCCCGAAGTTGCGGAGGAAATCCTTATGGCGACTCGCGCCTTCATGCGCCGTTTAGCCGAAGGATTGCCGGAGCCTAAGAAGCTAAAGGCGGCGCTTTCCTGACAGGCGTTGCGTAAAACCCGGATAGTCCTTGTCTTCCTTCTCGGGGAAATTGCGGCGATTAATACTGAATGCGCGACTAAATTCCGTTTAATCAGTTCACGAGGACGAAATTGAACGTTGGTCAAGAAGTAAAAATCCCTATTGATGAATCTTTCACCGGCCCGGTCTGCGATTACAGTGTCGGCTTCTTAAGGTTCAAAGTGGCAAACCAGATAGAGACCGCGGAGCCGGCTGGGACTGGGACTTTCGTCAAGCTCGGTGAAGTCTATGGGATCCTAACCGCTGGACACGTCCTTCAGCCCATGCAGCAGGGAGAAACCGTTGGTCTTGTTCGTTTTCCCAGCATCGAGCCAGTTCTACAAAACTATAGGCTCGATCTAAACCATACAGAGCGTGTCGTTAAGTGGAGTGGACAGAATTGTGAAGCCCCCGATATTGCTTTCTTAAAAATTCCCACCATTGACGGTCGAAATCTCGAAGCTATTGGTGCGGTATTTTATAATCTTGCGATTCCGCGTGATTTTCGAGTGAGTAAGCCTGAGCACAAAATGAGTAAGTGCTCTGCTATCGTTGGTGTTGTTGGCGAGTGGACGGAGGAGGTTGATAAAGGGGCAAATCCTGGAAAGAAAATAGAGGTTGGTGGGCTATTCGGTGCAGCGACGAACTTGCGTGAGTTCAAGGAGGGCGACGCGGATCTGGTGGAAGTTGAAATAGACCATTCATCGGGGCCAAGAATTCCTAAGAGTTATGGCGGGGTTAGCGGCGGCGCGGCGTGGGAACTGCATGTTGAGCTAGATGAGAAAAACAAGCCGGTTCGCGTGAACAAAGTCCTGCGGGGCGTCGCCTTCAGGGAGTCTCAAGATCGCCGCAAGATCACATGCAATGATAAATCAGTCGTCGATGCTCTTGCGGATACGATTGCCCAAAATTGGCCGTGAGAGGATTCGTTGCGCTCTACGTTGCACCGAGTCCGCCCCTTTTGTTCGACATCATGGTTTGTCATGCTTCCTTATGAACGCTGGAGCGACTAGTGACGCCCGATTTTGATTCAATGAATGAAACTGATGTTCGCGAAATCATAGTTCGCCCGTTTCTTAAGAGGCTTGGGTATGAACATGGCAGCCAAGCAAACATAAGAACCGAGGTGACGCTGAAATACGATAAAGCATTCCTTGGACGCAAAAATCCTAAGAAAGATCCGGCGCTGGTCGGTAGAGCCGACTACATCTGTGAAGCAATATCTTATGGTCGTTGGGCTGTTGAGGTTAAGGCGCCTAATGTCCAACTCAATCAGGACGATGTAGAACAAGCACATACTTATTCCGCCCACCCCGAAATATCAGCAGCATTTTTTGTGCTCACAAATGGTCGTGAATTCCGTTTGTACGCAACTGGCCAACTTGAAAAGCCGATTCTGCAATGGCGCTTCGAAGAAACGGACAAAAACCTGATGGTTTTGACCAATATCCTTAGTTACGAAGCTATTCGAAAGAGAAGCGAAACGAGTCGCCCAGACGTCAACAATCCTCTTGCCGCTGGTCTGCGATCAAAGATGAAGATTGTTGGCGGCGAGGTACACTATGGAGAGCATCACTCAAATCACCCGTTATTCAATGGAGCTCCATTCAAGAATACTGTGGGGGGAGTGACAGGCGTCGCCGTTGAACGAATTAATGATGGTCGACTGAAAGCGACTGTGCGCGTGTTAAGCCCGTATCAGCAGTTTGCAGAGCTCAACCGCATCGCGGGATTGGGCGATTTTGAATTTTTCTGTTCTGACGAGTATGTTTCAACGGACGTGAACCGCCCCTCTATATTTCAGAACGTTGTTCATGGTCATTTAAAGCCAGGCGAAGAGACTGCGATCATTCCTAATGGGCCAAAGGTCAGATCCCCAATTGGCTTTAGGTGTGTGGCTTATACAGATGCAATTGGCTATCTCCACGATGGAGAGTTTGTGGGGGCGCTTTCTTTCGATTATCAATATGAAATTATAAAAGGCTATCGATCAGGATTTCCTCAGCTCGATAAGTTGATCGAATCCTCTCCCCCGACTGCTACGATGGAGGGAGAGGGCACATTCAAGATTCGTCTGCAGCCATAAATCGCGTAGTCGTTGATGAAACGCTTTTTCCGGGAGGGCACTCTTTCATCGTGAGCAAGCGGTTCGTTCAACCGCGGACTTGGCGCGCGAGGTGTTGGACCTCGCAAGAGTCAGATGTGGCCGCTATCCGGAGCTGGTAATGGACGAAAAGACCTTCAAGGCTGACGTCAAATTGGCAGCTGTCTCGTCGCGGGTAGACATCACTCTGATTTCAAAGTGGTTCGAGCAAAGCTTACTGTCGTTAAAGGCGCTGCATAAACAGAAAGCGGGAATCAGGCATCCACGTCACCGCGGTGATGCGCGCGAAACTGATCTTGTGAAAGTGCTCGAACCAATGTTTCCAAGATCTATAGAGCTCAGTAAAGGTTTTGTTATTGAGAGAACGACCGCCCATAGCCGAGAGCAAGATATTCTTCTTCTGGATACCGCTACCGGAGCTGCGGTTGTCCACACTGATGGATGTTCATACTATCCGGTCGAAGCCGTATTCGGTGCGATTGAAGTCAAGTCTCGTTTAAATCTCGGGGAGCTCAGGAAAGCGATACTGAGTTGCATGAGTGTGAAAAGACTGGCATTGCCGCCGCAACAGAAGATTCCAATCGGCGACATATGGTATTCCCTGTTTGCGTATGAAAGCGATTGGGATCTCGATACTACGGCCAAGCGTATAGATAAGGCTGTAGCTGATGTGCCGATCAATCTGCGTCCAGATGCTGTCTATATACTTGGCAAGGGTCTCTTAATTCCAGGGAGCGCCCAAGGACTTGAACTAAAGTATCGACAGGACCTGAATGATGGATATCAGAGTCTGCCATCTATGGGCACGGAGCTGCTTCCTTCTTCTGAGGCGCATGCATTTTTGTGGTTTGCGACTAGTATGATTGATCACTGTCTAAGAGAGCGGTCCTCAAGAAAGCCTCCTTCGTTGTTTTCCTATGTTGTTAGTCCCCTTGTCTTATAATCGGGATTCGAGAGGGTGGTTAAAGAAAAAAATCCAGAGATGTTTCGAAATTGGCTTGAGCGCAGACGATCTGAGAATCCTTGATTAAATGCGCGGGTAATCCGGCCGCGTGTTTCATCCTCAGATGGTCACGCAGCTTGAGGCGTTGAAGCACGAGGTGTTCGACCCGTGGAGCTTCGCGTAGGAGCGCGAAGGTGCTGGAGATGCCGCCGCCCAGCACCTCCGCCGCCCTTAAAGTCCCTCACAACCTCTTGTCTGGCCTTCTCCGCGCAACACGCCCACCTATATCCCTCAACAGAATCCAAGCCTGTTGCCTTCGGAGCTCGCCATGCGAACCATTCTTTTGGCCTTTGCCGCTCTGGCTGCCGCGTCCGTGTTCAACGTCGGCGCGGCGCGGGCCCAGCAATATCCCTATTGCCTGGTCAACGGTCCGGGGCCGGGGGACTGCAAATACGACAGCTATGAGCAGTGCATGGCGACTGCATCCGGCACCGGAAAATACTGCCAGCCGAACTACTGGCTGCCGCAGAACAATGGCGCGATGGGCTACGGTTACGGGCGTTCACCACGGGCAAATCGGTATTACGGTCCGCAATACTGACACCGTGCATCGGCCAACGGTGTGGCCCCATCATCCGTCAAAAGGCTGACGCGGCGTATCCGTCAAAAGCGAGACTTCATCGCCTGCAAGCCCCGCGTCTCGTGCCGTGCGGCCGCGATCTTTCAAAATGTAATGCCTTCAGAATGTGATGTGTTGGCGAAAAACGACGCGTGAAAAACCAGCCCGGTCAAGCAGCAACCCAACCAGCCCAACTGCCGTCAAAGCGCGCCGCGTAACACTTTCGCGGGACTTCTCTTAACGCGTCTTCTCTGAATCCATCACCGCGCCTATATTCCAATGGCGGAGGTTGTTTGAGCATGATCTTGTCGGAAAACCGCTGCACACTTTTCCGGATCATGCTTGAGTCCGTTACATCGGGAGATTGCCATGCGAACCATTCTTTTAGCGATTGCGGCGGTGGCAGCTAGCACAGTTCTCGACATTGGCGCGGCGCAGGCCCAGAATTATGCATGGTGCCTGGTGAGTGGCCCCGGGCCGGGCGACTGCTCATACGCAACCCGTAGGGAGTGTCAGGCGAGCGCATCCGGCACCGGCTATTACTGTCAGCGAAACTACGCGCTTCGCGGCTCTTATGCGCGCTATGGCCGTACGCCGCGCGCGCGCGCTATTACGGTCCGCAATACTGACGCGGGGTGATCCGCAAACAGTGCGCCCAGAGGTCTCGCCGCGCTGATGCTGGCGCGGATGAAGGATGTTGCCGCGCGGACAGGAAAAACAGTGCCCTGTTAGCGGCGAATTTTCCAATCGCTGTCTGCTTTCTCTTCAGACCATGTGACCTGGGCAAGAAAAACAGCTTTGCCTACAAGGGCTGGGTTCTTTTGAGCAGTGAGCGCGGCCTCTGCTGTCTCGAATATGGTACCGCTTGGGTATCTGCGCCCCTCTCCATCGTCGAAGATATTCGTGTAGCCTGTAAAGGTCTTCATGAATGCCCCTCCCACGTTGTACTGGAAGGCCAATTGAATATGCTCGGATCAGGCCGCGCAAGAAGATCTTTTGAGATGATGCAGGTTAAGAACGGTGTTGCGCTGCTCATGTGTTGTCTGGTTGGTCGAGTATCGTCATGAAAATCTATCTCGCCGGTCCGCTCGGCTTCTCCGAAGTCGGCCGCGCGTTTCATCTTCAGATGGTATCGCTGTTTGGATCGTTGAGGCACGAGGTGCTCGACCCGTGGAGCTTCGAGCCGAAAGCCATCGCGAAGGTGTTGGCGATGCCCTATGGCAAGGCGCGGCGCAAGGCGTGGCTGAAGCTCAATCCGAAAATCGGCGCGAAGAACCAGAAGCTGATCGACCAGGCGGAGGCAATAGTCGCCGTGCTAGTGTGGCGACTCTGACGTTCCTTTCAGTTTTGCCGCGCACTCTTCGAAGGAACGTCAGAGTCAAAGCCACACTAGAGTTTTATATTTGCTAGTGTTCCTTTGGTTCTGACATTCGTAAAGTGCGTGCTGCGAGGTGATACGAATGTCAGAACCGGAACACTAGATGGCGTCGACGTCGATAGCGGCACCGCCGCCGAGATCGGCTATGGCTTCGCGCGCGGCAAACGCATCATCGGCTATCGCGGCGACTTTCGCCTGTCGGCCGATAACGAAGGCTCCATCGTCAACCTGCAGGTGGAATATTTCATTCGTGCCAGTGGAGGCACCATCATCTCCACCATCGACGAGCTGCCGAAGGCGTTGAAGAAACTGCGGGCTCGGAAGTGAGCGGCAGCCTAATGTGGCGCGGGCTGAGCGAAGAGGCTGCCTTAAAACGTCCGCCTTTTAAGCGCCTATCCAGTCTCAAATGATCTGGAGGGGGCGATGAGTTACGAACTTTGGAAGATTTTTCCTAAGCGGTTTTTGGGAAAAGGGTTCGCAGCTTGGATGCGTATTAGTCCACCGGTTCAGCAGGTTATTGCAGAACTAGCTGTGCAACAAAATTTCAAATGTGCTCTCTGCGATCGGACAAAGCGTCTAGTGATCGAGCACGATCACGAACCGGAATATGGCGATGGTGGTAAAACAGATTACCATCTACAATATTCGAGGATTAGCCTGTCAGTCTTGTAATTGGCATCTCCGAAAATACGAGGCTGATGAAGCTGGTGAATGTTTTGGATGGGATCACGTCACGTCCTACATCACTCATTCTGAATATGAGAATTATATTTATAGATACCGTCGTCGCGTTCGTCCGCTAATTGAAGAAGCGGAAATAAGACGAATGGGAGTTAGGCAATACTGGCGAAAAAAGTTCTTTCTGGACAAGTTCGATGAGTGGAGAGAGTACGGCGGCCATTACCCATGGCGCTGGGGGTTCTCGGAAATCAAAGATAAAAAGTATGGGCGCATCCGAACTGCCAGGCAGTTCGTTCAGACATTCCGAGCCATCGTCGACTTCGCTGTAGCGGAGAAACGGAAGAATCCGGATTTCCAGTTGCCAGATGAATTCCTGGGATTGGTGGTGAAGGTCGATCGCCTAATTGGGGAAGTTCTGCTGGCGCGCAACGCGGCGGAACAAGCTTGAATATTTGATGTCAAACCATTGGTGTATATATAGTAATTCTACTATATATAAAACCTGACGCGAAGCGCGGAAGGAAGATGACAACGCCGAAGACATCAAAAATCACACGAAGCAGCGGAAATATTTTCGCTGATCTCGGGCTCGAAAACGCGCAGGCGCATCAGGCCAAGGCCCAGCTCGTTATGCTGATCAGTACGATGATCGAAAAGCTTGATCTCACGCAGGGGCAGGCGGCAACCCGCATGGGCTTGAAGCAGCCCGACGTATCAAAATTGCTGCGCGGAAAGTTCGAGGGCTTTTCTCTTGAACGGTTGCTGTACTTTGTCCGCGCGCTGGGATCCGACGTGGAGATCAAGATCAAGCCGAGCAAACTGAAGCATGAAGGCAAGCTTCTTGTGACGGCTTAGCGGCTCCACCCACACACAGCCCGCAGCCCTCTTTCTTTAAAGGCGCACCAGCCCCCGCCGCTCAGCTCCGGCCCGCAATCCTTTGTCGCGCAATCGTCCCGATGTGTTCACCGCTCGCGGTGCTTTCGTGAATCTCATAACCGGGATTGAGCACGCTCCGCGGGTCGGCGTCTTCGCGGTCGATCTCGTTGCGGCAATAGCCGTTGGTCTCCGCAAAGGCCCACAGTCTCTCTTCGTCGTCAAACACGTCACTGATGCGGCGCTTGTCCTGCACGGACCACAGATAGAAGTGCAGCGGTCCGGACTGGTTGTCCGGCTGCTTGTCTTTCATCGGCTCTTTCATGGGCTTCTCCCGCGCAACCTCGGGGTAATATTGCGGCGCCTCGCGCCGGTCGAACTGGCCGTAGTCGCGCACGATGCGCACGCGCCGCCGCCGCGCGCCTTCGGGTAAAGCCACGCGCGCCTCGAACGCTTGCGCGTGCTCCTTGGTGCGCCATGACATCAAGAGAATGACATCGCCCGGCGTCAGCACCGCCTCGAACACATCCCACGCGACGAGGCCCCCGGCGCCGGTCTCGAGCCCCAAGGCGGTCGCGATCTCGTTCGCGCTCGTCGCCTTCACCCATGCGGGCGGTCGTGAGGCGTCGATCAGCGTCACGGTGGTGGCGTCGCCCACTTGCGTCTCGTCGAAGCGCTGCTCCTGCACCCTGCAGCCTTGAGGCGGGCGCGTGTCGTCGGTGATCTCGCCGATGCGCAAATGATAATCGCTGAACACATCGGTGCGGCCCTTGCCTTGCACCGCGTGGTGGCGCGCATGCACGCGCCAGCGCACCAGGGCTTTTTCATCGCGCCAGCTTGAGACTGACAGCAGCCAGCCCTCGCGCGTCAGGCTGCGGTAGCGCACATTGTCGATGAAGCCGTCGATCTTTTCCACCTCCGGCCGCAGCATCTTGGCATAGCCGAGATAGGCGTCCATCCGGCCGGGCTTCGGGTGCACCTCGAACAGCACTGCGAACATTCGTCTCCTCCGGATCGTCTTTGCCGTGACGTGATCATGTGCCTTGATGCGATCATGACGCGGCCGCCCGGGATGCCATCGTGTCCCGCGCGTCTGTTGAGAACGATGAACCGCGCGGATGGTTCAGCCACAGTTACTTGCTCGCCTCGATCATCATGAAAAGCCCAAGCCTCGCGCCAACGGCCTTGATCAACGGGCGAGGCCAGACGGCCTTTGCAAAATTCAAGAGCCGGCCCTGATGGCGTTGCCCCGCGGCGCCTTCGAGCAGGTCGCCGCTGCAAAGCTGGACCTTGATCTTGACGTGATCGAGGCCTGCCGTCTCGCAGAGGTCTTTGGCCTCGTTGAGCGAATAAGCTTTGGTTCCGGGGCTTTCGAGATACAGCGCATAGACCTCTGCAAGGGAGAGGCCCGACTTCACGCCATATCTCGCCCACAGCAAAAAGCCGGTGATGGAATGCTTGTGGTAGACCATGATGCGCGCGACGCCGCCGGGCTTCAGAACACGGGACACCTCTTTGAATGCGCATTGTGTGTCAGGCGAGTGGTGCAGCACGCCCCAGCTATACACAATGTCGAACGATTGGTCCTGGAAGGGCAGGTGTTCGGCGTCAGCAGTCTGCAGCTCGGAATTAAGGCCCGACAGGCTGAGCCGTTGCGACGTGAACTCAATCGCCCGTTCTGTGAGGTCGATGCCGCAAAGACGGGCAGGAGCGTTGAGCGCCCATTGCTCGTGGTCAGCGCCCATGCCAACGCCGATTTCAAGCACGGACTTTCCGTTGGCTTCGGGGAAGCGCGCAAAATCGAAAATATACGGTTCAAGCGCATACCGCGCAGCCGCCTGGGCCTTGAGACGAGACAGGTCATCTTCGCCTATGGCGAAGGCGTCTTCGCCGCAGGAGGCTGCTTCCCAGAATTGCCGGACGTCGTCTTTTGTAATGGCTGTGTTCATGCCCACCCTCAGGAGAGAGGCGAGCCTACCACGCGCATGGTGTGCGATCTACGCCAATGAGGACCGAATATACGCTTAGGGAGATCGGTGCGCGCCGCGCGCTGCGGTCCATGCAAGGCGATGAGCCGCTATCCTGCAATCGCCATGGTGTTGCCGATGATGGCGCTGCGCAGGCGTTCGACTGCGGGCGCCAGCGTCTCCGGCTTCCAGAACAGCGCGGTCTGCGCCCGGGGCAACGCGGGCAGGTCAGTGCCATCGATCATGTTCAGGTCGCCGAACACCGCGTTCCTGGCGATCGCGGATACACCGATGCCCGCGGCCACAGCCGCGCGCAACGCAGACAGACTGTAACACGTTGCGGTCGCGACCCACGGGATGTCCGCGCGCTTCAGCGCGGACGTGAGGATCTCGCGGGGATACATGCGCTCCGGAAACAGCACGAGCCGCAGCGGGCGCTGGTCGCGGTAAAGAAAGTTCGGCGCGGAAACCCAGGTGAGATCGGCCTGAGTCAGAATATGAAGATGTTCGCTCTTGTTGTCGGGCAGGCGCTTGGCCACCACGAGATCCAGCGCGCCGTTATCGAATGCATCCAGCAGCGGCACGGACAGATCGGTCGTCACTTCCACATTGATCTGCGCATGCGCGCGCCTGAAGCGCCGCAGCACGCCGGCGAGCAGATGTTCGGCAAAGTCATCGCAGACGCCAAGCCGCACCCGGCCCGTGAGGTCTGCGCTTCGCATCAGATCAAGAATGGCCTGATTGTCCCGGATCAGCTTCTTTGCCAGCGGCAGAAATTGTTCGCCGCGCTCCGACAGCCCCAGCAGACCCGCGCCGCCACGGTCGAACAGTTCGCCGCCGAGCAGATCTTCCAGCCGTTGAATTTGCATGCTGACGGCCGATTGCGTCCGCCCAACAAGCCGCGCGGCTTTCGTGAAGCTACCTGTCTCCGCAATGGTGAGAAAGGTTTTAGCGCTGTGCAGATCGATTGTTCGTTGCATCAAGCGATTTAATCATAAATCGGATCGATGAGCAGTTCAAAAATAAGAATTGGATCAACACTGCGCTGTGAGGTTAGCTTGCGTCACTGCACTGAGGCGAAAATCTGTTTCGGGAAAATAAAAGCGTTCCATGGAAACGATCGATGGCTATCAGGTACCTCTGGTTCGATCCATTCAGCACTGCGTTGAACGTCGTCAACATCAAAGTCATCCGCACGCAGATGTATGAGTACGCCGGCGCCCGCGACCTGGAGCTTTATCAACGGTTCCAGCTGCCTTTCGGCGTGCAACTGTTGCTTGAATTCGGTTCACTACTTCGACGCGGAGAAGAAGTGTTCGGCCAACAACTATCTGTGGTCTGCGAGTGGCGGCCAGGCGTGGCATCGATCTCAACGAGAAGCAGGTGGGCGCAAGCTCCTATTGGCGCAGTAAGCTGTCGCTGTTCCCGGACATGAGGGACGCGTTTGTCGAGTTGTACAAGGAGCATCCACTCGCGATCGTCTTCAAACACACGCGGCAGACGTCGCGGGTGGAAAATGCAGGAGTCGAGAAGGAGTTCGACATGATCCTATCCGAGAAGTTGGCCGGCTTCTTCACATCGCACCCGAAGGTTTACGAGCTGGCACTGAGGGCGTTCGGGGCGCCCGCGCACAAAGTGGTGCTCGTCTCGGCGAATGGGATACCTCAGTCGCGCACATGTCAGCCACGCACATGGCGGCATTCACGGAATCTGGCTGTCGCGCAAGCGCGGCGTGACGTCAGTGTTCGGCATCAAGCCGGACTTGGTGGTGAATGAATTGGGAGACCTGCCCGGCGCGCTGCGCGGGCTCCGCAAAGCTGCCGAAGAGGGCTGCGGAATAGAGGTCGTGGAAGAACACATCCGTTTTCCAAACCGTTCGTTCAATCATCCTAGTGCCCCGATTCCGAAGTTCGCACAGGCCTGCAGTTTGCTCGGATGCGAACTTCGGAATCCAAGGGACACTAGCAAGATCATGAGTCTAGTGCCGCTTTTGGATTTGAAGTTCTTCATCGAGCTTGTGACCTCACTCGGAAGAACTTCAAATCCGCGGCACTAGCGTCTCGATTCCGAAGTTCGCACAGGCTTGCGGCTTGCGCGGATGCGAACTTCGGATTCGGGGCACTCGCAGTCAAGCCATTCGCGCTTAGTCCCGTTCCGTTTGCATTATCGCGACATGGCTTGACTTCATTTCAAGGGATTCAATTTCCATGCCCGACACTGCGCTCGTCCTTCATTATTCCAACGACAATGCTCGCGCCCTTCATCCCGACAGAGCCCATTTCGCTCCGATGCAACTCACTCCGGAGCTCGCGCAGCCGTGCGGTTCTTCCAGAGACTGAAACGGCGCGACTGCGATCGCTAGGCACGTGGTGTCCCTCTGCTGGAGAGGTCGTTTCGTGCAAGGCATTGGAGGGCAACCGGCCAACGCGGTATTCGGTTAGTCCGCGAGAAAGTCACAAGCCCCCAATCAAAAAAACGCCAATCACAAAATGTCCAGCCGATCGGATCGTGGCGATGATTGAGGCGCGCCGCATCACGTCGTGGATCATCTTTGCTGGTCATGATAGACTTTGCCGCCGCCGAATGGGCGACGCTTTCCAGTTGTTGAGGAGGGTGCAATGCGGTTGTCTTACGCCTTCTTTTTTATCCTGGCTTCGCTCTTCACCCCTGCAATCGCTGCTGATGATCAAAGCAGCCAACAGGAAGTGGTCAAGACGGCTGCTGCTTTCAGAGAGAACTTCGACAAGCAGAATAGCGCCGGCATTAGCGCGCTCTTCACCAAAGACGGTGTTTTCGTGAACCCTACGGGACCGCATCCTGATGTCGCTGAGTTTTACGAGGGGGCTTTCAAGGCTGGGATCAATCAAATTGAAATTGCGGTGAAACAGGCGACGGCGCTTGGCGCAGACACGATGATCGGAATAGGTGAATTTCAGACGAGCGGAAAGAATGCATCCGGCGCTGCTATTGGCGACAGTGGCTACTGGACGGCAATTTACACGCGCGACGGTGGGGCATGGAAAATCAGAATGCTGACCGCTTTGCCCAAAGCGCCCCCGCCTCAATGATCAACGTTGTGAGGGACCACGCGGCGGCGCAAAGGCCGTCGCGTCAGGCTGCGATAGCGCACGTTGTCGATGAAGCCGTCCAGAGTCTTTATATTTGATATTTGCATATCTGATATTTGCGACGAGAGCTTCGGTAACCGAAGCTCTCAATTTTCATTTTGACGCGTTTTTCTTGACGCGATTAGGGCACCACTTCGCTCCGAGAACGCCCTAAACGGCGGCGATGCAGGCGATCTCAATGTGTGCGCGATCATGCAGTGCGAATACACCCGCGCCGTAAAGTGCAATCACGATGCAAATCGGCAACATGATCGATGTTCCGCTTCTTCCCGTTCGATTAGCGCGTGGTTCCCTCGGAACGATCACGTGCGCCTAAGGATTGATATACCGCATTCATCCATCGAGGAGGGACAACCGATGCGGAAACTCAGTGTGGTTATTGCAGCAGGCGCTGTAGCGGGCGCCGGGTTGCTCGCGGCGAGTGGCGCTAAGGCAGCCGATGTTATCGTTGGCGCAAATGGGCCGCTCATTGAACAGGTGCGGACGGTTTGCGATGAATACGGGCGCTGTTATCAAACGCGCGGTGGCCGGCGTGTGATCATCGAAGACTCGTATGGTTACGCCCCACGCTACCGTTATGAAGAATCGTATGGTTACGTCCCACGCGACCGTTATTATGGGTATCGGGACTATGATCGGCCCCGCGCGGGCTTTGGCATTGAGGCTCCCGGAGTGAGCGTGGATGTGGGAGTTGGCAGCGGGTACTAACGTTACTAGCCGTTAGCGTGACTAGCCGTTAGGAAGTGAATGACGCTGGCTGGCTTGGTTTCGCCGTCGCGGCCCGTCTTGGGCTGTGGCGGCTTTTTCCGTTCGGCCAGCCACGGTACCTTCGTTTTAACGGATACAACCGCAAGATTTCTTTTCAAGTTCACATTGGCGGTCCGTGGCGCCACAGCACTGCACGAGATATCGCTATTGCCACGGCGATCATGATGAGCGCCAGCGGCGAGCGCACCGCAGCGATAGCGCGGTCACCGCAGAACAGCCAGGTTTTACGCGCTCGCCTTCACCCCTTTGGCATCGTGCGGGCGAGAAATTCGAACATGCGGCTTCGCCCGTCTTTCGTCGCCGAGGACGAGAAGTGGTAATCGACACGATTGCCGCGCATGTCGGTCTTGGTCAGCCCGTCGAGGGTACGGCAATCCCAGCAGTGCGTGGTTTGCGGATAGACGTGCCACTCCACCGGCGCGCCGGCGCGCTTTGCGGCTTCCAGTTTGCTCACGCATTCGCCTGCGGGCGTCTCGGTGTCCGCTTCGCCCATCAGCACGAGCAGTGGGCGCTTGATGTCGGCGTTGAGGATCTCGAATGGCGGCCGGCCGTTCGGCGGCGTGATTTTGAAACAACCTGGATAGAAACTCACC
Source organism: Nitrobacteraceae bacterium AZCC 1564 (assembly GCA_036924835.1). Lineage (NCBI taxonomy): Bacteria > Pseudomonadati > Pseudomonadota > Alphaproteobacteria > Hyphomicrobiales > Nitrobacteraceae > Nitrobacteraceae bacterium AZCC 1564. Next base: position 5,078,214 of record JBAGRR010000001.1, read on the forward strand.
ACCGCGGCGAAGGGCGCAGCGTTCGTCAGCGCTGCGGACGCGTAGTGCTGGCTCGACGTCATCAGTCCCACCATCGCGCCCCATGAGAAGCCGACCAGCGCAATGCGCGTCTTGTCGACGTAAGGCAAGCCGCGCAGATGCTCGGTCGCCTGCAGTGCATCGCGCACGCCGCGGAAGAAGTTCACGCCGTTCTGCGGGCCGTAACACACGGTCGTCACGTTACGCGGGCCGAGACTGTCGATCATCAGCACCACGTATTTCTGCGCCAGCGCCTCGCGGGCGTTGGCCATCACGGCAGGATTGAGCCCTGCGCATTGATGCACCATGACGATGGCGGGGAAGGGCCCCTCGCCATGCGGCTTCAGCAGCGTCGTGCGCCGCTGCAGGTCGTCCGCACTGAGCTGCGCCTTTTCGGGAAATGTCAGGTCCGGCGCGATCGTCGCCCCGCGCATGATCGCCTCCGCCGGCCAGAAGGCTCTGTCCGCCGCGCGGTCGTCCGCTTCCGCCACGGCGGCGAGACCCGACGCGAACATGCAGATCAATGCAGAGAAAATCCCGGCCCTCGTGGAGCGGATTTGACGTTCGCTACACTGCTTGCCGCGAATTCGGGATGCGAACGTTGGAATCGGTCCGCTAGGTGTCATGAATGGGCTCGTTAACGCTTGAGGCGGAGGAGGAGGCGCGGCCGATCACCCAGATGGGGGGTGCGATCTGGGCTTGTTCTCGCGTAAATTCTGCCGGTAGTATCGCGATATTTCGAGCATTAATTTTTATGACGGAGGTTTTTCGATGCCTCAGCTCCGGTCATCCGAGCTTGCACGATGGTGCCTCACATCTCTGTCCGTCTCCGTTTTCACGTCTCCTTTCCGGGGCTTGCAGGGGATCGGCCCTCGCGCGTCGGGCGCTCTTTTTGGCGCTCTCGCCCTGCTTGCCGCGCAGCCGGCGTTTGCTGAACTCTCCAAGGAAAAGGCGATTGAACAATGCCGCATGAGCGTCGGCAAACCGATCGTCATGGCGTGCATGCGGGCGAGCGGCGGCATGGCGAGCTTAGAGGCCTGCCGCGTGAAGGCGACGCCAAAGGTGAAGGCCTGCGTGATGGCGGCGCTGATGGCCGCGAACCGCCGCGCCAATGTCGCCGTCGCCGTTCCGACTGAAGCCGCGCCGAAGCTCGCGCCTGGCATGGCGCTGCCGGCCGGCTTTGTCGCGCCGCCGCGCACCATCTCCGATATCACCGCCATTCTCGACAGCGAAAAGCCGGACCTGAAGAAGATCGAAGAGACCAAGGCGGACGCGGACGCGCAGCCGACCGGCAAGGAATCGAAGCAGGAGCTCGCGCAGTTCTATTACGACCGCAGCAACGCGCGCGGCGACCTCGGCCGCGTGGCGGAAGCAATCGCGGACGCCAACAAGGCGCTGGAAGTAGGCCAAGGCGTGATCTCGCCCAATCTCAAGGGCCGCATCATCTTTCTTGCGGGCTTAAATTACATGGCCGCGGGTGACCCCAAGAAGGCGCTCGACCTTTATCTGCGCCAGTTGCGGGAGGTCGCGGGCCAGCCAGGCGCGAAGGGTTATCTGTTCGGCGCCAACCGGCAGATCGCGGGTCTGCTCATTCAAACGGGCGATCTCGCCCAGGCCGATGCCTATGTGCGGAAAAACGCAAGCGCGATCCAGGAAGCGCGCACCTCTGGCATCCCTCAATGGCGCGCCTCCTACGCCAAGTTCGGCCAGAGCTGGGAAGCCGAGATCGAACTTGGCCGCGCCATGATGGCCGAGGCACGCGGACAGTACGCTGATGCTGAGGGGGCTTATCGCCTGACCGAACAGCGCCGCCGCGCCGCCATGAAGGTCCTGTTAGAGGCGGACAACGCGCCCTCGGAATCCGTGCTGCTGCAGGGCATCGACTTCACGGTGCAGAAGCAGGCGCGGATGAAGGCGCGGCAGGGGCGGCTTGCGGAAGCGGAGGCCGATGCCCGGCGCGCGCTGCTCTCGCGATTGAAGGACAACGGCAAGTATCACCCGCAAACGCCGCGCTATATCGCGGGGCTCGGCGCCATCCTTGTGGAGCAAGGCCGCTACGATGAAGCCGAGAAGTTGATGCGTGTGGCGCTCGAGATCAACGAGACGCTGGGCACCGCGCCCGACGCGCAGTCCACCGTCGAACTGATGGCACAGCTGGCCGGCGTGCTGAACCTGCAGCGCAAGCGCACGGAAGCAGCAAGCATGTTTGACCGTATCGACCAGGCCACCGCGAAGTGGGAGCCCGCGCGCCGGCAGGTGTACGAACTCAATCCGGCGCGCATTCTCTCGCTTTACGCATCGGGGCAGGTCGAGACCGGTGTCGCCGCCGCCGAACAGCTGGTGAAGAAGCTGGCGGCGCGGGTCGGCGAAAACCATTTCGACACGGCGTCCGCGCGCGGCGCGCTGGCCGCGGGCCTGATGCGGGCCGGCCGCAATGAAGATGCCGCGCGCGAGTTCAAGGCCGCGATCCCGATCATGCTGACGGGCGCGCGCGAGAACGCGGATGATGAAAACACCACGGTGGTGGCTGCGCGCACGCTGCGCCTGCAGAACACGGTGGAGAGCTACTTCTTCCTGCTCACGCGCGGTGGTGCGGCGGCCGGTGATGTGGGCGAGGAGACGTTTGCGCTGGCGGATGCCGTGCGCGGCCAGTCGGTGCAGCAGGCCTTGGCGGCGTCGAGCGCGCGTGCTGCGGCGAAGGATCCGAAGCTCGCCGATCTCGTGCGCAAGGAGCAGGACCTTTCCAAGCAGGTCAACGCCCAGCTCGGCACATTGAATAACGTGCTCTCGCTGCCGTCCGGCGAGCGCGACGAGAAGGGCGTGCAGGCGATCAACGCCTCCATCAACGCGCTGCGCACCGAGCGCAACAAGGCGCGGCAGGAGATCAACCAGAAATTCCCGGCCTATGCGGATCTGGTTTCGCCCAAGCCGCCGTCGGTGGCCGAGATCCGTGCGCTGCTTGCGGATGGCGAGGCGATGCTCTCGTTCTATTTCGGGCAGAGCGGCAGCTTCGTGTGGGCCGTGCCGAAGAGCGGACCGGTCGCGTTCGCGCAGATCAAGGCGCAAAGCGGCGAGATCGAGAGCAAGGTACGCAAGCTGCGCGAGGCGCTGGAGCCGCAGGCTGCGATGATCTCGGACATTCCGCCGTTCGATCTCGCGCTCGCGCATGAGCTTTATGCGCTGCTGCTGCAGCCGGTGGAAAGCGGCTGGAAGGGCGCGAAGAATCTCGTCGTCGTCACCAACGGCGCACTCGGCCTGTTGCCGCTGTCGCTGCTACCGACTGCGCCCGCGAGCGTGAAGCAGGACGATGATCCGCTGTTTGCGGACTATCGCAATGTGCCGTGGCTCGCGCGCACCCATGCGGTGACCACGGTGCCGTCGGCGGCGGCGCTGCGCACGCTGCGGCAATTGCCGCCGGGCAAGCCTGACCGCGGCGAGCTGGTGGCGTTCGGCGATCCGTTCTTCAACACCGATCAGCAGGCGGAGGCCCAGGACGAAACGAAAGTGCAAATCGCGGCCAATGACACCACGCCACGCAGCGCGGAAAACGTAATGCGCGGCGTGCCGCTGAAGCGGCGCAGCAGTCCGAAATTAGAGGGCGTGGACAGCGCCGAGCTTGCGTTGTTGCCGCGCCTGCCCGACACCTCGGAAGAATTGAAGTCCATCGCGCTCGCGTTGCAGGCGGACCCCTCACAAGTGCTGCATCTCGGCAAGGGCGCCACTGAGGGCGCGGTGAAGACCATGAACCTCTCCGGTTTCAAGGTGCTAGCGTTTGCCACCCACGGCCTGGTGCCGGGTGAACTCAATGGCCTGACGCAGCCGGCGCTCGCCTTGTCATCGCCCAAGGTGACGGGCGAAGACGGCGATGGCCTCTTGACCATGGAGGAGATCCTCGGTCTCAAGCTCGATGCCGACTGGGTCGTGCTCTCGGCGTGCAACACCGGCACGGGCGCAGGCGCGGGTGCGGAAGCCGCGTCCGGTCTTGGCCGCGCGTTCTTCTATGCCGGCACGCGCGCGCTGCTGGTGACCAACTGGTCGGTGCATTCGCAGTCCGCCCGCGAACTGGTGACGGACCTGTTCAAGCGGCAGGCGGCGGATGCGAAGCTGCCGCGCAGCGAAGCGCTGCGGCAGGCGATGATGGCGCTGGTGGATGGTCCGGGTTATCTCAACGCCGAAGGCAAGACCGAATTCGCCTATGCGCATCCGCTGTTCTGGGCGCCGTACACCATCATTGGTGATGGCGGTGTGCGATGACTTCAATCACGTGATGAAAGAGGAAGGAGAGGGCTAACCGTGATGAGACATGTGTTGAACGTCTTTCTTGCCGCCGCCGTGCTGCTCGCCATTCCATTCCGCGCTGAGGCCGGGCAGAAGCTGATTACGGACGAAGAGGCCAAGCTGCCGCCGCCCAAGGGCGCGGTGGCAACGGAGCGGCGCGGCATCTTGCGCGGGCCGAAGGTGGTGTTTGCCGGGCCGAGCGATCAGACACGTTCGCCGATCCGTCTTGTGCTCAAGTTCGAGTCTTTCGGCGACGCCAAGATCGATGCCAACTCGGTCAAGGTCACCTATCTGCGTACGCCGAATGTGGACCTGACCTCGCGCATGAAGCAATATGTGCAAGCGAGCGGCATCGATATGCCGGACGCTGAACTTCCGCCGGGCGAGTATATGGTGCGTGTGGACCTGAAGGACAGCGACGGCCGGCCCGCGAGTACGAGTTTCACTTTGAAGATTGCCCCCTAAGAAAGTGGCCCCCTAGGCTTGTCGATGATCTGCCCATACTGCCTGAAAGAGAATGCGGACGAGGTGCTGGTCTGCGTCACCTGCTCGCGCGACATCGCGGTGCCCGCGACGCTGATCGCCGAGCGCGATGATCTCCTCAAGAAGCGCGACGCCGCCCGCGAAGAGCTGCAGCGGGCGATGGCGGAGCTTGCCATGTTCAAGACCAAACAGCGCAAAAGGTCTGCCTGAAAGAACTGCTGATGGAATGTCCGTTCTGCGCCGAAACGATCCGGGACGAGGCGATCGCGTGCAAGCATTGCTCGCGCGATCTGCGCGTGGTGCGTCCCGTCCTGCTTGAGATCGAGGAGCTGGTCCGCGATCTCGACCGCATCCGCAGCGCGCTCGACCGCACCAATGCGCGGCTGGAGCGTTATCATCATCCGGTGCGTTTCTTCCTCACGCATTGTGCGCTGTATGTGCTGATCCCGGTGCTGCTGCTGCTCGTCGCGCACAGCGTCGTCACCATCGTGCTCGATGTCTCGCAGCTGTGGCTGCGCATCGCCTCGCTCGTCATCCCGATGCTGTTCGGGTTTTTAAGCTTCCCGCTGCACAAGCTGCGCGCCGGCGGCGCGGCGCTGCTGGCTCTGCTCACCGCAGCCTTCAGCGTCACCGGCATGCTCACGGCCACGGGGCTGCACGATCATGTGCCGATCCTGCCGGGGCCGTGGATCGAATGGCGCGAGGTGCTGGAATATTCCTCCAGCATTTTCCTGGCGTTCATCTGCGGCAACATCATCGGCCTCATGATCTTCGAAGTGCTGCCGCGTACGCTGGGGCAGGGCGGCAAACCCAACGCCGCCGCCTTCCGCGCCGCGCGACTGTTGGGTCAGCATGTCGGCGAAGAAACCCTTCGCCGCCGCGCGCGGCTGATCCAGGACTTGATGCAGACCGCAGGCCCGATGATCGGCGTCGCCGCCACCGCGATCGGCTCGGCCTACACGGGGCTGAAGGGGATTGTGGGGTGAGGGGGACGCAAGTTTTTATTGACGCTTTCCGCGCTCGTGAGGCGATTGCAATTGCGCTCGCCTCCCGCAGCGGCCGGGTCACGCTGCTCTTCCAGACCTGGGCCGTTCAGCTTCATGTTGGAGGAGCGTTTTTTGTTTTGACGATATGATCGTGGTCAATGGAGGTTATTGTGAAAATACCTGCAGTATTTTTATCATTGTCTCTCGCGTTGATTTTCCTGACTGGTCCATCGCTGGCGGGAACCTACGAGCAGTGTGAACGCATCGCTTCAAAGCGTTATCAGGGCACCGATGCAACCGCCTACAGAGCGAAAGAGCGATTCATTAAGAGCTGTATGATGGCCCAAAAGAAATAAGGCACCGATCGAGCGGTCGCGCTCCTTCACCGGAGCGCGGCTTTTTTGTTTGAGGTTTTGTTGCTTGTTGAGCCGCCGCCAACAATTGTTCTGATTGGCTTCGCCGCCGCGCGCGGCTGATCCAGGATCTGATGCAAACGGCCGGCCCGATGATCGGCTTCGCCGCCACCGCGATTGGCTCGGCCTACACGGGGCTGAAGGGGATCGTGGGGTAGGGGGCGGGGAGCTATCCGCCCACTTCGAGGAAAGCATTAAACAGATTCACCCATCGCTCAATCACGGCGTCGTTGAACTTGGCGGCTCCAACAGTCAGTGCTCTCTGCTTAGCTCTCTTGGCAAGTTCGACTTTCCAGTAGGGCGGAAGACTAACCTTCTGCTTGGCGGCCCATGCTTGGACTTGGCCGACGAAGGGCTCGCCATCACGAATTGTATCGGAAAGCCGCTCTTCAGGACTACGTTCAAGTCGATCAATCTCATCGGCCAGAAATTTGGGAGGAAAAAGATCTTCGATTTCCGCCAAGTCAAACCCGACAAAATCGGCAATTGAAATTACCTTTTTCTTATCGGAGGCGTAGGGACCTGATGTCAACTCACCTGCCATACGCTTTCCTGGGCCGTCTCCATCCAAGAGCACTATTGGCAATTTCTCATCTCGACCTGAGAGTATGCTCGCAACCACACGTGCTGTCTTTGCTCCGCCGGAAGGAGGGAACACTAATTCACGTGTCGGTGCTATTTTCTTTTCCGCTAGGAGAAGAGACTTAATCGCGGTCAGATAATGTTGATCTGACGCGCCTTCCACAATGATTGGCTGGCATCCGAGAAGTAAACTTTCAGCTACATTCAGGTTCAGAGCAGAGTGAACGGCATAAGCAGCCCCGGCCTGTCCTTCGTCTCCTTCCACGTGTCGCAAATCTGGCGTCGCTTTCGTTGATCCATCTGCAGCGATGTAAACCTTTCGTGCTCGCTCTAGATGGTCTGCGTCGACAAGAAAAGGAGAATGCGAAGTATAGATGAGTTGGTTTGTCTCGGCCAAATTCTCGAAGAACGCCGACAGATTTCTTTGGGCTAGAGGATGCAGTGACATGCCTGGCTCATCTAGTAGTAAGACAGCCTGCTTGTGTTCACCCAAGCTTTCGACGAGGAAAACCAGATAAAAGCTTAGGAACCATTGAAGCCCGGTACTTCGATTTTCTAGTTCTACTTCTTGTGGTCGTCGGTCATCGGCAACCCAAATGCGAAAGTGATCGCCGTCAGCTTCGAAACGAAAGCGATAATCGCCTTGCTTCCACCAATTTTTGAATTTCTCTGTCAGCATAGCTCCGGCGGATTGCAAAAGAATTGAGCGAGTACGTTTCGCTTCCGCAATTTTCTCTAGCTGCTGAGCCGTCGGACTTTGTCCATTAGGATCTTTGAAATCCCGACCGAGTTCCAAGATTTCCTGTGGTTTCAACTTTACGAACTGGAAAAGAACTCGAAGTGTGCGCGCCTTGGCGGCTTCCTTTGCTCCAAGGTCTTTGCGCTCAAGATTTTGCACTACATGTGGAAGGTAAATTTCTGAGTCTAAATTGCCATAGTTGGAATAATAAACGAACTTCGGCAAGGCTGGGGTAACGGCCTCCAACACCCCCGCCTTTTGACTGGGGAGCTCAGCAGTGATTTTTGCAATGTCTTCATTCAGTGCATCTACCTGTTGTTGGACCATCGGTACAATCACACTGGTCTTTGCCGGATTTTCGGGTATCAGGCTCGCGAGCGAATTTCTTAGATCAGTCAATTGCTGAGCATCTAGTTTTTGAGCGGCCGGTAGCCCCTCTTCGGCCTGACGGAGGCGGCGAATGATCTCCGCTTGAAGTTCTTCCTCCTGTTTGAGCGCCTTCGCTGCTTGCACGTCATTAATCAATGCTGTCAGCGCATCGGCAATGACGTGCTTGGGCTTTTCCCTCGTCGGGGCGTGATTGGGGAATGAAATAGAATAAGTGCCGTCATATGATCGAGCGACGATGACGGTTCTCGCTTCCTCAATTGAGAGGCCTGCGGCTTTTGCAATGACCGCAGAAATTGGCCCGCACTCGAATTCAGCTTCGACAAATTGATACTTTGACGGCGCGTCACGAATTTCGCCGAACATAGTTTTGGGATAGTCAGACGTAGGCTGCAATTCTCCATCTCTCGCAGGATTCAATTTCCACAGCGGCAGCAGGAGGTTCGTCTTTCCAGACTCGTTGACGCCGATCAGCGCTGTTACCGCCTCAACGTCAAGCCAGCCGCTGTCCTTCACAGAACGAAAATTGGTAACTCGAAATCTGATCAACTTCATTATTTAACCTTTGCTCTTCTTGCTATTTGAGTTCGGTTGCCAGCCTGCATGAGATGCGGAAGCTGGCTCTTGAGCCAAGTTTCAAAGCGAGGCACGATGAAAGTCTCGCTTGTACTACCGATGTCGGTCCTGCGCGCTCTTCGGGAGCGAGTCGAGGTTCATGCGATTTTTTTCAATGTCGGAAAGAACGACTTCAACACATCCAAGTGTTCGATTTTGCCGAAGCAGCAAGCCGACATGTCGCTAGTGTCGAACACCAGTACAGTATCGTGGCTGGCGCTGAGGCCGCTGCATACCTTTGCGGAAAAGGCGTTCGTATCTAAGTTAGATTCGACGATGAGGAATGATGTTGTGTCGTCCCAAAGGCCTTGGTTGTCGTTAGCATTTGCGACAAGATCTTGCCGACGCTCGTCGTAGGTCTTTCCGTTGATAGTCTTATTATGTAGCCTAAAGCTAACGTAGTAAGTAGAGGTCATAGGGGCTCCTGTTAAATGTGGGGGCGAGCCTTGACCTTTTTTGCAGAATCTCGATGATGAGATTGCTCACTACACGACAGCTCCTGACCCGCCCGTGGGTTAGTGAGCGCGGGAGCCGCCAGCGGCTAACTGGCGGCTTTTCTCCGATTCGCTCGGTTGTAATTGTTCTCGAAATTGCAACTTTAAGTCAATGTGTTCTGGCTATGTCCTGGTTACTACCGAATGGCCCCGCGCGGCTGATCCAGGATCTCATGCAGACAGCGCGCTCGATGATCGGCGTCGCCGCCACCGCGATCGGCTCGGCCTATACGGGGCTGAAGGGGATCGTGGGGTAGGGGCGCGGTGCTGTCAGCATTCTACCAGTTAGCAGCCGGAGACCGGACCTAATGACATGTCCGCTTCGGGCCCGGAAGCGGCCATTGGCTACCGGCTTAGTCGCGATCCATGGCTGTAAGGGTCTCGAATAAGGGTCTCGACAGCCGGTCAAGCGGCGGAGACAGCCGCACTCTCGTAGGCAACATGTCCACGCCCTCCACGCTTTACGTCGTAGAGACGGTCGTCGGCGCGTCGCTTGAGTGAGCGGGCGCTATCTCCGTGAACCGCCGCCGCTAGGCCGATACTCGCGCCTATCGTGACGCTATTGGTAGCGATCATGAACGGCCTTTCGAGCGCGAGCACAATACGTTCTGCCGCGCGCGAGGCGTCGGCTACACCGAACGCTACGTCAAATAAGACGGCAAATTCGTCGCCGCCAAGACGAGCAACGAGGTGGCGATCGTCAAGTTCGGCGAGGATCCGCGTAGCCACCGACTTTAGTAATTCGTCGCCTGCGTCATGACCGTGGGTATCGTTAACAGCCTTAAATCGGTCAAGATCAATCATGGCGACCACAGCGATAGCGCCGGAAGCCAGCCGCTCCGTGAGCACGCCGTCAAATGCTGCGCGGTTGGCAAGGCCCGTTAACGCATCCGTCGAAGCTGAGCGCGCCATATGATACTCCGCAAGCAGTTGAGCGCGGACGCGACCATGCATCATATTTATCAGCTGCAGCGTCCCGATCCAATGAAGTGCCAGCAGGATCGCTGCTACCCAGTAATAGAAGCCTCGAGCTGCAATGGCGGATACGATGAGCAGCGCAAACAGCGTGGAGACGTTCGGAATTGCGAGCGCCGGCGCTGCAGCGCCTCTGATCGTCACGCCTGAGAGGTGTGCCGATGCGGCGAGCGCAACGAGAGCGATAGCAACGTCATCGCCTAGCGAGAATGCCCGTACAATGAGAGCGGCGATCTGCGCTGCAGCGACGACGCCGATCGCCAGCAGAATCGGCAGATAAGCGGAGGTTGAGCTGCATAGCTTGCTAAATCCGATGCGCAACGCAATCAACACGACATTAGACATCGCCAATGAAGTTATTACAACGTCGCCTGTTTTCAGCCATAGCGCAGTCGAAATCACTGTGAGAGCGAGCAGGTAAGTAACTAAAAAGCGTTCAGCAACGAGCGTCGATTGAAGACTGCGGGCCACTGAATGCGGCAGAGCCGGGTCAATGAATTGTATCTTTGGCAACATCTAAGGCCCCACGGCAATGTAGCCACCATCGCACGCATCGGTTTCTCGGAAGTTCACAAGGGCGGTAAGCGCGTCGTGACCTTAATGCATAAAATTGTGCATATCGGCAGGCACCTGGGGCATTGGAGCGATCAACTTCGGCGTCAAAAGGAATCTTGCAGGACTGCGTCTGATGCCCCAAATGGAGAAGGTATCGCTCGCGCAACACTGTGCAAATCTGACGGGCTCCCGCACAATCGGCGTTCCATGTCGGATGTGGTCAGACGCAGACATCAACTTGTACTCGTTTTAACGGCGTTTCCGCCACCGCGATCGGTTCGGCCTACACGGGGCTGAAGGGCATCACGGGGGTAGGGGGATTGTCGTTTATTTTTCAGTCGGCGCTTCCGCGCTCAACGACGAGTCGTTCTTTTTCGCAGTAAATGCGCAGGAGGTCCGCAGCAGCGTTGCCCGCGCGCTTGGCCTGGGCTGGCCCGACTAGGGTTCGGTTGGACTCAAAAGAAATCGAAAGCGGCGGCGGCGCCCTCGATCGCCAAACTGGGATTCGAGTTCAACGTGCGACGGTGCTGCTGTAAGTGACCCGATAGACTGCGCCGTTGAAGTCATCGGAAATCAGCATCGACCCGTCTTTGATGAACTCCACGTCGACCGGGCGCCCAACATAGTTGTTGTTCTCGATGAAGCCAGTGATGAACGGCTCGATCGACTTCACTGCACCGTCTTCGCTGAGTTTTGCCACAACAATATCCCCGCCGCTCTTCTTGGTTCGATTCCAGGAGCCGTGGCGCGCGATGAAGATCGCGTTGCGATACTCAGACGGAAACATCTCCCCGGTGTAGAACCGCATCCCAAGCGCGGCCGTATGCGGGCCCAGCAATGCGATCGGCTTGGTGAACTCGTCGCACGAGCGACCCCACCCGAATTCCTGATCCGTAATGTTGCCCTGGTGGCAATAGGGGTAGCCGAAGTTGTCCTTGCCGGGCTGGGTGAGCCGATTGAGCTTGTCTTCAGGGATGTCTTCCGACAGCCAGTCGCGACTGTTTTCCGTGAAATAGAGCTGCTTGGTGGTCGGACTGAAGTCCATTCCGACGATCTGGCGGATGCCCCGCGCCACGACTTCCGCGCCGCTGCCGTCGAGGTTGATGCGGCGGATTTGTGCATGGGCAGGAGAGGGCATACAGATGTTGCACGGCGCGCCAACCTGGAAATAGAGCTTGTCGTCCGGCCCGATGGTGAGGAACTTCCAGCCATGGCCCTCATCTTTCGGCAGGTCGTCGTAGATGATGACCGGCTTTGGCGGGTTGTCGAGGTTGTCCTCGATCTTTTCGACCTTCGAAATTCTGGAGAGCTCCGCGATGTACAGTACGCCGTCCTTGAAGGCGAGGCCGTTTGGCCGATACGGCCCCGAGTAGATCGGCTTGACCTCGCGCTTTTCGCCCCTGTCGACGATGGCATAGACCTTGTCGAGCAAGCGGCTGCCGACGAACACCGTGCCCTTGTCCCCCTGCCGCAGCGTGCGCGCATTGCCTACGCCCGCCGCATAGAGTTCGATCTTGAAGCCCTTCGGCGCCTTCAGCTTCTCGGTCGGCAGCTTGTCGGCGGCGGTCGGAATTGGCGGCGGTGCGATTGGCGAAAGCGGGACCCCAGTCGCCGCTTCAGGCCGCCCTTGAGCCCAGGGCGGAGCGGCGGCAGGTCCAGTTGGGGCGGCTGCCGCGGGGGCGGCGGGTTGAGGCGCTGGCTGTTGCGCAACTGCAGGCCAAGCCGCGAAGGTCGCGGCAATGGTTCCGGCGCACAGCAGTCTGCGCCCGATCGAAGCGTTTAAGGTCATGATGGTCCTCCCTCATGCGGAAGCCCTTCTCGTCGCCATCGGCAAAACAGGCAGTCGCAGCAAGGGGCCGCTCCTGGCAATGCGGCGACGCGATTTCATTGCGATCCTTGGGGGGCATGACGGTCACGCCTCCGAAGGAAACGCATCAGCCAATGCCTGTAAGCTAGCACTTTGCGAACGGACGGCCAGTGGGAAGTGGCACCCAACCTGCCTTAGGACGCTAACCGATCTGATGTCCGAGATGGTCAGAAGCAGACATCAACTTGTAACTCGTTTTAACGGCGTCGCCGCCCACCGCGATCGGCTCGGCCTACACGGGGCTCAAGGGGATTGTGGGGTGAGGGGGCTGCCGCTTATGTTTCAGTTGACGCTTTCCGCGCTCGTGAGGCGATTGCAACTGCGCGCGCCTCCCGTAGCGGCCCCGTCACGCTGCTCTTCCTGACGCGGCCGTTCAGCTTCATGTTGGAGGAGCATTTTTTGTTTTGACGATATGATCGTGGTCAATGGAGGTTATTGTGAAAATACCTGCAGTATTTTTATCATTGTCTCTCGCGTTGATTTTCCTGACTGGTCCATCGCTGGCGGGAACCTACGAGCAGTGTGAACGCATCGCTTCAAAGCGTTATCAGGGCACCGATGCAACCGCCTACAGAGCGAAAGAGCGATTCATTAAGAGCTGTATGATGGCCCAAAAGAAATAAGGCACCGATCGAGCGGTCGCGCTCCTTCACCGGAGCGCGGCTTTTTTGTTTGAGGTTTTTGTTGCAGCACCTGTTGTTCGGATGGGCTTGACCGGCATCCGCGTGAGGACAATTTCGGCCCGACAGGAAAAGCCAGGCGCCTAGCTCAAGGGTGAGTTTCACAGAACGCACGTCTCTGCTGTCAGTCGCACGGGTTAATCCCTTCGAGGAGTGCAAGATGCTGATTTTCCAAAATATGGTGGCAGTGGCGCCTGAGGCCCGCTTCGCGTTTCCCCAGGAGTTTTGTTGTGCGGAATACAAGTCGAGCCGGGCGCTTCACGCCACTCCACCCGCGGCTTGCAGCAGCGGGGTTCAGCGCCGCCCTACCGCTTGCTGAGCGGTTCTTCCGGCATAAAGGCATTCATCGTCCGAATAGCCATTTCGCTGCCGAGCGGGCGCGGGACTTGGTCGCAAGACTGGCGCGCGGCGAAACGGCCTATCTCGTTGGCATAGGTCTCGGCGGATTCCACAACACGGGAGTTGCGCTCGTCGAGGTGAGCCCTGCTGGCGGTCTCCGGATCATCTGCAACAATGAGGAAGAGCGCTTCTCGGGCCGAAAGCATACCAACGCCTATCCTCGCACATCGCTCAAAGTGATGACTGACATCATGAAGGGTTTGGGCATTGGCCCCGAGCGGATCGTCGCTTGCCTCGCGACCTACGATTACGCTCTGCTTGTCGCCTCGGGGTTTCGGTCCGTTCTGGAGGAGTTTCCCACAAGCCTGCACCTGCCGTTCCAGAGTTACGCTTCGGCCTTCGACGGCGACCAATTGAAGGAGGGATTCAAAGCCCCGGCCCGGTTGGGTCAGCTTTTCGGCCTCAATTGCCGCGTGCCAATCATTGGCATGCCGCACCACGACAATCACGCATGGTTCTCGTATTTGGCCTCGCCTTTCGCCAGCGAGCGGCACAAGACGATGATCGTCGTTGTCGATGGTTCGGGCGACTTCGCCTCGACGACGCTCTATCTCGGCGAGAACGGCGCGGTTCGGCAAATCCGGAGCAACGCCAGCTTATTTGACTCGCTCGGAATGTTTTACGCCATCATCAGCTCGACGCAGGGCGGCTGGACCGCGCTCAGCAGCGAAGGCCGATACATGGGCGCCGCAGCCTATGGCGACATGGATCGTTCGACCAACACGTTCTATCGGCAGCTGCAAAACATCTTTGATCTTCGGGCGGACGGCGATGTGTATCTCAATCGGTCGCTCGCGAATTGGCCTAGGCGCATGTTTCGTCAGCCCTATACCGAGGATCTCTGCCAGATCCTGGGCCCGCCCATCGCGCCTGAGGAGATGTGGAATCCCGATGCCGTCCTGCGTGTCGAAGACATCCATCACCGGCCGAATACGCAGGAAAGACTCGACAAGGCGGCGGCCACCCAGATGGTTTTCGAGGATGGTCTCATCCACATCATTGATGGTCTGATCCGCATGACGGGCAGCGACCGGCTGGTGCTGACCGGCGGCGCGGCGCTCAACGCAGCTGCGAACATGCGCGTGCTGGAGCATTTCGACGGCGGCTACTACGGCCGCGTCGTCAAGCAATCGACGCGACTTCATTTGTGGACGCCGCCTGTGCCGAACGACGCCGGGGTCACGGTAGGAGCAGCTTACGCATTCGCCGCCGCCGCCGGGGTGGGTCTTGAGCCATCTCTTGGGCCGTCGCTTGGATCGTCCCTTGGGCCGTCGCTGCAGCACGCGTTCTATTGCGGTCGCGCGCCCCGCATGTCCGATATCCTCGCAGCTCTCAACGGTGCCGCCGATGTGACCTGGACTGACGTCGGCGATGCGTCGCACCGATCCGGGATAGAGGCCATCGCCGACCTTATGGCGTTCATCACCGCGAGAGACGGGATTATTGCGATCTTCCGGGGACCGGCAGAGACGGGGCCGCGAGCGCTGGGTCACAGATCGATCTTGGCCAACCCTTGCAACCCGCGCACGCGCGAACTGCTTAACGCGCGCGTCAAATATCGCGAAGCGATCCGGCCGCTCGCGCCTATGGCGACGCTGTCGGCGGCAAAGGCTTTGTTCGACTTGTCCGAGGGCGCCTCGGACGATGACTACAATGCCTATAACTACATGGTCCTGACCGCGAGAGCCAAGCCTCATGCGCGCGTCCAAATTCCCGCCGTCATTCACGTCGATGGAACGGCGCGGCTGCAGATCGTGCGCGAGCATACCGATGCCGTCACGCACGCCTATTTGAAGGCGCTTGGAAGGCGGATCGGCGTCGAGGTTGCCGTGAACACATCCTTCAACGTCGGCGGACCGATCGCGCAAACCCCCATCCAGGCGCTGGAGACTCTGCGCCGCGCGAAGGGCATGGACGGTGTATTCATGTTCTCAGAGGAAGGGCAGGTTATCGCAGCCTGGACCAGGGAAACGGCAACCCGTGCGGCGGCGCGGATCCCTGAATGGCTCGTGGTGTGGCAAAGCGAAACGAACGCCGCGGTCGGGTGATCTGGAGTGCGGGCGTATTGAAAAAGCGTGTGAGGTTCTTTTTCAGGGAAGACGTTCGACGAACAAGGGAGGCTTGCGAATGTACGCCAATATTCTCTTGAGCACGGATGGATCGGAAGTCGCGAGAAAAGGCGTTGAGCATGGGATGGCTTTGGCAAAGGCCTTGAATGCGAAAGTGACCGTCATCACCGTGACGGAGCAGCTGCTGACCGGCTACGGGGGCGGGCACGGCGCATGGATTCCCCCGCAGGAAATGGTTGATAGCTATGACGCGGCCCAGAAGGAGCGTGCGGGAAAAGTGCTCGATGACATTCGAACCATGGCGGAGCAGGCCGGGATATCTGCAGACGTCGTGCATGTCTCGAACGCGCTCCACCCAGCCGCTGTGATTATCGACGCGGCAAAGTCCAGAGGCTGCGACTTGATCGTCATGGCCTCTCATGGCCATCGCGGCCTCAAGAAGCTGCTGCTTGGGAGCCAGACATCGGAGGTTCTGGCCGACGGAAGCGTGCCGGTGTTGGTCGTGCGTTGACAGACATGAAGTGTCCCGGCGCTGGTCGCGCGCTAACAAACATAAGGACGGTGCAGCGTGTGGTGAACCGGCGCTTGGATCGTCAATGACAACGAGGGTGCGGTGAAACTGGCCTTTTCGGGAGACTTCGCCGCCGAGCGCGGCTGATCCAGGATCGGATGCAAACGGCAGGCCCGATGATCGGCGTCGCTGCCACCGCGATTGGTTCGGCCTAGAGCATGATCCGGAAAAGTGTGCCGCGGTTTTCCGAAAGGATCATGCTCAAATCATAACCTAAAGCGCGTCTCATCGCGCTTGAGGGGGCTGAAGGGGATCGTGGGGTGAGGGGAGAAGAATCTGGCTTGGTGTCAGCTTTCATTTGCCCAAGAGCGAGCGCATACGTCGCGACACTCCCTCGATCAGTGAGGCGCACATAGCCGCTGATGTGTCTAATTCGTATTGGTGCGTTGCCAGCGCTCGAGGTCTTCGGGTGAGAGTTCACCCGGATCCTGCTCCTTCTCGACCGGCTGCTTCCAGGGGGTGTCGGTTTGCTTGAAGGTCTCCTTGTCGGTCCGCTGCCGCGGGTCGTCGTTTGGCTTCTCTCGCTGCATGTAGTCACTCCTTCAATTCCGCGGCCCATTTGAATTCAGAGAAATACTTTCGGTCGCGGCCGGGTTCATCTCTCTTGAAGCGTTGAGCGAGGCGATGGCCTGCAGCGCCACAAGCAGGATGGCCAAAATCCCACCCATTAAAAGAAAGTGGTCGTTCATCGATCCGTTTCTCCTCGCCGGTCTATAGCGACTTCGAAATCGGCCGGTCGTTCGCGCCGCGCGCTTCTCTCAGCGGCAATCGGCAACTGCTCCGCAAGTTCCACCGCGAGACGGAAATCGCCACGGCGGATCATTTGATATGTCGTACGCTGAAAAAACGTGTAGGCTTTCATCATCGCCGGCACGGACTTTGGCCGTCGGTGACTGAGAGACCACTTGAGCTCCCGACTGTCCTCTAACAGCAAAGTGGTCTGTGACTCGAATACAATCCACCTATCAGGCGCAGGTGCGCAATCAAGCTTATCGGCTTCGGCGAGAAGCAGACAGCCTTTCGCGCGGCAGTGCACGCGATGCACTGCTGTTGCAAGCGAAAGGGCTTGCGCGCGCGGCCATCCTGAAAGGCCGTCAACTGTTCGGCACGTCAGCCACCGAAAGAACAACCGAATGAGACACGTGACAAACCGGACGTGGATGCCGGCGCAGATCGAAGAACTGAGACAACTGGTTGAGGCTGGCGCATCTCCCGTTAAGGCCGCCGCGCGCCTGAAGCGGTCCATACTGTCGGTGCAGATCAAAGCCAAGGACTTGGGCTACCCGTTCGCGGACAAGCGCGTGGTGAAGCGGCGGCGGTTGATGCGCGAAGCCGAAGTGCGGAGAAAAATGGGGCTGCAGTAAATCCGGCGGAACGCGCGAAACAAGATGTCGCTTCTCTCGGCGTGACGCCTGACTCCCGGAGCAAAGTCGGTGTCACCCCTGTGGCCGGCTGGTTGCGTGCCCTGCCAACCGCACCTGGCCAGCCGGCTCGCGCACCATTGTGGATTGACGATCACGTTTGAGGCGCGCCGGGCGCTTGTTCGGGCTGCGCGCCACATCGGCCGTCTCCTGACCCACAGATCAGGAGGCAGCGCCGGTCGAGCTTGCGATTCCATCAGCTCGGCCGGCCAATGATGCTGCGCTGGCGCAAGGGATCAACTTCATTCGCGCTATCGGACTATGACGCTGGAATCGCGGCATCCCTTGCGCGCGAATGGACCCACGCAGCGCGTTTGCTCGGCCAGCATGGCGGCGAAGAAACCGTGTGCCGCCGCGCGCGGCTGATCCAGGATCTGATGCAAAACGGCAGGCCGGATGACCAGCGCCGCCGCCACTGCGATCGGCTCGGCCCACACAGCGCCTAAAGGCATCGCGGGCTGAGGGGACCTCTAAGAGTCCGGATCGATGGCAGCTTCCCACACATTAGTAAGGGAAGGGCACGAGGTCCCGAAGGCCGCATCCGACGGCACATCCGCTCAGCGCCAATAGCGGTCGTCTCGCCGTCGCTGAGGAGATTTGAGGTCGAACGATATCCGTCTTGGGGGGGAGTGGATTTGGCATTCGCGACCCACCCGGCTGCGAGTTCGTCAAGCAGATGTCAAATGCAAAACTCCACGAGATGACGAATTTCGAGTTTCCTTCCGCGTCTGCGGCCATGGTGCGTCATCTCGACATGACTGAGCCCGCGAGGTGACCCGCGGGCTCGATCCTTTCCCTGTCTCCTTATCGCCCGGGATCAGCGTACGCTCCCGAGGACGAGGCTTCGCGATTGAGACTCCGGATTGGGGCTTCGCGATTTAGACTCGTGATTTACACCTCCCGATTCAGTCTCGGCCATCGAGACTTCACGATTGAGTCTTGGCGATTTAGCCTTGGCGATTCAGACTTCGCGATTGAGGCTTCGCGATTTAGATTTGGCGATTGACGCTTGGCGATGCGGCGGTGGTTCAATCCACCTTCAGGTTTGCGGCCTTGACCACTTTCTCCCACTTCGCGGTCTCGCCAGCGATCATCTTCCCGAAGTCTTCCGGCGTCCCGATCAGCGGCTCACCGCCGAGATCGATCAGCTTCGCCTTGATCGCCGGCTCGGCCAGAACTTCGTTCACAGCGGCATTGAGCTTGGCGATGATCTCCGGCGGCGTCTTCTTCGGTGCACCCATGCCGAACAATGCACTGGCCTCGTAGCCGGGCACTGTCTCGGCCACGGTCGGGACGTCCGGCAGCAACGGCGATCTCTGGGCGGTGGTCACGGCCAATGCGCGCAAATTGCCCGAGCGGATG
Source organism: Nitrobacteraceae bacterium AZCC 1564 (assembly GCA_036924835.1). Taxonomy (NCBI): domain Bacteria; kingdom Pseudomonadati; phylum Pseudomonadota; class Alphaproteobacteria; order Hyphomicrobiales; family Nitrobacteraceae; species Nitrobacteraceae bacterium AZCC 1564. Next base: position 5,097,108 of record JBAGRR010000001.1, read on the forward strand.
TGCTGGATGATCGACGGCATGTTGTCGAAAATCAACTGGACCTGGTTGCCCATCATGTCGGTGATCGCAGGCGCCGCGCCGCGATAAGGCACGTGCTGCATCTTGGCTCCCGTCATCATCATGAACATCTCGCCGGACAGATGCACTGACGTGCCATTGCCCGATGACGCCAGGTTCACCTTGTTCGGATTGGCTTTCACGTCGGCGATGAATTCGGCGACGGTCTTCGCAGTAACCTGCTTGTTGACGGTCATCACATTGGCGGTGCGGTGGAACGCGGCGACCGGCGCGATATCACGCACGAAGTTGAAGCTCAGCTTCGGATACAGTGTCGCATTGATGTAATTCGCCGGATTGACCAGCAGCACCGTGTAGCCGTCGGGCTCCGCATTCACCACCGCCTCGGTGCCGATATTGTTTCCGGCGCCCGGCTTGTTCTCGATGATGAATTGCTGGCCCAGCTTCTCCGACAGGCGCTGGCCGATCAGGCGCGCCAGAATGTCGGTGGCGCCGCCGGGCGGATAACCGACGATCCAGCGGACCGGCCTGTTCGGATAGTTGTTCGCATCCGCCAACGCGGGCGCAACAGACGTGAGAGCAGATGCGGCAAAGGCAGAAAAACCAAGCGCGATCAGACCGATCGCGGCACGACGTGACGTCATATTTAATTTCCTTTTCGTTCCCTCCGCTGCCGCGACTTGGCGCGCGGTCAGCGTGTGTTGAATTGACAACGCCCCTCCGTAGCAAACAATTCGACTATCGACCATTGCGGCACGCCTGCGGCACCGCACCAAAGAAGCGCCAAAGAGGCCGGCAAGGCCGGCGCGTCAGCTTGGATGTCCGCGTGCAGCCATTCGCCGCCCTTGGCCGGGCTTCGTTATCGAGACCGCAGCGCAGGATGGGCACGGTCCCGGTGAGCTGCTTCGCGCCAAGCGCGCGGCATGCCGGCGGATATCGGTGTGCAGCTCGTGCGGTGGATCCGACGTTCGTATCAGCATTCACTGAACGCGGCTTCCATGCACCGCGTTGCTGATGGGCGCACAACGGGGGCCTTCACCGCCTTTTTCATTGCCTCTTGGGCGACGGTCACGAGCTGATCGTTTGGGGTGAACGCAGCGCTCCTACCCTTAAAGGTGACCTATGAACCGTCTTGTTAAGCCAGCGCTGGCGCTGATCCGACAATCAGTTCGGGAAAGAAGTAGAAAGGGGCCACAAGGATCGCGCCGGCGATCAGCAACCCCGCGAACTGGCCGACAAGGATGGCAATCGCCCACTTCCAGGTCCGCAGACCCATATGTCCTTACGGCATCAGGCTATCGACCATCTGCTGCATTGAACCCAGGTTGAAGTAATGAGCAATGCAGAGAGCGGTAACGAGGCTGATGAGCCCGGCTGCGCTGCCGAGGATGAAGTTATCTAAATGCGCGTGCATAAGCGTTTCCCCAGTCCAGAAACAAGACGCGCGATTGATCTGATTGTTCCTTGGGATCTTCGCTCCGGAGTGAGTGGTCCGCTTGAACATAACCGTGACGTCGCGTTCACCTGCCCATCCTGCCGCTGATCCAGGATCTGATGCAAAACGGCAAGCCCGATGATCGTCGCCGCCGCCGCCACCGCCATCGGCTCGGCCTATACGGGGCTGAAGGGGATTGTGGGGTGAGGGGAGAAAAGAGTCCGGGTTGTTGCTGGCTTTAGCAACCGTGGTGCGGAGCGACGGAATGTCTGCTTCGCGGCAGATTCAGTCGCTCCGGTGAAGTCTGTTTTTTCGCGGTCACCCGAGAGGACGAGGCAAATTTCCGCGGATCCAGGATGACCAGGCCCCCGTCCTTCAGGGCCGGTCCCAGGGTGATAGGCATACCGGCCGGGGTGCGCTCGTCGTGGCACCCCTTTTTTCTTTGTTCTCGCTATGCGCGCAGCCGTGCCAATTGCAAAACACGACCGCAGTGGTAGTTTTTTGGAGCAACCACTTTGGGCAGGGGGCCGCCAATGGCGAGCGTCTGTCGAAAGGGAATCGGCAGTGCAACGCGAGCCGCTCCTCGGCGGCCAGCGGCAAGCTCAAGCATTGAGGTTGTCTTGCGCCCCGCGTTGGCGGACTGCGCGAAGTGGTCCGATGCGTTCGCGACACAACGCAAGGACCATCGCTACTACGAGCTGGTTGAAGACACACTCCATCCGAATTTCCATCATCGCTATTTCGTCATCAAAGACGGGACGGGAAGGCCTTGCGCCGTCCAACCGTTTTTTGTCGTCGATCAAGATCTCGTTGCTGGGTGCGGCCGCCGCGTGAAGTCGATTGTCGATATTGTTCGCGGTCTTTGGCCGCGCTTTATGTATATGCGCACGCTGATGGTCGGATGCGCAGCAGGGGAGGGGCAGCTGGATGGTGAAGATGAATCGGTGCAGCGTTTTTGCGCGCCGCTTCTGGTCCCCGCAACTCTGCGTCAGGCGCGCGCCGAAAAGGCCGGGTTGATTGTGCTAAAGGAGTTTCCGGCGAGCTATCGGAAAACGTTGCGGTGTTTCCAGCAGCACGGTTTCATCCGTCTGCCGGGCCTTCCGATGACCTGTCTCAACATCGAATACGAAAGCTTCGGCCATTATATAGAGCGCGCCCTGTCCCGCGCGGCTCGGAAGGACCTGCGGCGAAAGTTCAGGGCGACTGCGCGCGCTCCCCCAATTGAAATGAGTGTCCTTACTGACATCAGCCTGATTGTGGACGAAGTCTATCCGCTCTACATCCAGGTTTATAACCGATCACACCTTCGTTTCGAGAAGTTGACGACAGAGTTTCTTCGCGAGCTCGGCCGTCGAATGCCTGACAAGACCCGCTTCTTCATCTGGCGTCAGTGTGGGCGTATCGTCGCAATGAGCATTTGCATGGTGCAGGGTGACACGCTTCACGACGAATATATCGGTCTCGATTACTCTGTAGCTCTTGATCTGCATCTCTATCACTACACCTTCCGCGACATCATCACATGGGCGATCGCCAACGGATACAAGCGGTATCGTAGCAATGGCCCTAACTACGATCCCAAGCTGCATCTGAAGTTTCAGCTGGAGCCTCTTGATCTCTACGTGCGGCACACATCTCCGGCGATCCATTTTGTCATGAAATTTGTGCTGCCGTGGCTGGAACCAACCCGTTACGACAAAGTCCTGAGGCATTTCTCCACTTACCGTGAGCTATGGGACGGTCCATGAGTGATGCAAGGCTGTCCGGACGAGACCAAGCTCCGCAGAACGTATTGACTTAAATCAACGAAAGGTCCGCTCACTCGCCGCACTGATGCTGAAGCGATACGAAAAGCCATGTCGGGGGGCTGCGCCCGTCCGCGTCAAAGAGATCGGTTAGCGGCCATTCCGCGTCCGATCGAGCGGCTCCGGTCACCGCTCGACCAGTAAATCGGAGAGTTTCATGAAAACCTTCAATCCGGTGGTGCTGTTGGTATTGCTCGCTACACAATCGGCCGCGACACAGGCTGCGGATTTGAACGGAGCCTGGACGGTCGACGCCTCGGCCTGCGATCAGATGTTTACCAAAGACAATAACAGGCTTGCTTTCAAGAAAGATGCCGATCTCCACGCGGGCGGCATGATCGTTGAGGGAAGGCGAATAACCGGCACATTTCAGAAATGCACTGTCAAATCATTGCACAATGACGGGGCGGATGTGCGCGTGGTTGCGGCGTGCTCGGACGGTGTCGCGGTTTCAGACGTCGCGTTCGATGTGAAAATCACTGCAGAGGGGAAGATCACGCTCAGCTCCAAGGAGCCGGTGCCGGTGGAAATGCTGTATTCTCGCTGCTCGATGTGACGATCGCGCAGCGACGGTAGCCCCGACCTCAACATGCGAACGAGGGGAGACACTTATGATACGTCTATCGTTGGTTATCGGAATGCTGGCCGTGCTCGCGGCGACTGATGCATCGGCTCAAGCGATCAACCTGACCGGCATCTATACGTGCGTTGACAAGTGCCGGGGAGGCCTGCCTGCTCAGATCACGCAGAATGGAGATCAACTGAATATCTTGACCGAGGCAGGCACGCCTTCACGCGCCTGGCCGGACTGGTTTTCGCCGACGAGCCGGATCTGGATTGATGCCCTGAACGAAGGTGCGGTCTATTCTCCGGATGGCATCCGCATTCAGTTCGACAATGGGACCATCTGGCTGAGAGGTTTGCCGCCGTATCGGCGAAGGTGATCTGTCCTGATCACCATGCCGAGGAACGCCTTCGCTGCCGCCGCCGGAAGCAGACGTTCTCGCGACACGGGAATAGGACCGCGCCACGTGGATGACGACACTTCGCAAGCGTCGCGGCGCGCCTTCCTCATGCACGAGATGCCGACGGACGTACCTGCTTCTGAACGAAATACATCAGCACCACTGACACCATCGCAATCGCGACGACGATGGTGCCAAGCCAATTGAAATGCTCCAATGCGCCGCTCGGAAGCTGGACAATCACCAGACCGGCAACAGCGGCTGAAACACCTCCTGCTAATTGTTGCAACGAGGCACTGATGGCGTTGAACGCCCCGCGCTTGGTGGGCTCGGGTATCGCCGAGATCAGAGCCTGCGAAGGGATGATGCGCGAGAAAATCCCCGCAAACAGAACCACATTGACGACAATCACTAAAGGCAGCGGGACGTGGCCGAGATTCGTCCAGACCGGGACCATCACCAGCGTCACCGCACTTCCAAAACAGAATGTTCGAAATTTGCCGAAACTGTCGCTGGCCTTGCCGACCAACGGTCCGACAAAGATCGTGCAAAACCCGGTGATCAGATAAATCAGAGGCAAGACCTCAAACGTCAACCCAATGTTGTTGACGATGTAGGCCGTACCAAAAGGCATCAGCATATAACCGCCTGTCGGCATTAACATGATCAGGATGAAAGCCAGCCAGTAGCGCGGCTCCGCGACGGTATGGACCAGATGCATCAGCGGACTGCGCTCCTGCTTCAGCGCCAGGTGATCTGCCACCGGCTTCATGACGGTCAGGATGATGAGCCCTGCCGGCACCGCGACGGCGAGAATGGCGAAGTACGGCGCGTGCCAATCCCAGTGATTTGCAAAGAACAGTCCTGCCGGCAGGCCCAGCACCTGGCTTGCAGCGAATGCCGTTGAAATAATCCCCATCACCCGGCCACGCATCTCGAGCGGAAAGAGATCTGTGGCGATCGCAAGCACGATCGAGCCGATGACCCCGCCGAACAAGCCCGTGACCGTGCGGGCAATCAAAAGCATGTGATACGTGGTGGCCAGCGCACACAGCAATGTGCCCAGCATGAAGCCGCAATAGAAAAACAACAGCAGCCGCTTGCGGTCGAACCGATCAGCGAAACCCGCCGCCAGGAAACCCGATACACCCGCGCTGAAGGCATAGGACGAAACCGCCCAGCCGAATTGCTGCGGGGTGATCTGCAGCGTCGGCATCATCATCGCACCCAGCGGCGAAATGATCATGAAGTCCAGGATGATCGTGAATTGTAAGAAGGCCAGGATGCCGAGGATGAACTTTTGGTAGCCCGTGAAGACGGGCGGTTTGACGATCGTTGTTGCATTGCTCATGGCCCTCTCTCGCCCAATCCGAGTGGTCCAGTCAAGGCAACATCCAGGGCGAGAGATCGCACGTTTTCGTTTGATGTCGGTTCGCTGTCTCCCGGCTCTTGTGACGGTTATCACCAGTGAATGAGTTTTATCTCCTGCGCAGGAGCAGCAAAACAAGATGACTGCCGCCGCATGTCCGCTTGGGGCGAGAGGTCAACATCAGCTTCTGATAACGCGCTAACGGCGTCGCTGCGATCGGCTCGGCTTACACGGGGCTGAAGGGGATTGTGGGGTGGGAAGAACAGCAGGGAAACCGCCGCCTCATGGGACGAGCTTTCATGGCCTGAGGGGTATCATTTTGGTTGAGCTGCGGTTCCGGTGCTTGAGCCACGGGAGCGCTTCTCAGAACCGCGTATCATCGCCCTCCAACCTTCGGGTTATCGACGGAACGGAGGAGTCTGCTATGCTTATGCGTTCTCCATGCTCTGATGGCACTCCATTGAGGAGGACGCGATGCCACAGGACGAGCTAAACCATCTTGATCAGGCAGCCGAAGACCGCCGCAAATTCCTGGCCTCCTGTGGCAAGTTTGCCGCCATCACGCCGCCCGCCATTACGCTCCTGCTGTCGACATCGTTGAATTCAACGGCTGTCGCCCAGTCGGCGGGCAATACCGGCAACCACCGCAATGGAAACGGCAATAGCGGCAATAACAGCAATAGCGGCAACCACGGCAACGTTACTACGACAACGGAAACAGCAATAGCGGCGATAGCGGCAATAACAGCAATAACGGCAACGACGGCGACGACGGCAACGCTCCTACGGCAACGGAAACGGTAACAACGGCAAGCGGCCTTCATGAATGCCTGTCGAGGCGAGTTGCGATGATCTGCCGAGATGGGCGAGGAGCTGAGTCGCTCAGCTCGCCGGAGGGTGTCTGTTGGGCCGCCAAACGCTTTAGCTGCCGCCTCTGAGCGTCGAAATCAGCTTGTGTTCGACCGATGAGGGGAAGCCAATTGTTTTAAGTTTTTCGACGGTCGCCTCTATCGGATATTCGCATTGATGCAGGCTGAATTGGCCGTCTTCCCAAACCGCGTAACTGGCACGCTTATCGCCGGTTCGCGGCTGGCCGACGCTACCGGGATTGACGATGGTTTTTGATCCCACTTCGCGGATGAATGGCACATGGCTATGTCCAACAAGCAGGACATCCGCGTCGATCGTCTCCAATTCTGCAAGCCAGGCGTCATCATCGCCGTCGATGCGCCCGTAATGCGGATTTGACGGTGTCGCGTGAATGAGATGAAAGCGAACGCCGTCACGTTCCAGCATCGCCGTGAGAGGCAATTGCCGCAGCCAAGCCTTGTGGGAATCGCTCAGTTGAGCCGACGTGAAGCGACGGGCCGCTTCAGCCACTTCGCGAAAATGCGGGCTCCAATGTGAATCGTCGTCGCAACCCACCGCGTGGTCATGATTGCCTTGAATCACGATCGAGGCCTTCGACATCACGGCTTCGATCGTCTCTTTCGGATCTGGTCCATAGTTGACCACATCGCCCAGTATCCAAAGTTCATCGTATGTTTCGCGAACGGACTGGAGCGCTTCAAGGTTGGCATGGATGTCTGAAAGGATAAGTATCTTCATACGATGATCTCATAGCAGTCGTCAGCGCGTTCGAGCTCAATCCAATGCGCCATATCAGTATTAAGTCTCATGCCGCGCACGCTGGGGCAGGGCGGCAGGCCCGCTTCCGTCGGGTTGCCCACGGCTGTTCGGTTCACGCGTTGCAAACGTGCGGTGTCGGATCGAATTGTCCGCAACGTTCGTGGGCTCGGCCCGCCCGAAAGCGCAGCGTTCGTTGAAACGCGACCCAGATCTTGTGCGTTGACCCATGAACCTGTGGGGGAAGACGGAGCGCGGACAATGGCAGCCATCCGATACGTTGTGGCGGACATAGACAAATCGGTCGAATTCTATCGCGATCGACTCGAGTTCTCGGTGGACATGCATACTCCTCGCAAGTTCGCAGCGCTTATTCGGGATGATCTGACGCTCTACTTGAGCGCCCCAGGGGCGGGGAGTGGAGGAAAAGCCGGCGGCCATCCGGAGCCTGGTGGATGGAACCGGTTTATGATGATCACGAAAGACATAGACGGTCTCATCGGCCGGCTGAACGCTGGTGGGGCCAGATTTAGAGGAGAAATCAGCGAGGCGGGAGCCGGTCGCGCCAGGCTTCTGGAAGACCCATCGGGTAATCTCATTGAACTGTTTGAGTTCAAGAAAAAATAGATGATTTCACTGGCGGTCTGCTTTGCCCGCAAGCATCTCGAATTCCATTTGGCCAATCGCGAGCTGCCTGGAAGGCGTGGACGACAGCGCGGTTCATGGACAGGGACAAACGCGGCCAAACGTCGGCTGAGCGTCATTCACGCCCGTTTGGCAGTCTTCCGACGACTTCCGACCTAGCCCAATAACCGGACTTGTGTTCGAAACCGGAGGGCGCGTCTCAAACGGGCCAATTCCAGACCAGACTGGGCTTACCGATCCAGGCCGCTTTCTGGCGCATCGAATACCATGGGTTTTCTCGCCGCTAGGCTATCCGCCCGCATGGTCGTTGCCACCGTGCGCGGCGATGAACATGGCGACGGCCGACCGGCAATAGGATTCGATTTCGTTGTCGTCCTCTGCTCTCGCTTGATCGAAGCGTGCGATAATCAGGAGATCGGATCCTTTGAAAAGGGCGGCAAACAAGCGGGCAGACCGGAGAGGATCGGGCACGTTCAGAACCGCCTTCGCGTGCAACTGACGCAACAGGGCCTCGATTTGGGCGATGACATGGGCGGGGCCGGCTTCGTAATGGAGCTTGCTTAACGAGTTTTGATTCGTCCTGTCGGCCATGACCATGGCTTCGACACTGCGGACGTCTGATCTCAACAGCGTGCGAAGCAGTGATGATCCCACCGCCATGAGCTGATCTTCGACCGAACCGTCGACGCCTTCAAGAAGGGCCTGTGGTGCAAACAACTGATGGCAGCCGGCCGCGATGGCGGCGCTGAACAGCGCCTCCTTGTTCTCAAAGTGCCGATAGATGCTGAGCTTGGATATCTTCGCTCGCTGGGCGACCTTGTCCAATGTCGTCGCTTGAAAACCCAATTCCACAAAGAGTTCGCTCGCGGCGTCGATTATCGTTTGGCCAAGCGCCTCGTTGGCGGGCCGGCCGCGCCGGCCCTGGCTGTTTTCGGTCACGACAATTCCAGTACTTGACAGTATCCTAATTCATGCATTACGATACCATATAGTATCTGAAATATGCAAGCCAATGGGGAGGTCTCAACTTGTCCTCGAAATCAAGTTTCCCCGGGGCGGCGCGGCGATACCGAATGCGGCATTGTCCGGCCGGTCAATACAGTGATGGGCGACTGTCTCGTCGATGCCGAGACCCTGCTCGCTGCCCGTCTCGAGTGCGTATCGCTGGACGATATTTCGCGCCAGGCCCAGCCCAACCCCCTCCATCCACAACACGGAGCCCATCACCATGGATGACGTCATCATCATCGGCGGCAGCTTTGCCGGTCTCGCCGGCGCCCTGCAGCTCGGCCGCGCGCGCCGCAAGGTCACCATTCTCGATACCGGCCTGCCGCGCAACCGCTTCGCCGGCCACTCGCATGGCCTGCTCGGCCACGATCACAAGCCACCGCTGGACATCCTGGCCGAGGCGCGGCAGCAGCTGGCGCGCTATCCCACGATCAGGCTGGTCAATGCCCGGGCCGAAAGTGTCTCCGGCGCCATCGACGATTTCTCCGTCCTCACTGCCGATGGCGCAAGCCTTGGGGCGCGCCGCCTGATCCTGAGCTATGGCGTCGCCGACCAGATGCCTGATGTTCCGGGCTTTGCCGAAGGCTGGGGCACCTCCATCGTGCCCTGCCCCTATTGCGATGGCTTTGAAGTCGCCGGCCAGCATTGGGGCCTCGTCTGGTCCGGCCGGCAGTCGCACAATCAGGTCAGGCTGTTCCACGATTGGACCGACAGGTTGACGCTCTTCGCAGATGGTCACGACATTCCGCCCGATATCCGGGCCGATCTGGCGCGTCGCAACATACCCGTCGTCGATGACCGGATCACTGGGATCGCCCATCACGGGGCCCATAACGCCACCGTCAAGCTCGATACCGGCCCCGATGTCGCGGTCGACATCCTGTTCGCGCATCCGCGCAACAAGCCGTCCGCAAGCCTGCATGAATCACTGGGTCTCGCCACGGTCGATACGCCCCTCGGCATCGCCCTCAAGGTCGACGACCGCCGCGAAACCAGCATGGTTGGCATCTACGCCGCCGGCGACCTCGCCAACCCCCTCATGCCCTCGGTCACCACGGCATCATGGCAGGGCGCGATGGCGGGTATCTTCGCCCAGCAGTCGATGCTGGTTTGAGAGTACCGATTGGAGATGAGCATGGCCGTCGAATCGGACAGCGCGGGTGTGCGCTTCCCTCCGCCCTTCGTCTATCTGGGAGCGCTGCTGTTGGGGCTGGCAGCGGAGCGGTTCGTCACCCTGCGCTCTTTCGGCATCGACTGGCGGTTGCTGCTCGCGACGGGCGTGTTGCTGTTCGTTGCCGGCGCTGCGATGATTCTTGTGGCGGCGGGGCTGTTCCGGCGGCTGGGCACCAACGTTCCGCCGTCGCAGCCAACGACCCGCATCGCAACGACCGGTCCTTATCGGTGGACCCGCAATCCCATGTATCTCGGCATGGCGCTTATCTATGCCGGCCTTGCGATCGGCTTCGACGGGCCGATCGCCTTCGCCTTGCTCCCGTTGGTGCTGATCGCGATCCAGACGCAGGTGATCGCCCGCGAGGAGCGCTATCTCGAAGCGAAGTTCGGCGACGACTACCGCCGCTACAAGGCCGAGGTTCGCCGCTGGCTCTGACTATTCCGCCGCTGCCGCCTGCGGGGCCTTCTGATAAACCAGCACTTCCTTGCCGCGAGCTATCATATTCTGAAGGTTGCGGGCCGGTGTCACGGAAAACCGACCGGCCGGCTGACCCCGCAGTACACCCAGCGCCTGAGAGTCGATGACGCCGCGGAGGCGGCGCGAGCGGTCAACAGTGGCCCTTACACCCTTCTTCCACCCGATCTTGATCCAGTGCCGCATCCAACACGGCGAAGACACCGAAACCGGCTTGCGCGACCAAGTCCGATTTATCCAAAAAGCTCTTGGCAAGTCGGCCGCAGGGTCCGACTAACGTCCGCTTTGGGTCAAAAGGCGACTTCGCCGACCCATCCGGCTTGATCAGCTCTCGTCCCGAAAGCCGACATGAGCAGCCAGGATGACCACATCGGCTAAGGGCCAATGCCGGTCATCCCATCCGCCCCCAATTCGCCTCGGCGTCCGGTCGAGCGCCACGCGCTCGGTGGCGGTCAGGGATTGCTGTGTGGCGGGAGTGCGGCATGAGAGCGCACGGACGCGCGCTTCGGTTGCGGTTATCATCCCGCTGATGCGCCTGCAAAAGCAAGCGCTGTTACGTGGAACGACATCGGTCCAGCGCCGCGCCGCGTGTTTCATGTCAGACGCAATCGAAGCATCGGAGGCATCCATGTACGCGATTGATGAGGAGCCCGATGATCTGACGGCGGTCTTTCTTTTCGCTGCTCTTGGCTTTGTGCTTTCACTAGCAGTCATACGCATGGTGCCCGAGGAGGCCCTGAGCTGGATGATTGCGCTGGAAGTGATGGGACATTGACGGGGGAGGTTCGCTAGTGTCCCGATTCCGAAGTTCGCATTATTCCGCTGCACCTTCGTTTGCGAACTTCGGAATCGAAGGACGCTAGCAAGTTATCGATCTAGTGGTCCGATTCTAACATTCGCATCCCGTTTCAGCAGGCACCTCCTGCGAATCTTAGAATCAAAGGACCACTAGCAAATATAAGTTTCTAGTGTCCCGTCTCCGAATAACCGACGCATTTGCGGCGCCCTCGCACGGTTATTCGGAGACGAAAGGACACTAGCAAAATCAAAATGCTAGTGTGGCTTAGGTTCAGAAGTCCGCATTCCAGACTCGCCGCACGAATGACGCGGACTTCTGAACCACCACACGAGTCGTCGCAGTGCCAGGCGAGATGCCAGCACCACACTAAAAATGTCGCGAGGAATTGCGAAAACGCCACCGCGATCGGTTCGGCCGATACGGGGCTGAAGGGCATTATGGGGTAGGGGAGATTGTCGGCCCGCTTTTCGCGCTCGTATTCTCCTGCAAAACGCCGACGCGGCCAAGATCGTCGACCCAGCAAGAACTCTCCGATGCGATGCCGGTCGCAACGCCCTTTCGATGTAAATATCTCAGGCAGCCCGACTGACGTCTGCGGATGCATCCGCGGTTTTTTGCACGGCGCGCCCCGTTTCTTCCACGACGCCTTGCGAAATCCGCATCATGCGCCGGGCTTCCTCGCCGTATTGCGCAAACGCATCTTCCCAAAACTTGGCGTAAGCGTGCTGTATCTCCGGCAAGGTCTTGCAATCGCGAAGCGTGTCGAGAAGCTGCCGATTTTGATCCACACGCACCGCAACGAATTCGGTCCATTCCTTACAGAAATCCTGCATCGTTGCGCTCAGCATCGAATTTATCTTGGCTGTGTCCGATAGCATGTTTCCGTTCATCTCGCTCACGCGTGCGAAATCAAAGAACGGCAGGGAAATCGCCGTCTTATAGGACGAGCTTTCATGGCTTGAAGGATTTGTCATTTTGTGACCTTCATTTTGCTAGAGCAGAACAAGAACCTGCAACAAGGTCATTCAAGCATCACCACATGGCGGTTGGGCGATGTTTGCTTCAACGCAGGCCAAGCGGCTGCGGTTCCGGTGCTAGTGAAGTGGATTTGACGTTCGCACCCTGCGTGCAGCGAGGTTGTCATGCGACCGTCAAATCCTAAAGCTCCACTCAATCATAGATTTGCTAGTGTCCTTTCGAATCCGAAGTTCGCAACATTCACAAGAGGTGCCTGCCGAAACGGGATACGAAGGTTCAGATCGGACCACTAGGTAATCCGTTCGGGTTGGAAGGAGCTGAGGGGGCTGCTTATCTTCCTAAATTATCGACGCTGCCGGGAATGACAATCGACGGCCACGAATGAGTCCCATCGACGAGGGCGCGATTCCCACAGAACGCGCATGATCAAGCAGACGAAGACCGCCGCAAATTCCTGGCCTCGTGAGGGAGAACGCTCATGACGATCACACTCAACCACACCATCGTTTGGACACGCGACAAGGTGGGCGCCGCTCGCTTCTTCGCGGAGATCTTTGGGTTACCCTTCGAGGGGCCAGGCGATCACTTTGCGCCGGTGCGCGTCAACGACACACTGACGCTGGACTTCGCTGACGCGAAGGGTGCTGTCGCAGGCCAGCATTATGCATTTCACGTCAGCGACGTCGAATTCGACGCGATCCTCCAGCGCGTCAAAGACGCTGGGCTCACCTTCGGAAGCGGGCCCTTCAGCCTTGAAGACGGGAAGCTCAACGATTGGAATGGCGGCCGCGGTTTCTATTACAAGGACCACGACGGCCACGTTATCGAACTGATGACCGTGCCTCAGTAAGCTTCATGGCAAACGAACTGAACCGATTGCGGTGAGGTCTACTGTGATCAAAGTCGAGCGAGTCGGCGATGGCGATCCACTTGAATTCGAGGTGATCGTCCGAGTGGGAAACGGCGAGACGCGCCATCACGTCACTTTGGCGCGGGAGACTTGCGAGCGCCTGACGATGGGCACGCATACGCCCGAGAATTCGCCCGAGAATTGCATCAAGGCTGCGTTCCAGTTCCTGCTTGAGCGGGAGCCCAAGGAGTCGATCCTTCGGTCTTTCGACATCACGGTGATCTCCCGTTATTTTCCAGAATTCGAACGCGAGCTGCCGCGGTATCTCTCCCAATTCTGATCTGCCCGCCAATCCGGGGTCGGCAGTTGCAAGGGAAGGGGCGTGCGCATCGCCTGCCATCGCCCCTCAAATCGTCACCTCGCCGCCGCGCCGCCCGATGTCCTATACATTCGTGGGCTCGCTCGGATGCAGAGACCATAGAGCAGTGCGGCTGGATGGCGCGCCGGCGCGCACCAACAACACCCCGGGAGCGGCGATCAGGAGGTAGCATACGGCTCCGATCCTAAGCGTCGTATCGATACTGAAGGCAATGCTGGTGACCACGGCGACACTCGCGGCCATAACGCCTGCAGCGCCGTTGATGCCCCAGAACCACGGTGTGGGGCGCGTGCTGATCGCCGAGACCAATCGCATGCCGGTCGGAAATCCAAACCCCATCAGGAAGCCTGCCGGGGCCAGGACAAGAACACAGAAGCTGGCGCGAACGAGAAGATTCGCTCCATCGAAGTCGACCAGCAGCGCGGGCAGCCAGAACGGCAACGCAAACAGGTAAGCGGTCGTCGCCACGCTCCAGGCCACAAGCCTGCTGGCTCCGGCAAGTTGCACGCTCTCGGATGCCATGCTGCCGAAGCCCGTCCAGAGAATGAGGCTGAACAGAACGACACTCAGCGCGTAGGCGGGATGACCGAGGAAGACGCTCATTCGCTGCAGGAGAGCGATCTCGATCATCATGAAGCCCACCCCGATCAGGGCGAAATAGATGGTGCCGCCGATGGCCAACTGCCAGCCGGCTTCTCTGACCGTTGACCGCAACGGAACGACGATCGTCGCGGCGACGAGCGCGACCGAAATCAGAACGAGCATGGCGAGAGTCAACGTCGCAATGAGGTTTCCGGCGAACACCCCGGTGTGAGTGAAATGCGAGAACACGTTCGGATCGAACAGGGTGGCGAATCTCAACTGATTAAAAAAGAAGGGGCGCGCATCGGTCGGCGGCGTGAGGTCGAGATAGAAGCCGGTCGTTGCCTGGTCGAGCGTGCGACGGTCAGGAGCACTGACGATCCTCTCCAGTATGGTGGAGGGCGCCGCCGTGTCGGGGCTTAATAGCACCGTGAATTCATTGGCAGTGGCGGCATCCTTGAGCGCCGCGAGCGCCGCCGCAGAGAATGGCGACTTCATCACGATCAGTGTTGCCACGTTCCCTGCCGTGGCGAGAAACAGGTGGCGCCTGGGCTCGGCCGCGCCGTTGGCAAGAAGTGATGCGACGCCAAGGCTGACCAATCGCCCGGTCTCGTTCACTTCACCGGGCGCGTACCAGCGGCTCACCGTGAATAGGCCGCCTGGGTTCAGCCGACCGAGAAAACGTTGCCAGGCCTCGACGGTGTAAAGACCGTTCTCCGTGAGAGTGAAGGCGCCGGCGCCCGTCGCCGCCCAGGTATCGATCAGGCTCATCTGGATGATATCGAAAGAGCGGCGGGTGCGTGCAAACCAGCTTCGCGCCTCGTCGACCTCGAACTTCACCCCATCCAAGGCCGCGATCGCCGTATAGCTGGAAAACCGGCGCGCCAGGATGTCGATGATGATCGGATTGATCTCGACGCCCGTCACATCGCTCAGGCCGAAGAGGCGTTGCGACAGGACGTCCCGACCGCCACCGACACCGATCACGGCGCCGGTCTTCAGGTCCGGAACGGCGTAGGCAAGGTTGGTCACGTCATAGCGCAGGAACCCCAGCCTCGCGAGGTCTCCATCGAAGCGGTACAGGACAGTGCCGGCACCGCCGTCGATATTCAGCGCTCGCTGCTCAATGGTCGAGCGCGGCAGGCGCGGAGAGGCGCCAAACATCGCCGGCGGGACCGTTTCGCTCTGCCTGAGGGTGATGCGGGAAAATGAGTTCCAGCGATCATAGGCAAGATCGGCTGACGACTCCAAGTGATCCTTGATGATTGTCGGTCGAACGCCATAGGTCGTGAGCGCGTTGGCAATCGCAAAGAGCAGGCACCCTGTGACGATGTTTCGGCGGTAGCGAAAGAGCTTGGACCCGAGCGACGTGGCTTCGGGCGGGGTGCCGAGTCCGGAGCCGGCGAACCCAAGCGCCGCGAGCCCGATCAGCGCGCCGACCCACAAGACCGCGGATGGCCCGCTCGTTACATTCAAGAGCACGACGACACCGATGCACCCAGCGGCCGCTCCGATCAGATCCGCTCCGTAGACTTTTCCGATCGGGTAGGGGCTGCGCGTCAGCGCAAGGCTCACGACAATGCCCGAAAAGAAAAACGGAACGGCGAGACAGAGCGCGAATTCCGCCCAGGCGACCAGAGAGGTGACCGACGGCGAGGCGCCTGTCACCAACGTCAGTTGCACGAGGATGGCAAGATTAGTCGTTAACGCGAAGGCCAGCGCCGCCACGGCCAGATCGTAGGACAGCCGCTCCGGCCTGAACCTCTCGCTATGCAAATAGACAAAGACTGCGCCCGCGGTGAGGCCGAACATGGCAATGCTGATGACGAAGAAGGCCAGGTAGTACCAGGAGATAACGGAAATGATTCTGGTCTCGATGATCTGCAGCATCAGCGTCGCTGCCGTCACGAGGCCAAGAGCCACATAGAACCGGAATCTTTGGCCGGTTTCTTTCCGCGCTTTCGGTTGACGGATACGCCCTGCCGGCAGGCCGTCTTGGCTTTCGTCTCGGCGTTGTGCCGGCGCCCCCGCTACAGCAAGCGCTGCCAGCGAGAGCGCCAAGAGCGCAGGAGAAATTCTCATGGCTCTCAAGCCCTCCGGGGAAGTAGCCGAAGCCAGACTGCGCTTTCTGTCTGAAGGCGAAGATCAGCGCGCCACCGAGCGCTCGCGAGGCGCTGAACCCCCGGCAAAATCTGCGGGCACCGCAATTCGTCCGCCCGCCACGCCACATTCAACGGCCGGGACTAGCCGGCGTCAAATCAGTCATTCGGGTGCTATTGTCCTGAATCCAAAGTCCGACTTTGGCGGTGCCCTATCTCAGGTGAATACTTTGCGGCGAGGGCGAATGCTGGACGGCGAGCGTCCATAGAGCTCGCGAAATGTGGCGTTGAACCGGCGCACGCTGCCAAAGCCGGCCCGATAGGCAATCTGGGCCAACGGTTCATTCGTCTCGTCAATCAGGCGCTTCGCCCGCTGGACACGCCTGGTCTTTGCGACCTGCTGCGGGCTGGCCCCGATGTGCCGCTCGAACAGGCGCGCAAGGTGGCGCGAACTGACCCCGAGCCGATCGGCCAGTGCAGCAACCGAACCGTCATCCAACGCACCACCATCGATCAATTTCAAGGCGCACGCGACAGTTGAGCGCGTGCCATTCCAGGCAGCGCAGAAGGGCGCGGTCTCCGGACGGCAACGCAGGCAAGGCCGGTATCCTGCAGCCTCGGCCGCTGCCGCAGTTGGATAGTAGGCCACGTTACGGGTCAACGGCTGCTTCACTGGGCAAACTGGGCGGCAGTAGATTCGCGTGGTCTTCACGGCCGTGAAGAAGTGGCCGTCATAGCGCGGATCGCGCCGCAAGCGCGCGGTGTTGCATACCTCAAAACTGAGCATGACTCATTTTAGCGTAGGCTGCGGCCCGAAGAACAGCCGTGAGATGATCAGGTCCGATTCCGGCCAGCGATGTCGGTGCGCCCTTCTTATAGAGGAAGACCATATCCGCTGAACACTTAGAGACGCAAAATGAACAGCACGAAGCCTAAAGAGATTGTCATCAACGCCTGGAAGACCTTCAAAACCCGTGATGCCAAGTTGATCGCGGAGCTGTTTACTCCCGATGCTGAATGGATCGCACCGGCCGGAAATGCCACGGCGGTCGCTCTCAAGCACACCGACCACATGGTTGGACCGGACCAAATCGCACACTTTATCGCCTCGGAAATGCATCATCTGTTCACGAACGTCGACATCTCGTTTCTAGGCATTCATGCCGATGGCGATACGGTGGTCGTCGAGGAGCGGATGCGAGCCACTCTTCCCGGAGGCAAGCCCTACGAGAATGACTATTGCTTCGTCTTTGTCCTGTCGGGCGACCGCATCAAGCTGGTTCGCGAATACATGGACACCCGGAAAGGCTGGCGGATGATTTTCGAGCCGCTTTAAAGACAGCTTTGGATCAAAAGCAGGCTTCAGCACCTGGATACGTTAATCGGTCCACCCCAACGTCCGACGTGCCAGCGTCGCATTGGGATTGTCGGCGAGAAATTGCGAAAACGCCGCCGCCATCGGCGCGGTCTATACGGGGTGGCATTGGAGGACACTAGCAACTCCATGAAGCTAGTGCGCTTTTTGGATTTGACGTTCGTACTGAGGACGCGCCGCAATGCTGGTACGACCGTCAAAACCAGCGCACTCGGCGCAATCGGCCGTAAAGTTTGGTCATGCGGCATAGGCGCGGATCGCCAAATGACGTACAATTGGACGTGCCTCACGTAGAACCATTACGCCGAGGAGGTGGCCATGAAATATGTGCTGCTCGGAAATTTGAGCCCGGAGTGGGCCAGCAAGCAGTCGGATCGGATCGCCAAGGCCAAGAAGAAACTCGACCAACTTGGCATCAAGATTGAGTCAATCCACTATACGCAAGGCTATTACGATTTCGTCGACATCGTCGATGCCCCCAAACCGGACGCGCTCCTTGCATTTTCCATCTGGTACTCGACCCACGGTCTCGGCCGGATCCAGAGCATGCCGGCGTTCGAAGCAAAAGAGTTCGAAACCGCGATCAAGCACGCCGCAAGCTGAGCAAGGTCAAGTCAACCGTTCGGACGGGCACTGACGGGTTTGGGATGTGGAGTGATCTCCGGGTGAAGGCGTTCCCTGGTCGCCGAGGCTTCTGCGTGTGAGGGTGCTCCACGCCGCCGGGAAACGAGATAGCCGCTGCATTAACGCGCAGCCATCCCGCCAGCTTACGAAGCCTGGGTATCGATCCCAACTGCACGCCGCGTGGACGCGTGTTCCGGGATTGGCCCTTTGCGACTCTCATATCAGAACGAGGGCACTCAGCTCGGTCTCAGCTTTGAGGCTGCCGCGGTTGTCGGGCGCTTTGCGGGACGCGAGGCGTCGCGTGTGACCACGGGCTTCGCAGGACGTGAGGCGTCGCGTGTGACCACGCGCTTCGAAACACGCGGGTCCCGTGTGCTCACGCGGTTCACTTTCTTTGCGTCGACCTTCTTAGCCTCCACCTTCTTCGCGTCGACCTTCTTCACGTCCGCCTTCTTGGCGTCCGCCTTCTTCACGTTCGCTGCCGCCAGTTTGGTGCCGCGGAAGTGCTTGGCATATTCCTCGCCGTCGATCGGTGCGACATGCGGCGGGTCCCTGGCGAGATAAGGGCGCGCGATTCCGAACTCTTTCCCGTGCGCATCGACCCACTTCCAGAGCTTCACGGAGGACGCAAATCGCTGGTCGCGTGTGTCGCCCTCGACGCTGACGACATCGGCCGCAACCCCATGCCCATAGCCGCCGCGCAAGCTTCCGCCATGATACGACCTGTTACTCGCCGCCCTGAGGCCGCTTGCGATCGACTGGCGGTAGTCATCACGGAATCCGCTGGTGATGCCGGGCGAAAGGCCCGCCGCTTCCGCCGCGCGAAGCATATGAAACAATTTCAGCTTGAAGCCCCGATCCATGCCTCCGATCACGTAGTCCATCATCGATAGGCGAGCGCGCTCCGCCGCCTTCGGATCCTTCCACCCGAAATCCTGCTCGACCAGCTTGGTGAAGGCTTTGGAGACGGTCACAGTCACCGTCTTGGTCTTACTTTTTTCCTTGCCTTTTCCCTTGACCTTGACCTTGACCTTGCGCTCGACGGTGACGTTCCTCCATTCAACCATTTTGAGGGTGTCTTCCTTGGGCGCGCGTTGATAAAGCGCCCACAGATAGCGATCGATGCAGATGTCCACGCCCAGGCACTCGTCGACACTATCGATGGACGTCGCGGCCTTGCCGGCGTTGCGAGGTTCAATATCCGAAAGGTCGACATCCGATGGATTCACGGTTGCGATTTGCATCGGCGCAGGCTCGTTTGGCGGAACATGTTCGGTTGACGGCGCATGTTCTGCTGGCGGCGCTTGTTCTGGTGGCGACGCTTGCGACGCATTTGTCGGGGCCGTTTCAACGGCCGGCGGCTCCGGCATCTTCGTAGCGATCGATGCGCCGGCGATGTCTCCCGCAAGCGATGGTTCAGTCATCGCCACTTGGTTTCGATCGAGCTGGGTTTGATCGGGCTGGGTTTGGCTTAGATCGTCATCGGAGATTGAGCCTGGCTGCGGTGAGCTTGGCTGCAGTGTTTCCGCAAGCTCCTGTTTGTTGGCGGCGAGCCCTTGAGTGGTGGAAGTAGAGGGAGCGCTGATGTCCGTAGGTGGTGCCGCGCCGGTGGTCTGGAGTCCTTCTGACCCGGAGGTCGCGAGCAGGCCGACAATCCCGGTCGCAAGAGCGACGGATCGCAACACGGGCGCAGGCACGATTGAAATCATCACTGGTGAAAGTCGCAGCGGGTTCATCATTCCAGCCTCGTCGGAACCGGATTGGACAGCCAAGCATGCGGACGCCGTTGATTTTTCTGACAAGGAAATGACCGCACAATGGCGCAAACGGACAGGCGGTATCCTTTTCGGGCAAGTGTTGCCTGTGCGCAACGGCCCGCGGCGGGGCTGCGATCACCATAAAGGGTCAGCAAGCATGCCCGAAATATGAGGCGAGACTTTAACGTGTCATACGAGATGTCCGTTTTGTGCCAACTTCCGCTGCGAACATGCTTGCTCCTCACGAGTCGTATATGTGAGGTTGGTCACGACGGCATCGAGTTGGCGATGGTCAGTGGTGGTGGCGTTTTTTGTTAAATCGACGCAAGCGCGGATGAAGCGTTTCAACGGGGAATGGAATGGTGAAACGATTGACGTCGGTGAAGTCCACTTGGGCGAAATCCCGCGTGGCGATGCGCCGCCGGAAGACACCTACCGTTGTGATGCTCGCGGCGATCGCCGCGCTGATGGCGCCGACCACTGAGGCCGCCCCAGCAAAAAAAGGCCGCCCTGCGCAACCAGCGGAGGCGACGGCGCCGCGCGACGCAGGCGAGCCGCTCATGGCGATCGTGTCGATCAAGAGCCAGCAGGTCACCTTCTATGATTCTGAAGGCTGGATCTTCCGCGCGCCGGTATCGACCGGCATCAAGGAGCGCGAGACGCCGGCCGGCGTCTTCGCGATCGTCGAGAAGGACAAGGACCACCGCTCGACCATGTATGACGATGCCTGGATGCCGAACATGCTGCGCATCACCTGGAACGGCCTCGCGTTGCATGGCGGCCCGTTGCCCGGCTATGCGGCCTCACACGGCTGCATTCGAATGCCTTACGGCTTTGCGGAGAAGCTGTTCGACAAGACGCGGATCGGGATGCGCGTGATCATCTCGCCGGACGATGCGGCCCCGGTCGATTTTTCCCACCCGGCGCTATCGCTCTTCGTGCCGAACGCCGAGGCCATCGCAGCCGCCCCAGTCAAGGCCGAGACGCTCGCACGCGAAGCGTCCGAGGCTGCCACCACGGCCGACGAGGCAAAGAAGGTTGCGAGCACTTTGGCCCGCGAGTCGGCGCCGGTCGCGGCGTCGCTCCGCAAGCTCGAGCGGCTCAAGGCCCGCACCGATGCCGAGCTCGCATCCGCCGACAAGGCGCTGGTCGCCGCCAAGACCGACCAAGCCAAACTGAAGGCCGAAGAGCGCAAGCAAAAGGCCGCAGCCAAGGCAACGGAAGTTGGGACGCAACTCGACACGGCTAAAGCTGATGCGACATCAAAGCTCGACGCAGCCGCTGCTGCGAAGGAAGCGACCAAGGCGGCCCAGACAAGGAAGGCCGACACCGCCAAGGCGGCGCTCGATGCGAAGCTCGCGATTGAGCCGGCCTCGATCTACATCAGCCGCGAGACGCGGACGCTTTACGTCCGGCGCAACACGCATAAGCCGGCGCCGGACGGGGGCGGCGAGGTGTTTGATACGACCATCGAGGTCCCGGTCACGATCCGCGATCCTTATAAACCCATCGGCACGCATGTGTTCACGGCGGTGGCGCGCAACGAGGCGGGCCTGCGCTGGACCGCCGTCACGATCGATCACGGAGATGACGCCAAGAACGCGCTCGACCGCATTACCATCCCGAAGGAAGTGCTCGATCGCATCGCGCCGACCGCATTGCCGCGATCCTCGATCATCGTCTCGGACGAGCCGCTGAGCGCCGAGACCAACTATCGCACCGAGTTCGTTGCGGTGCTGAACGACCAGCCCCAGGGCGGCTTCATCACGCGCGAACCTTCCGAAGTGCGCGTTGCCGACGACGGCTGGGGCAACGGCCGGGACGATGACGGCTTCGGCTTCTTTTTCCAACGCAATCCGCGTCCCCAAATGCGCCGGGACGGCGGCCAGTTCTTCTTTCCTCCGATGCAACGCGGCTGGTGGTAAGACGCGGCAGGCCGGGCGTTGTTTGCACGCCCCGCGCAGGTCCTCATGTCCGCTTCGGGCTAATAGCGAGCATGGACAATTAGCAATACCGACTCTTTATTTGTTCACGAGAACTAAGAGGCGCTGCCTTTGCTCGTATCTCCCGGGGCGATGATATTATCCGCGGCATCATACAGCATCCCGTCCACCTGCTTAATACGCCGCCCGGACCTTATCAGTTGGTCGATGGCGCGCTGTACCTTAATTCTTGAGACCTCTAGTTTCTCTGCGACTTCAATGTGTACGCCGGTCGGCCATGGCTGCGTTGGCAGAAGGCTATCCACTTGATTAAGAAGCTCGTCGGGGAGTGGTGGGAAGGGCCGCCGAGTGTCCCTTTCGCTCCAACTGGAGTAATCGCCTTTTAAGCATTCGACTCCGGTCAGCGAGTGTAACGCCGCGAACTCCTTGCAAACGTTCGCGCAGAACTCGGCAGTTGGTTCTTGCCTCGCGCTTAGGCGCCTACGCTCGTCAACGAAGCGGAAGCAATCGTTCATTAGGGCTGCATTGATATCATTTAGATCGATGGCTCTGCAAAATTCCGATATCGAGAAGCTCATCCTGCCGCAAACTTTGGCGGCGTACAGCAATGCAATTAGGCCCCGCCAAGTTTTCAGAGCTCGCTCGCCGTTGCTTCGTTGCGAGTGGAGCATTTGCCGTTCGGCCGCTTTCAACAGCGCGACGAGGCGAGGCCATACATCGATCGGAGCCTTATCCGAGAATACTTGCTCATAGCGTTCTTGGTTGCGCATGAAGCGCGACTTCAATCTTGCGGCTCTCGCTGGCTGCTTGAGTATGATTGCGACATATCCGGCAGCGACGTACATTGGAGTCACGAACCGTTCCAGTGGTCGTCCGATGTTGCGGTAATAATTTTTCCTGCGTTCATAGTAAAAATCGTGACGTTCGAGGATCTGCTCGATATCCCGCTGGATCTTGTCCGTGGCGTGCAGTGCCGCCTGTTCTATGGCGCTCTGATTGTTTGTTGCGCGAATGATCTCGTCACGCAGTCGCTCGTCTCCGGACACGATGATCTTAATTGACAGGGTTCTGTTCGAAGATCGCGTAGAGCCCGCATGAAAGTGTCGATAAATCGACTCGGTGGTTTGCAAACCGTTCACCACTTGAATGTCTTGCATCATCATATTCCTGCCGCGGCTGATCACTGCGTTAGTGGTCAAAATCGTGATGCCATTGTTGAGCCAGAGAAAGTCGGGCCCTGACTCGTCTTCGAGGGACGCCGAGATGTCGAGATTGACCTTGTTCTCTCCCAAGTAGTCCCGAACGTTGGAGTCGAAGAGATATCGTCGGAGATTGCCATGCTCGTCGCAGATGAACCGATAGTAGTCGGAGAGCTCAGCGATCAATATGTATCCGCCGGCTGGTCCCGCAAGGTGATCTTGGAATGGCAGCTCCAATGTAAATTGCTTCACTCTGCGATACCGCTCGATTAACTCGGTTGCACCCATGAATTTGAAGCTTGCAGTAGCGTCGCTAAAGAAGCTTGCGGTGGTGAGGCGAATCTGTTCAGAGCGCGCTCTGACGCTCTCGCCGATTTCGGTGGTGTCGCCCCGAGAGCAATACACAAATGAGAGATTTAGCTTTGGACTGGTGATTGCAAGCTTCTCGTAGACACTGACTAACAGGCTGCGAGTCTTCAATAAGGCACTTGAATACGCTCCTTTGAGGTCGGCATCAGCAATGGAAAGATCAAACAACTCCTGAACGGTTGCGAGCATACTGTTGAGGGTCGCCTCTTTAAACGTGTCGTGGTGCTTGCAACTGATTACTATGACATCGACCTGCGCGTGCGATTTAGGCCATGTTACGGTCGTTTCCGAAACCATATGCCCGTTGACGAAAATGAAGAAGCCATCGATACCGCCGTCGTGGCGGCCATCGACTGAGCCGGCCTCCAACTCTTCGTCAGATAAGTCGTATTCTTTCAGGATCTGCTCGAAGCTGAAGTACTCAAAGACCTCGCCCTTATCATCGGACGGTTTCCTGTCGGCCGCTCTCTGCGAGATGATGCCATCAATGAGGATGCTGTCGTTCTTTGCCATAGTCACTCGGCCGGCTGATTTGCGGATATTCGCAATGAACCGTGACTCGGGGCCGAAGGCAAGGAAGCTTTAGGGCGACCGGCCCACGTCATCTCGGCAACTGGCCCGGCGCCGGACGGGGGCGGCGAGGTGTTTGATAGGTCCCGGTCACGATCCGCGATCCTTATAAACCCATCGGCACGCATGTGTTCACGGCGGTGGCGCGCAACGACGCAGGCCTGCGCTGGACCGCCGTCACGATCGATCATGGGGATGACGCCAAGAACGCGCTCGACCGCATCACCATCCCGAAGGAAGTGCTCGATCGCATCGCGCCGACCGCAATGCCGCGATCCTCGATCATCGTCTCGGACGAGCCGCTGAGCGCCGAGACCAACTATCGCACCGAGTTCGTTGCGGTGCTGAACGACCAGCCCCAGGGCGGCTTCATCACGCGCGAACCTTCGGAAGTGCGTGTTGCCGACGACGGCTGGGGCAACGGCCGGGACGATGACGGCTTCGGCTTCTTTTTCCAACGCAATCCGCGTCCTCAAGTGCGCCGGGACGGCGGCCAGTTCTTCTTTCCTCCGATGCAACGCGGCTGGTGGTAAGACGCGGCAGGCCGGTGTGGTGGTTCAGAAGTTCATTATCTCTGCAAGTCTTTCAGGCGAACATCTGAACCTAAACCGCACGAGAATAAGTTTGCTAGTGTCCTTGCGAATCCGAAGTTCGCATCTGAGGAAGCCGCAAGCTGGTGCGCCAGAGCGTTAGCCCGCATGACATAACCATCTGCGGTCGCTGTGTTGACGGGCCTTGAAGCGGTTCGCGCACTTCATTGAACAGAGGGCGGTCGACCAAGAGTAGTGTCGAATGAGGCCAAACTTTCGGTCACAAATCGCGCAACGGTTCGCTGCGCCAGTCCATGGATGTTGGTGCCTCCTGCACATTGTTGCCTCCTATAGTCTGTAGCGGACGTTTCTTGTTTGGTGTCGTACTTGGCGCACACGTTAGAGCACGCTTTCATGATGCGGCATTTGTTCGAGCAAAAGCGCTCGTAAATTGCCGCAAGGGTTTTTCATGTTGCCACTTCTGCTTCCGCCTCCGCCTGCATTCGCAATATCCAACGAAGGTAGGCTTCCTGACCCTTGAGAAAGCACTCGCGCCCGCAATAATGCTCATGCGCGGGATTTCGCATCGAGATAATTTTCGGGTCTTCACTGTCGCATTGAGAGCAACGAAGGGCTATACGCATGGCGACCTCCTTCTGAGGAATGACCAATTTGCGGTGAGAAGCTGCGCTTCATTTCGCCCTCGCGGTTCTGGAGAGCGACTGCTTCTAGTGTCCTGAATCCGAAGTTCGCCTCATCATGCAGCGCGTAGCGAAGCTCGGATTGGAAGGGACACTTCTAAGCTACGAGTTGAGTGTGGTTTAGGTTCAGCCCATCATCAAGCTGTCTGAATGTTTGGTTTGCTCATCCCTACGTATAACTGCTCGCGGAGCGCAGAGCGGCATCAACGCAGTTGATCAAAGCATCTGCATCGTAGGGCTTGGTCAGGAAGCACGTCGCGCCCGCGTTCAGCGCTCTCGCGCGGACGCTCTCAGCGGGAAAGGCCGTAATAAAGATGAATGGCACGCGATGTCCCTGGGCGTGCAAGTGAGCTTGCAGTTCGATACCGCTCATTTCTCCCATCTGAACGTCCGCAATGATACACGACGTGCCATTCACCTCGTTCGACAGCAAGAATTCTTCGGCCGATGCGAATGCATGGACGATGTAGCCGAGCGACCTCACGAGATTGGAGGTCGCGACGCGAACGGATCCATCATCGTCGATGATTGAGATCACTGGAGTGTTTGACAATGCGGTCCTTCCTGCCGGCACGAACGGAGAACCCAAGCGCAGCCGCCGGAAGAAAGAGTGCGCCGCAAAGCAGGATCAGAAAATCATACTTAGGTTTGTACAGCGAACGATCTAAGACGATGGGCTCTTAAGACTTTGGGCTCTAAGGTTTCGGGCGATGAATTCCGAGCATCTCGGCCATCCTCACCAAATCAGCCAACGATTTCGCACCCATCTTCTTCATGACCTGCCCGCGGTGGATCTTCACCGTAATCTCAGCAATTCCAATCTGCGCTGCGATTTGCTTGTTCATGAACCCGGCAGCGACCAAAGCCAGCACATCGCGTTCCCGGGGAGTCAGGGTCGCGAGAACCGCCTGCAAATCCGAGAGAGCCTTTGCATCGATCCGCCGCTTTCTGTCACGCTTGATCGCCGTCGCCACGGCATCGAGCATATCCTGATCGCGAAACGGCTTGGTCAGGAAATCTATGGCGCCGGCTTTCATCGCCTTGACCGTCATTGGAATGTCGCCATGCCCCGTGATGAAAATGATCGGGATGTGGATGCCGGCCTTCACCAAGTCAGCCTGAAAATCCAGGCCGCTCAAGCGGGGCAACCTGACGTCGAGGACAAGGCAACTGGCAACATCCGGAAGCTTACTCTGCAGAAACTCGGGCGCTGAGCCGAACAGCTCAACCCGCAAGCCCACTGACCGGAAAAGATTCCCGAGCGCGTCGCGAACTGAGGCATCATCGTCGATAATGAAGACGATCGGCTCCTCAGCGCCCGCGAGATCGCGAGCCGATGTTTGGCGCCCAGCCACGACTTTTTATCCTCCCTGGCGATAAGCCAACGAAGCTAAGATGAGCTTACCAGAGCAAAGCATCATTTTGCCCACAAATCGATAAACCGCCTTGCCGGTTGCAAATTCCTCTCAAGGTCGAGAATGGCGGAGGAGGCGACCGCTGGTGGTGCGCCAAGCCTGCGCTCACACGTTTCGTTTCGGCCTGCGCCCCGCTGCTGCCGCTTTACTCGCGGGACAGATCGAGACAAGCTACCGATGTGGCAAATGGGTGACTTGCGGCGCGAGCCGGCAGCTTGTGCTCCGTCGCTCTCGATCTGGGAGCGTCAGCTTGCCAGATTGACCGAACGACAAAGTCCGATCGTGACACTAGTGTTCCGGTTCTGACATTCGTATTACCTCGCAGCAGGCACTTTACGAATGTCAGAACCAAAGGAACACTAGCAAATAAGAAATTCTAGTGGTCCGATTCTAACGTTCGCATCCCGTTGGGGCAGCCATTTTTGCGAACGTTAGAATCGAAAGACCACTAGCAAAGTTATAAATCTAGTGCGGTTTTGTATCTGACGTTCGTATGATGGACCTGTGACCAATTCTGATACGAACGTCAGATACACCGCACTAGCGTGGCTTTTGGCTCTGACGTTCCTTCGAAGAGTGCGCAGCAAACTGAAAGGAACGTCAGAGCCGCCACACTAGGACCAACCGGCATGTTCACCGACATGCTCCAGGCGAGGCGTGACATGCGGACGGAACAGCACGTGGGAGATGCTGCGACTTCGCCCACAAGAGTCACGTCGCGTGCTCTTGCCGTTATTTGCGCGGCCATCGCTATCGCCGTCTTCATCCTTGACACAATGACCCCCGCAGAGAACGTTCTCGCCGTGCTGTACGTGGGGGTCGTGCTGCTATCGACCAGGTTTCTTCAGAAGCGTGGCGTTGTGCTGGTGTCGTTGGGGTTAATGGCGCTGACGGTACTCAGCCATTTGCTGTTGAAGGGCGATAACTCGCCAGGCATCGCCTCTTCGAACCTCCTTCTCAGCCTGACGGTGATCGGCGTGACGGCTTTCCTCGCCGTGCAAAGCCAATCGAGAGAAATGGTGCTGCGCGAGCAGGCGGGACTTCTGGACCTCACCCACGACACAGTCTTCGTACGCGACATGAACGACGCCATCATCTACTGGAACCGCGGCGCCGAGGAACTGTACGGATGGAAAAAAGGGGAAGCCCTCGGCAAGATCACGCACGAACTCATGCAGACGATCTTTCCCATGCCGCTCGAAGACATCATGGCAGAGTTGCTCCGCACTGGCCGCTGGGAAGGGGAATTGGTCCACACGAAGAAAGACGGCACGCAGGCGGTCGTGGCAAGCCGGTGGTCGGTGCAACGGGACGCAAGCGGACAACCCGTCGCGATCCTGGAGACCAATAACGACATCACTGAGCGCAAGCATGCCGAAGATGCTTTGCGGCGAAGCGATGCCTATTTGGCGGAAGCACAAAAATTAAGTCTCACGGGCAGCTTCGGCTGGAAAGTTTCGAGCGGAGAGCTCTACTGGTCGGAGGAGAGCTTCAGGATTCTTGGATACGACCGAACAACCAAGCCTTCACTCGAACTCCTCATACAAAGAACCCATCCGACTGACATCGCCCGAGTTCGGCAACTGATGGACCGCGCTTCATGCGACGGGAACGACTGGGAGATCGAACATCAACTCCTTTTGCCTAATGGCGCAGTCAAGTCCGTGCACGTTGTGGCTCGCGCCGTAAGAGATGAATCGGGCAAGGTCGAGTTCGTTGGAGCCATCATGGATGTCTCCGAGGCCAAGCGGGCGGAACAAAAGTTGCGTCAGGCAGAGGCGGAACTCGCTCACATCACACGCATCACGACTTTGGGCGAGCTGACGGCCTCGATCGCGCACGAAGTCAACCAGCCCATCACCGGGGTGGTCACCAACGCCGCGGCCGCCTTGCGCTGGCTGGGGGCTGAACCGCCCAATCTGGACGAGGTTCGCGAGATGCTCGGCCGTATCGTCAAGGACGGCGGCCGTGCCGGCGATGTCATCCACCGGATCCGAGCCCTTATCAAGAAGGCGCCCCCACGCATGGCTCCGTTGGACATCAATGAGACCGTCCGCGATGTCGTTGCCCTGACCCGAAGCGAATTGCTGAAGCATAACGTCTCGCTGCAGACCGAGCTCGCCGCGAATTTGCCGTTGATCGAAGGCGATCGCATCCAGCTGCAACAGGTCATTCTCAACCTGATCCTCAACGCGGTCGAAGCCATGAGTGATGTCAACGAGGGCACGCGGGAAGTGCAGATCAGCACGGCGAGGGAGGGTTTGAGCAGCGTGCGCGTCACTGTGCGGGATTTCGGCCCGGGGCTGGACCCGCAGAGTGCGGACCATCTGTTCGAGGCGTTCTACACCACCAAGCCCGACGGCTTGGGCATGGGCCTACCGATCTGCCGTTCGATCATCGAGGCTCATGGCGGACGGTTGTGGGTTTCCGCCAATACGCCTCGGGGTGCCGTCTTTCAGTTCACCCTCGCTCCTGAAGGGAATGACGCCTTCGCTGCGGAAGAGTTCAAAGCACAAGGCGGCTTGTCGTAAACGCCGCGCATACCACACCATGATGGCGTCAAGCCGGACAAGGAAACCGCGCTCCCTTGAGGGGGGTAGGGAGCGGGTCAGGAGCGCGGCCAAGTCCGGATGAAGTCTGGGATGAGTTTTCTGAGGTAGACTTCACGCCGTAAGGTACTCAGCGAGAACGGATCGGACCATCACACGGAGGTTGATCCGCACGGTACATTCGGTTGGGCGGACCATACTTAAGTATGGGCATACCCGTTCCACGATCCGAGCCACGCCCGCGCTAGATCGCGCAGGGACCGCGTCGAGGCATGCTGCGCAGAGACGTGCATTGATTCAGATCAAGTGAGATGTTGCTGACCGCTCTCAGGTTAACAATCGTGTGGACTCGATTGGAGCGCGCTCATGATGCAGGCGACGAGATTGGCTGTATGCAGCCTCATGTTGCTGCCAATAACGCTTGAGCCCGGCGGCGCCGCAGAACAGCAGTTGTCCTGCAAAGGACAGGTCATTCATGAAGTGACAGACCGGACCGTTCAACCAAAGCCCATCGATCTGAACGTGACCTTGGGCGACAAGAACAAGCTGTCTGTGAAGATCGGCGAAGGGAAAATGCTGGCTCCCCGCATCACCAGCAATAACAAGATCCAACTTAAGTTTGCGACGAAGGACTTTGTTGGAGAATATTTCCATTATACGGGCGATCTATTCCTCATCTACCCCGCGGGGCAGTTGGCGCGGCTCACGTGCTTGCGCGTCTGACTGACTCTCGATCGATAAAGCGCGATGAGATCAGGATGAATCGTCATCGGTTATTGTTTGAGCATGATCTTTTCGGAAAACCGCTGCACACTTTTCCGGATCATGCTCGAGTTGTTCAGCAATTCGACCAGCAAGGGAGACCCCGAATGTACGCCAATATTCTCTTGAGCACGGATGGATCGGATGTCGCGAGAAAAGGCGTTGAGCATGGGATCGCTTTAGCAAAGGCCCTGAATGCTAAAGTGACAGTCATCACCGTAACGGAACCGATACTGGTCGATTATGGGAGCGGGCACGCGGGATGGATTCCCCCGCAGGAGATGATTGATAGCTTTGAAAAAGCCCGCAAGGAGCGCGTGGGCAAAGTGCTCCATGAAGCTCGAGCGATGGCAGAGCAGGTCGGGGTATCTGCAGAACTCTTGCATGTTCCGAATGTGCACCCAGCCACCGCGATTATCGAAACAGCAAAGTCCAGAGGCTGCGACTTGATCGTCATGGCCTCTCATGGGCGTCGCGGCTTCAGCAAGCTATTCTTGGGGAGTCAAACATCGGAGGTTCTGGCGGACGGAAGTGTGCCGGTGTTGGTCGTGCGGGAACAGGGATAAATGACTATGCAGGGCGTGGTGAAACCGGCTCTCCTAACCGAGCTCTCCTAACCCAACTCTCCTAATCGGCTCCGCCCTCGTGTCCCGCTTCTAACGTTCGCATCACTTTGCAGCGTTAAGAATTTAGTGCGCTCAAACAATGCCCGTGTTTCTCAAAGTTTGAGCGCGCATTGCCTAAGCAATAGGCGAGAGCCGTATAGCCCTTGGCTTCGTTAAGCGCTGACGCGATATTTCGTGGTGCAACATTCACGCTGAATGATGCACGGGTTTGACTGTTCTGATGAACTGCGATGGGATGAAGGCGTGCGTAATACGCACGTTCAAACCAGGAGAGATCCAATGTGCGCGGGTGACGACAAGGACTGTCTGGAATTCGAATTGCACCACCGCAAGTTCAAGGAAACGCTCGATCGGGAACGCCGGTCGTTCTTGAAGTCCAGCTTCGCCGCGGCCGGCGGCGCGGCGGCGATGACCGCGGGCGGCATTTCCTTGGTGACTCCGCAGATGGCGGCTGCCGCCGAGAGAAACCAACCAGCCAAGCGGTCCTATCATCATTTGCCGGCGAATGCCGACACAGTGCATTGGGGCTATTTCAGCAAGAAGTTAAAGCCGCAGGTGGAGATCGATTCCGGCGACTTCATCACCATTGAGGCATTGACCCACCATGCCAATGACGACGCCGAGCGCATGGTGAAGGGCGATCCCGGCGCTGAAAGCGTGTTCCTGTGGACGAAGGAGAAGAAGGCCGTCAACAGACGCGGCGCAGGACCGATGGATGCTTCGCTGTTCGGGCGGGGCGCAGGGGAGGGTCTTGGCGTGCACATCTGCACCGGCCCGGTCTACGTACGCGGCGCCGAGGAGGGTGACGTGATTGAGTTGCGCATCATCGACGTCACACCCCGGCCTTGCGCCAATCCGCAATATGCCGGAAAGGCTTTCGGTAGCAACGCGGCCGCATGGTGGGGCTTCCACTATAAGGACCTGCTCACCGAGCCAAAGCCGCGCGAAGTCGTCACGATCTACGAAGTCGATGCCACGGGCGAGCGCAACTGGGCGAAGGCCGTGTATAATTTCCAATGGACTCCGCAGACGGACCCCTCCGGCGTCGTTCACAAAATCATCGACTATCCGGGCGTTCCCGTCGATCACTCTACGATCAAGGAAAACCATGGGATCTTGAAGAATGTGCGCATTCCGATACGTCCGCACTTCGGCGTGATAGGCTTGGCGCCCAAGGAAGCTGATATCGTCGACTCGATTCCGCCGAGCTATACCGGCGGCAACATTGATAATTGGCGCATCGGCAAGGGCGCCACGATGTATTATCCGGTTGCAGTTGAAGGTGCCCTGTTATCGGTCGGCGATTCGCATGCGTCTCAGGGAGATTCAGAGCTGTGCGGGACGGCCATCGAATGCTCGTTGAATGGCACCTTCCAGATTATCCTGCACAAGAAGGCCGATCTCGTCGGTACGGCTCTCGAAGCTCTGGACTATCCGATGCTGGAAACCAAGGACGAGTGGCTGGTCCACGGCTTCAGCTTCGCCAACTATCTCACCGAATTAGGCGACAAGGCACAGTCGGACATTTACACGAAATCGTCGGTTGACCTTGCTTTGCGCGATGCGTTCCGGAAGATGCGCAGATTTCTGATGACAACCAAGAAGCTGACCGAGGATGAAGCGATCTCTTTGATTACGATCGGCGTCGACTTCGGCATCACCCAAGTGGTCGATGGAAATTGGGGCGTTCACGCGGTCATCAAGAAAGATATCTTCGCCGGCGGTGAGACTTGATCCTTAACACCGACGCGGTCGGCCTTCGCAGGAGCCGGCCGCCTTGCGCTGCTTCTGGTAACTCGTAAAGTTCGGTCAACCTTTGAAACGGATGTCAATCCGTACGCGTCGCCTCGATGAGGCGATCCAGAAACACGGCCTGACCTTTCAGAATACGCTCGCGCGCAGCGGTCACCTCAAACCAGACAGCCTTATCAAGCTCGGGGAAGGATTGCCGCTTGCCTGAGCGCGGGGGCCATTCCATCTCAAACATGTTGCTTCTGAGCGCGTCCGCATCCCAGTCGTCCTCGACCGCCCACACATGCACGATCTTGCCGCCCGGCTGTCTTGCGTCGCCGAGCGGAATGAATTTGCCGCGCGGCACATAACCGGTCTCCTCAGCGAACTCTCGTTTCGCGGCCTCGAGCGGAGGTTCGTCAACCGCGATCACGCCTTTCGGAATACTCCAGGCGCCTAGATCCTTCTTCTTCCAGAAGGGCCCTCCGGGATGGCCAAGCAGAACCTCGATGCAGCCTCGGCGCCTAAAGAGGAGAATGCCGGCGCTGTGCATCTTTGATGATGAGGTCTTACGCATCTCGCAAAGCTAAAGGACTTGCAGCGTATCTCAATGCTACGAGCGGTGCGCCACCACATTCTTCAGCGTACTTTGCAGTGCGGCGACCGATATCTTCCGGCTCGGTCCCGGCTCAATTCCTTCGGCCGTTGCTGCGGTGCTCGATTGCCAAGGCAAACCGAGATGGCCTACGCTCACGTAAAGGCCATCCGGGGAGACATCCGGGACACACACGTGTCGGCCTATCGGGGAGGAAAGCATGCTGTCAGTGGTGCTGTCTCGCTTCTCGCTTCGGTTCTCACGTCGTTTCTCACGTCGTTTTTCACTTGGGACATCACTTGGTCTCGGCGGCGCATTGATCATCAGCTCCTTGATGATCAGTTCTCTCGCGCCCGCGCAAACCCAAATACCCGCGCCCGCACCCGCGCCGGCTTCCGCCGCGCCGCAATATCCACCGACCGCGACGATCACCACGCCCGGCTATCCGGAGCAAGCACCCGCCGATCCGAAGTTGCGCGTTCTCAGCCTACCGGACGGCAAGACCGTGCATGTGCTGCCGGCAACGCTCGAGACCACCCAATGGGGCTGGTTCGACAATGCCCAGCCTCCGGTGCTGCGGGTCAAGTCCGGCGACACCATCGCGCTCGAGACGATGATGCATAGCCACAATCAGGTGGTGCCGGGTGCGACCATCGAGCAGATCAAGAAGCTGCGGACCGACTTCCCCGGCCGCGGCCCGCACACGCTCACCGGACCGATCTACATCGAGGACGCTCAGCCGGGCGATGTGCTTAAAGTTACGCTGAACAAGATCGTGCCGCGCGCCTATGCGACGAACTTCAACGTGCCGGGCTTGTTCGGCCAATTCCCCAACGTCTACGCGGACGGCCAGGTCAAATATCTCTATCTCGATCTCGACAAGATGGAGACCGAATTCCTGCCCGGCATCATTTTGCCGCTGCGCCCGTTCCCCGGCACGCTCGGCGTCGCGCGCAAGGAGCCTGGCCGCTATTCAAGCGTGCCGCCCGGTGAGTTCGCCGGCAACATGGATATCCGCGACTTCGTCGCCGGCACCTCGCTCTATGTGCCGGTCCATGTGCCGGGCGCGTTGCTGTGGAGCGGCGACTCTCACGCCGGCCAAGGCAACGGCGAAGTGAATCTCACCGCGATCGAAACCGCCTACAAGGAGCTCAACCTCACAGTCGAAGTCATCAAGGGCAAGCCGCTCGACTTCCCACGCATCGAGACTCCGAAATCCTGGATCACGATGGGATTTGATCAGGACCTGAACAAGGCTTGGGCGCAGACCAAGGCGCAAACCATCAAGTTCTTGTCCGAGCAGCGCAACGTCTCCGCCGGGCAGGGGGAAGAACTGATGACAAACGTTTCCGATTGCCGCGTCTCTCAGGTCGTCAATATCAAGAAGGGCATTCACTGCCTGAATCCCAAGAACACGAGCGACACCGAAGACATGGAGCGCCCGACCAAGGAAACGTCGCAATATTACGTCGCGCATGCCAAGGACGCCGACCTGAACAAGGCGATGAACGACGCCTCGATGGGCATGATCAAGTTCCTCGAATCCGAGAAGAAGATCGCGCGGCTCGATGCTTATGGTCTCGCGAGCGTGGCGATGGATTGCCGCGTCGGAGCCATCTCGGACACGGAGAAGAATGTCCACTGTCTGGTGCCGAAGAGCATCTGGGTTGCGAACAAGCGTTGATGGAGCACAGGGGAGGGCGATCGCGCTTCCTCGTGTGAGAACCATATCGTTGCGTTTCGCCCTCATCGCCGCGTGGTTTGCCTGTGCAACGCTTTGTCCGTCGCTCTGTTTGACTTCTGCATTCGCGCAGGAGCGCATTCAGGTCGTCACCACCACGACTGACCTGCGCAGCCTGACGGAGGCTGTGGGCGGCGACCGTGTCGCGGTGGTCAGCCTCGTTCCGCCGAACATGGACGCCGAGGACTATCAGCCGAAGCCGCAGGATGTGTTGCGCCTGAAGAACGCAAGCGTGCTGGTGCGCGTGGGGCTCGACTATGATCTGTGGGCCGATCGCCTGCTGGTGCAGGCGGGAAAACCCGAGATCAGCCGCGGCGGGGAGGGCTATGTCGACGCTTCTTTCGGCATCGCGGTGCTTGAGCTGCGCGGCATGAGCGTTGGCCCCGGCGACGGCCATGCGCATGGCAGTGGCAATCCGCATTACTGGCTCGATCCCAAAAACGCAGAGATCATCACCGCCACGATCCTTGAAGCGTTGACGCGGATCGACCCGGCGAGTGCTGCAACCTTTGAAACCAATCGATCGGCGTTTCTCGTTCGCCTGCAGACCAAATTGACGGAATGGGAGAGGAAGCTCGCGCCGCTTAAGCGCATGCCGATCGTCGCCTATCACAACAACTGGCCTTATTTTGCGCGCCGCTTCCGCTTGGACTTCGTCGAGTTCATCGAGACCAAGCCCGGCGTGCCGCCGAGCCCGGCGCATCTCGCCGAAATCGTACGCACCATGCGCTCGCGCGGCGTCCGCATCGTCGTGCGCGAACCGCACGAGCCGGAGCGCGACATCGCGTTCGTCGCGGGGAGGGCCGGAGCGCAGGTGGTGGTGCTGGCCGCATCGGTCGGTACGCTGCCGTCTGCCAACGATTACATCTCGCTGTTCGACGCCAACGTCGAGGCGCTGACAGCGGCGGCATCGCCATGATCGAGACCCTCAGCTTTCTCTGGCCGGCGTTCCTGGTGGCGGTGTGCCTGGTCGGGATCCACACTTATTTCGGCATCCAGGTGCTGGCGCGCAAAGTCATCTTCGTTGATCTCGCGCTCGCGCAGATCGCAGCGCTCGGCGCGACGGTGGCGTTCATGCTCGGCCATCCGGCGCAGAGCCCCGCGACCTACAGCTATTCGCTCGCGTTCACCTTGCTCGCGGCGGTGCTTCTCGCCTTGACGCGCACGTGGGGGACGCGCGTGCCGCAGGAGGCGCTGATCGGCGTGATTTATGTGGTCGCGGCAGCGGCAGCGATCCTCTTGATCGACCGCGCGCCGCAGGGCGCCGAGCATCTCAAGCAGATCCTGACCGGAAACATCCTGACCAGCGGACTTGGTGAGGTCGCCGTCATCGTTCCGCTCTATGCCGCCATAGGTCTGCTGCATTGGCTGTTGCGCAGCCGCATGAGTGGGGGAGGGGCGCTGATCTGGGAATTCGTCTTCTACGCAAGCTTCGGCGTGGTGGTGACAAGCTCGGTCGCGATTGCCGGCGTGTTGCTGGTGTTTTCATTTCTCATCATTCCCGCCGCCATCGGCGTCATGTTTGCATCAACGCTCGCGCGGCAACTCGCGATCGGCTGGGTGGCCGGCATCGTCACGAGTGCCGCCGGCCTCTCCGCTTCGTTTGCATTCGATCTGCCGACCGGCGCCGCCATGGTCTGTGCGTTCGGCGTGTCGCTTGCGGTCGCGGGGCTGCTGTATCCATTTCTGCGCGGCGATCGCCGCAACGCACTGCGCGTTGCGATCGCAACCGCGCGCTGGGGCGCTGCCGCGATCTTTGCCGCTTCGGCGCTGCAGTTGGCTCTGGCGCCACGGGCAGATCAGCCGCTCATCGATATGACCGAGGTTGCGATGCCTTCGCTGCGCGCGCTGTATTTTACCCCCGCTGAGCGGGCGACCTTCGCAGATGCGACCGCCTACGCGGAGCGCTATCGCAGGGAGGCGGAGCAGCTCAACGAGCGGGAACGGCGCAATCGCACTGAAGGCGAAGCGCTCGACGACGCAAGCCTCGCGCGGATTTCATCGTTCCTCAAGTCCTATGGCGAAATGCGAAAGGGCGAACAATTCGTCATGAACGAAGTGCGGGCGCGGGCGCGCGAACGCGCGCGATGGGGCATGAGCCTCGTCTTGCTTGCGATTGCACTGTTGCTCGCGCCGCTGCCTTGGCAACGGCTGTGGGCGAGGTGAGCGCGCTGAGGGCGTGTGGCGGTTGGCTTGCTGCTGCGCCTTCCGGAACCGCATTTTCGATTGGTGTTATCCCGCCTAGTGTGGTGGTTCAGAAGTTCGCCGGCGCAGGGCCCCGCAAATTGCGGCACCAGCCGAAGTTTGCTGCGCGACCGCTCTTCTGCCCGAAAGCGGACTCTCGCACGTCATCAAGGCGCGTCGCAGAAGGATCTAACAGCGGACCTTCATCAACCCGCGACAAACGTGTAAAGTGCGATCCAATACCTTGCTCGGCTGGAGATGCATCGTAGCCCCTGTCCTGGAATACGGGTCTCCTCTGTTGTGGGCTTCTCGCGCAGTCATTTTCGCCCTGCGCCGGTTGCCGTGACTTTCTCATTCAAGGACCAGGTGGGCTGCTCGGCGATCCGACGCAGGCGCGCGTGCATGTGCGGCCTACCCGGTGGGGTCCGTCCAAGCTGAGTGCTGGAACCCGCCGCACGGACGCTAATGTTCGTGAAAACGAAGAGGGAGGATTTCTCATGAACCAGTATGCCGATCCCAAACTACTGGTCGACACCAACTGGGTGGCGGCCCACCGGAGCGATCCGAACGTGCGCGTCGTCGAAATCGACGTCGACACTGGTGGATACGACCAAGGACACATTCCGGGTGCGATGGCCTGGAATTGGACGACGCAGCTCTGCGACACACTGCTGCGTGACATCATCCCGCCCGGCGACTTCCGGCGCCTGATGGAGGAGGCAGGGATTGCGAACGACACGACCGTGATCCTGTACGGCGACAACAACAACTGGTTCGCCGCCTGGGCCTTGTGGCAGATGAAGATCTATGGCCACTCAGACGTTCGCCTGATGGACGGCGGGCGCCGCAAATGGCTCGAGGAAGGGCGCGACCTGACGACGGACGTGCCGGCAATCGAACCCAGTACATACACGATGCCAGGCGAGCTCGATTTCTCGATCCGGGCTTATCTCGGTGATGCACAGGTGGCCGCTGCGCAACGGAGCGCGACGCTGGTGGACGTGCGCAGCCCCGACGAGTTCACGGGACGAATCCTGGCGCCGCCCGGCCTTCCCGAGACCTGCCAGCGCGGCGGGCACATCCCGGGCGCGCGAAACATTCCATGGGCCAAGGTCTGCAACGAAGACGGCACCTTCAAATCGGCAGACGACCTTCGCGCTCTCTACGAGAGCGAGGGAGTGACTCCGGATCGTCCGACGATCGCCTATTGCCGTATTGGCGAGCGCTCGAGCCACAGCTGGTTCGTGCTCAAGTACCTCCTGGGTTACCCGGACGTGAAAAATTACGACGGTTCCTGGACCGAGTGGGGCAACCTTGTCCGCGCGCCAATCGAGCGCGCTGCGGCGTAATTCTCGAAGGAGGCTGGCGCCATGCAAAGCGGAACGGTGCTGCGCGCCGAGGACTATCGGCGCCGGCGAGATCGCCTCGAAGGGTGGGACATCGGCATCGCCTCGTACAAGCTCGGCGGCCGGTACTGCTGCGAGGTGGAGAGTGTCAGCACGGGAAGCCGACTGGCGCGAGGCGAAGGGGCCACCCGCGAGCAGGCGGAAGCGGAGGCGCTGAATAAGGCAAGCGAGATGTTGGCGCGAACGCGGGTGTACCCGCCGCGCTGACAATTTGCGCATGAATCGGCATTCGGCTGCGCTCGGATTCGGGCGCGGCTATTTGTCGTTGGCATCGGGGCAACGCCGCGCCCAGCCGAAGGCTCATTGTGCTAAACTCTGCACGAGAAGACGGCTGGCCGGGCCAGGAGCAGCGCATGCAATGTCCAAGCTGCCGGGCCGACATTCCGGAGGAGAGCAAGTTTTGCGATGAGTGCGGCGCCGCTCTTCCGGGCCGGTGCCCGTCTTGTGGTGCGGCTATTCGCTCAGGTGCAAAATTCTGTCCCGCGTGCGGTAAGAGGCTGACGGCGAGCAGCAGCGACCCGACCGCCGCCACGTCGCCCATCGTGTTGGCCAGAGCATCCGCCGAGCGCCGGCATCTCACCGTGATGTTCTGTGATCTCGTCAACTCAACCGTGCTCTCGGCGCGGCTCGACCCCGAAGACATGCGTGACGTGATACGTCTCTACCACGATGTCTGCGCCGGCGTTGTCAAAAGGTTCGAGGGCTTCGTCGCCAAATACATGGGCGACGGTGTGCTCGTATATTTTGGTTACCCGCACGCCCATGAGGACGACGCCGAGCGCGCAGTCCGTGCCGGCCTGGCTCTTGTTGAAACCATAGGCACAACCGCGCTTCCGCTGCCGGGCGAGATGAAGCTGCAAGTGCGCGTCGGCATCGCCACCGGCCTGGTGGTGGTCGGCGATCTCATCGGAAGCGGCGCTGCTCAGGAGCAAGCGGTGGTCGGCGAAACACCGAACCTGGCTGCGCGGCTGCAGGGGTTGGCGGCCCCGGACACCGTCGTGATTGCTGCCGACACAAGGCGCCTGACCGGCGGGCTGTTCGAATATCGCGACCTCGGCCCCGCGACGCTCAAAGGCTTCGCCGATCCAGTGCGGGCATGGCAGGTGGTCGGGCCGAGCTCTATCGAGAGCCGCTTCGAGGCACTTCACGCCGCCAGCACCAGCACGCCGCTGATCGGCCGCGACGAAGAACTCGACCTCTTGATGCGCCGTTGGCGGCAGGTCAAGGAAGGCGAGGGCCGGGTCGTGCAGCTGTCTGGTGAGCCGGGTATCGGGAAGTCGCGCGTGACCGAGGCTATGGAAGAACGCTTGAGCGACGAACCGCACATTCGGTTGCGCTTCTTCTGTTCGCCTTATCACGGGGAGACCGCGCTTCATCCGATCGTCAGCCAGTTGGAGCACGCCGCCGGATTTAAGCGCGACGACAACGCCGAACGGCGGCTTGGCAAACTCGAGGCGATCCTCGCACCATCGACAAAGGACAGGGAGCAAGCCATCGCCCTGTTGGCGGACCTGCTATCCATCGGTGGCGACCGCTATCCGCCGCCAAACCTCAGTCCGCAACGGCGCAAAGAGGAAACCCTTGAGGCACTCTTCGCTCAGGCCGCCGGGCTGGCTGCAGATCGACCAGTATTGATGGTCTTCGAGGATGTACATTGGATCGATCCAGTTTCGCTCGAACTGCTCGAAATGACGGTGGAGCGGATTCCGTCCTTGCAGATGCTGCTGGTCATCAGCTTTCGGCCAGAGTTCCAGTCTCCGTGGACTCGCGACGCGCACGTGACGACATTGGAGCTCAACCGTCTGGGCCGCCGACACGGCGCCGAATTGGTGAAGTGCCTCACCGGTAACAAGCAGCTGCCCTCGGCCATCCTTGATCAAATCACCGCCCACGCCGACGGCGTGCCGCTGTTCGTCGAGGAACTGACCAAGGCGGTGTTGGAAAGTGGTCTGATCAGCGATGCGGGCGACCGGTACGTATTGACGGGTCCGGTGCCGCCGCTCGCGATCCCAACGACACTGAATGCCTCGTTGATGGCGCGGCTCGATCGGTTGGCGCCGATCCGAGAGGTGGCGCAAATCGGCGCCGCGATCGGCCGCGAGTTTTCATACGAGTTGCTGGCTGCTCTGGTCTCCCTACCGGAAGGCGCCTTGCAAGAGGCCGTGGAGCGCCTTGTCCATTCCGAGCTGGTCTTCTGCCGCGGCAGGCCGCCGAGCGCGACCTACACCTTCAAGCACGCCCTGATCCGGGATGCGGCGTATGCGACCTTGCTGCGCAGCAGACGACAGGAGCTGCACGCGCGGATTGCGAAAGTGGTGGAAGATCGGTTTCCGGAAACGGTGGATCTGCATCCTGAGATCCTCGCCCACCATTGGTCGCAGGCGGGCCTGGTTGAGAAAGCGGCCGTTTATGCAGGAAGGACTTGGCTGCGCGCCGACGGCTATCAGCGACGCAAGCAGCACCTTGGTGCTTGGGAGATCGGGGTGAGTTCGTACAAGCTGGGCAACCGATATCGCTGCGAGGTGGACAACGTCAGCCCCGGAACACGCCTCGCACGCGGTGAGGGCTCCACCCGGGCGGAGGCGGAAGCGCAGGCCCTTAACCAGGCGCGCAAGCTGTTGGCGGGAACGCGGGTGCGCTCCTAAAGCGCGATGAGATCAGGATGAATCATCATCGCGCTTTAGGTTATTGTTTGAGCATGATCTTTTCGGAAAACCGCTACACACTTTTCCGGATCATGCTCTAGCCGATTGTGTTGCAAACTCGAAAATACCGCCTCAACAAAATTCTCGCGAAAGTGAGCTCATCGCCAGTTTTGGTTAGAGACACCTTCTTAAATCGAAGGCGAAGGCGGACGCGAGCATCCCGACGTTCTCTGTTTCCGACATTTTTGCGTGCGAACCAAGGACACGAAAGTCTGCTTTCCAAGGCACAGGCGCGGGAGCCGATGGAGTTGTTACGACAGGCCCAATTTGCAACCCTTGATCTCATGCGCCGCGCGCAGGGCCATGCACTGGGCGCTATCGGATTCGATCCTGCCGAACTGCCCCATCGGACACTTGCCAGTGGAGCTCATTGGCGGCTTCGCGATTATGGCGGCCCCGGCCCAGAGACATCGCTGCTCATTATCGCCGGTCCAATCAAGCGACCCTATATCTGGGATCTCGGGCCAAACGTCAGCGCCATCCGGTACTGTTTGAGCTGCGGCGTACGCGTCTACCTCATCGAATGGATTGCACCGGCACCATCAGGAGGACGTGTCGGGCTCGACGAGTGCGTGAGAGCCATGTCCGATTGTGTAGCGAGGATCGCAACCGAGCCGAAAGCGACAAAGCCCTTCCTGATCGGCCATTCCCTTGGCGGAACGTTAGCGGCAGTCTTTAGCGCATGCGAACCGCAGGCTGTGCGCGGTCTGTTGCTTCTCGGCGCGCCGCTTTGCTTTCAACCAGCGACGAACAGATTTCGCGATGCGCTCGTTTCGATGATTCCGCCTGACCTTAGTGAAACGGACATCATCCCGGGCTCGCTGTTGTCCCACGCAAGCGCTTTCGCTTCGCCTGATACATTCGTATGGTCGCGGCTGATGGATGCTGTCATGAGCATTGGCGACTTGCGGGCGCTTGATGTCCATGCGCGGGTTGAGCGCTGGGCTCTTGACGAAGCCCCGCTCCCGGGGAGGCTGGTCCATCAGATTGCCGAATGGCTGTATCGGGAAAACCGTTTCTGCCGAGGCACGCTCAGCGTGTTGGGTCGCACGATTGGCCCGTCATGTCTCGACGTTCCGATGTTCGTGGTCGTCAACACGGCAGACGAGGTTGCACCGCTCGCCTCGATCGAACCGCTCCTTGGAGCGTTGCCTACCAAGGATGTCACCCTCATCAAATATCCTGGCGAGATCGGCGTTGTATTGCAGCACCTCGGAATTCTCGTAGGACGGGAGGCTTACGCGCGTATCTGGCCGAACATCATCGCTTGGCTGGCTGCGCATCCCTGAAAGGCCGCTCTACGGCGAAGCGCTGGTGAAGACCTCATTCAACGACGGTTACAGCGTCGGTGGCACGGCGGGTTTCCGCGTCAAGTGGTGAGCTTCAATGATGCGACGGAGCTATGTTGTTAGCATTCCAAGACGGAGTCGCTGACCTCGACCATATCCTGGGGGCGGAATCTCCAGCCTCAAGTTCGGTTATGAACAGGCACAGGCCGCGCTTGACGCATCCAGACCCAAGCCAACGCAGTCATTTCATCAATGCGTCGAATGTCCGCCAATTCGTCATGAACGAAGTGCGGGCGCGGGCGCGTGAGCGTGCGCGATGGAGCATGAGTCTCATCTTGCTTGCGATTGCACTGTTGCTCGCGCCGCTGCCTTGGCAACGGCTGTGGGCGAGTTGATGGGCTTAAGGGCGGGATTGTCGGGGGGGGGGGGCAACTCTGACTTGTGTGGAACTACGGCGTAATTTGTTCGTTCCTTGCTCAAGGGCGGCGTATCCGGAAAGGATGCAAAGCCATGAAAACTCCCATCACCTTCGCCGCGCTTGTGATCGCCCTCGGCGGTGCCGGGATGTTGCCGGCGCAAACGCATGCGCAGGGCGCGGTTGAACTGAGCAACGGCACAAAGGTGCCGCAGAACCCATCGCTGCCGAAACTCGATTTCACGAACATGCAGCGCGAGCAAATTCGCAAGGCCGTGCTGACTGAGCACAACGAGGTCCAATTCCGGCTAGCGGCCACTAAGCCTGCAAAGGATTTTGCGCCTGAAGTTGGCGCGAAACTTCCAAAAGGCGTCAAGGCTCAGTCGCTGCCAACACCGGTCCTATCGCAGATGCCGGAACTGCGTGACTACATGTACGTGAAGATGAAAGACCAGGTGCTGATCGTGAACGGCATGACCAACAAGATTGTTGACATGTTTCCGGAGACGCAGCCGGTTCAATAAAACACATTGGCCCGTATGAATGAATGTTGCTCGCCGGGCGCCGCAATGGTGATCATACGGGCGAGCTCCAAGTCAACCTCAAGTGAGCTCCGGGTCCTTCGGCGACATCCAGCGACGTCCGCTATTGCGCGCTGTCGGCGAACAAGCCGACATCAGACGTGCCACAGGACGCAGCCATAGCTACATTACACTTAGCGAATCTACATATGGGCGAATCTGCGCACAGCGGCTGTCGTCATGCGCTCGACTTGGCTCGCAGGAAAATAATGAATGGCAAATGACGATCGCACCAAAATCATTCCTAAG
Organism: Nitrobacteraceae bacterium AZCC 1564; assembly: GCA_036924835.1. Classification (NCBI taxonomy): domain Bacteria; kingdom Pseudomonadati; phylum Pseudomonadota; class Alphaproteobacteria; order Hyphomicrobiales; family Nitrobacteraceae; species Nitrobacteraceae bacterium AZCC 1564. The sequence goes on from JBAGRR010000001.1 coordinate 5,140,630, forward strand.
ATCATTCCAAGGCGAACGCCGGAATCGGCGGCCATGTCGGCAAACGTCAAACGGGCGATAACGATCACCGCAACCCTCAACCGTTTGACGTTCAACGATGCTGATGAAGTCCGGGCCGTGTTCAGCGATCTCATCGGCAAGAAGGTGGACGACAGCTTTATATTGATCCCACCATTCTACACGGCCTGCGGGGTCGATATCCGCGTCGGACGTAATGTCTTCGTCAATCAGAACTGCACGTTCTACGACCTCGGTGGGCTCGACATTGCCGACGATGTGATGATCGGGCCGAACGTGAACATCATCACGACTGGCCATCCCGTTGAAGCATCACGGCGGCGCGACGCCGTGATCGCAAAGCCGATCGTGATCGAGAAGAATGTGTGGGTCGCGGCTGGCGTCACGATCATCGGCGGCGTGACGGTGGGCGAAAACTCTGTTGTTGCGGCCGGCGCCGTCGTCACCAAGGACGTTCCCGCGAATACCCTTGTTGGAGGAAATCCGGCGAGGGTCATTCGTTCGATCGCAGACTAAGGAAACATCCAGAGCACCTGCCGCGCCGTTGCCCTGGCAACGCCTGTGGACGAGCCGATTACGCTGAGGCCGGGATGCGTGGAGTGCACCGCCGCGATGTTCCTTTGGGTCAAAAGCGGCGGTTAGCGCACGGCGCTTGCGGGGAAATGCCCGCATTCCCTGTGCACGTGCCGCCAGCGTATTCAGTGCCGTTTCATTGGAAGGACAAGGACCTGGCCGGGATAAATAAGATTCGGATCCCGTATCCGGCCTCGGTTTGCCCGGTACACGAGCGCGTATCGTGTGCCGTCGCCATAAGTGATGCGGCCGATCCGCCACAGGCTGTCACCCGGGGATACGACCGTGGTCAACTTCCTGGGTGCAACTGCCGGCGAGGTGACGCCTTCCTCCGACGCTGAGCTGCCAGGATGCGCCTGCGCGGGCCGCAAGGTGGCATTTGCCTGCGGCTTCGCGGCCTGCAAAGGCGGCTGGGGCTGCGAGCGTGCCTGAGACCCGCTCCCGGGAGTATACTCAGCGCGCGATTCCGCCGTGCGAGAGCTGGCTCCCGTGTCGCTCACCGTGAGCTTCACGCCCTGTTTGGACGATGCCACCGTCCCGTCCGGCAATCTTGCGCTCAACGTCAGCTCGTAGCTCCCCGCGGGAAGGTGGGGAGAAACCATAACGAATTGTCCAGATGCATCTGCAACCGCCTGATCAAGACGCTCGCTGCCGCGCAATAAGTCTACAGTCCCACCGGGGGCCGCCCTTCCGGCGATGACAGCGTCAGCGCCTTCAATGCGAACAACGTCAAAGGAGGGTGCGGATTGATCCGTGGCGACGGCGCTTGATGGTCCGGCGGATTCGGCTGCAACGGCCGCTGGCTTAGCCTCTGTCGCGGCGAGGGCAGGCGGGGCCTCGCTCCGAACGCCAAGTTGAGGCTGTGAAGGAAGTTCAGGCCGTGAAGGAAGTGCAGGCGGTGAAGGGCTCGTCGTTGCGGTGACGGGACCCCGTTCAAGCTTCTCCTCGTTCTGTACAAGCGGAACGCCGAAGATAAGTGCTGCACTGCATGCGGCGACAAGCACGGACGCCGACGCACCTATTTTGACTATCGAAGCAGATGTCATAACGATCACCCCTGGCCCCACCGATCGCTATCAGCCTTCTGCGTTGAGCCTGCGCCGATTTTAGCCGTTCATCAAGTCCTGCTGAGCAAAGATTCGTCGGTCAATTGTGCTGACCAACGCCGTTCGCCGACCGTGTGCTTACTGCGGAAACCTTGCTCGAATGAGACTCTCTCTCCAGCGTTCGCGGGTTCGGCGCTGCATGGAGGCGGAGGCGCTTCGCCTTCGGTGCGGCTCTGCCGTTCGCGCTCGTTCAGCCGTTCGGCCTATACGGGGTTCAAGGGCATTGTGGGGCGAGGGGCCGGGCGTGCGACGCCGGCAATGGCTTAGTGACCAGCGCGCGCCGATGTGTTGATGACCTCGCCATCCTCTTTCACGAATTCACCGATGTTCGGATTTGGAAGGATGTCGAGCACAGCTTCTGACGGGCGGCAGAGTTTGACCCCCTTCGGCGTCACGACGATGGGCCGGTTGATCAGGATCGGATGAGCGAGCATCGCGTCGAGTAGCTGATCATCCGAGAGGGATGCATCACCCAGATTCAACTCCGCATAGGGCGTGCCTTTTTCGCGCAGCACCGCGCGAACGGACATGCCCATGGCCGCGATCAACTCCTTCAACCGTTCACGTGATGGAGGCGTCTTGAGATATTCAATGATAGTCGGCTCGACGCCGCTCTGGCGGATCATCGCCAGTGTGTTGCGCGACGTGCCGCAGTCGGGATTGTGATAGATGGTGACGGTCATACTCGCGCATCCACTTTCTGCTGAGCGGGCGGGGCAGATTCGTACCAACCGCGCGTCGCCTTTACGATCTTGACCACTGAGAGCATGACCGGCACTTCCACCAGAACGCCCACGACGGTGGCAAGAGCCGCACCTGAGTTGAGGCCGAACAGGCTGATCGCGGCTGCGACCGCCAACTCAAAGAAATTGCTGGCGCCAATGAGGGCCGCAGGAGCCGCCACACACCAAGCGACGCCGAACCGCCGGCTGAGCCAGTAGGCAAGGCCCGCATTGAGATAGACCTGGATCAGAATTGGCACTGCCAGGATTGCGATCACGATGGGCTGCGCGAGGATCTGGTCGCCCTGGAACCCGAACAACAGGATCAGCGTGGCGAGCAATGCCACCAGTGACACCGGCTGCAATGCATGCATCGTTCTGTCGAAAGAGCCATTCGCCAGCAGCATCCGCCGCCACAGTTGAGCGATGACAACAGGCACGACAATATAAAGTGCAACCGAAAGCAGTAATGTATCCCACGGGACGGAAATGGACGCGACACCAAGCAAGAGGCCAACGAGCGGAGCGAACAGGAAGATCATCAGCACGTCGTTCAGCGCCACTTGGCTCAGGGTGTAGTGCGGCTCGCCATTGCAGAGGTTAGACCACACGAAGACCATCGCCGTGCACGGTGCGGCCGCCAACAAAATCAGCCCTGCGATGTAGGAAGGAATTTGTGCGGCAGGCAGCATCGGTGCAAACACATGGCCGATGAAAAATGTGCCCAGCAACGCCATGGAGAACGGTTTCACCGCCCAGTTGATGAACAACGTGACGCCGATGCCGCGCCAGTGCTCGCGAACCTGGCCGAGCGCGCCGAAGTCGATCTTCAGCAGCATGGGAATAATCATCAACCAGATCAGGATCGCCACCGGCATGTTGACCTTGGCGATTTCGGCCCCGGCGATAACGCCGAACAGTCCGGGCATGACGTGGCCGAGCGCAACCCCTGCAACGATGCAAAGGGCCACCCACAGCGAGAGATAGCGTTCGAAGATATTCATGTCAGGCCACATCCGGACGGCGAGAAGTTGCGCCTTCACTGTTGCCGATGTCGCGCAGCTTGGTGCCGAGCGATAATTTATCGATGCTGCCGAGCGGCAGGCTCATGAAGCTGCCTAAACGGTTCTTCAGATAGCGAAATGCGGTGATGAACGCGGTATGCTTTTCAAGGTCGGTGCCTTCGACAGCGGCCGGATCCTCTATTCCCCAGTGCGCAGTCATCGGCTGGCCTGGCCAGACTGGACAGGTTTCGCCTGCCGCGCTGTCGCAAACGGTGAAAACGAAATCCATGACCGGGGCGTCGGGCCTGGCGAATTCCAGCCAACTTTTCGAGCGCATACCGTCAGCAGGATAGCCGAGGCTCTCAAGCACCTTGAGCGCGAATGGATTGACCTGGCCCTTGGGGTCGCTGCCTGCAGAGAAGGCGCGGAAGCGGCCTTGTCCATCTTTACGCAGAATGGACTCCGCGAGGATCGAACGTGCCGAATTGCCCGTGCAGAGAAAAAGCACATTGTAGATTCTATCAGACATGGGACTTGGCCTTGTTTTTCTTTTGGGGAGGGCAGCAAGGAGTGAGGCTTTCAATCAGCGGCGCGCAGATTTCCGTGTGTCCGCCGCAGCAGTCCTGCAGCAGGAACAGCGCGACTTCCCGGAAGGCATCGAGATTGGCGCGGTAGATGATCGAGCGGCTTTGACGCTCCGCCGTAACGAGGTTGGCGCGGGTTAGGATCGCCAAGTGCGAAGACATCGTGTTCTGCGGCACTTCGCATAACCGCGCTAGTTCGCCCGCCGCGATGCCATCGGGCTCGTATTCGACGAGCTTGCGGAAGGCATCCATTCGGGTGGTTTGAGCGAGTGCGGCCAAAGCCGCGATAGCCTGTACTGTATCCATATATCGAGAATAATGGATATAATGCTTCCGTCAAGAGGGATTGACGCCGAAAACCATATTTCTATAATTCTAGAAATATGAATGGAGTTGAAGCGCATGAAGCTGGATGACGCGGCTGCTCGCCTCGAAGCGCTCGGCAATCCGACGCGCCTTAAAATCTACCGGGCGCTGGTCCGCGCCGGACATGCGGGGATGCCGGTCGGACACTTGCAGGACAAGCTCAAGATCGCAGCCTCCACACTTTCGCATCACATCAAGGCGCTGGTCACTGCGAACCTTGTGACACAGCAGCGCGAGGCAACCACACTGCGCTGCGTTGCGAACTACGACACCATGCAAGGGCTCGTGGATTTCCTCGTCGCTGAGTGTTGCGCCGACGAAGTTGGATGCAAGGACACAAAGAGTGCGGCATGAGTTGTCGCGGCTCTTATTTCGATATTTCTAGTTTTACAGGAGTATGAGATGAGCCAAACAAAGACGGTTGCGATCATCGGGGCAGGGCCTGTGGGTCTTGCTGCCGCCGCGCATGTGCTTGAGCAGGGGCTGGTGCCGGTGGTGCTTGAACGGGGGCCGGATGCGGCCTATGCCGTTAGACAGTGGGCGCACGTTCAGCTTTTCTCCCCGTGGGAATACAACGTCGATAAGGCTGCCGCGCAGCTCCTCGCCGATATTGGCTGGAACACGCCGGAGCCAACAGAGTATCCAACGGGCGGCGAATTGGTTGAGCGCTACCTTGCGCCGTTGGCAACGCAAACGGTGTTGAAGGACTACATCAAACTATCAAGCCGCGTGATTTCAGTGAGCCGTGTTGGCTTCGACAAATTGAAATCAAAGGGGCGCGAGGCTGCACCATTTGCGCTGCGCTATGAGAATGGCGCAGGTCCGAAAACTTTACAGGCCGATGCCATCATCGATGTGTCGGGCACGTGGTTCACGCCCAATCCCGGCGGTGCGAGCGGCGTTGCGGCGATCGGCGAAAAGGAATCCTCGGCGCGCATTCGCTACGGCATGCCGGACGTGCTCGGCAAAGATCGCGCGCGCTACGAAGGAAAGGTTGTCGCCGTGCTCGGCGCGGGACACTCGGCGGTCGGCACGCTGCTTGATCTTGCCAAGCTAAAGGAGATTTCGCCAGCGACCGAACCGGTCTGGCTGCTTCGCGGCAACAATCCAGCGAAAGCCTTTGGCGGTGGCGCGAATGATAAGCTCGTGGCGCGTGGCGAGCTTGGAAGTTCCTTTGCGGCCTTGGTGACCAAAGGAGATATCCGCGTTGAGACTGAGTTCCAGCTTACGCATATCAGCGAAACGGGATCACGGCTGCGGATTGGCGCTGGATCATCGTGCTGCGGACGGCACATCATGGCGGATGAAGTGATCGTCGCTACCGGCTTCCGTCCTGATTTTGATTTCCTACGCGAGTTGCGGCTCGAACTCGATCCCGCGACGGAGGCGCCGCCAAAGCTTGCTCCGCTGATTGATCCCAACGAGCATAGTTGCGGCACCGTACGCCCGCATGGTGCAGCAGAACTCATGCAGCCCGAGCCCGGTTTATATTTCGCGGGAATGAAGTCTTACGGACGCGCGCCGACATTCTTGATGATTACAGGTTATGAACAGGTTCGCTCCATCGCGGCCCATATCGCAGGCGACATGGAGGCGGCGGCACGCGTTGAGCTTGAATTGCCGGAGACCGGTGTCTGCACGCGCGGCGTTGGACCCGCTGCATCATCGTGTTGCGGCGGGCCTGTACTTGAACGCCCAGATGCTTGCTGTCTGGCCGATGTCATCGCCAAAGACGACGGCAAGTCCGGCTGTGGTTGTGGCTAAAAAAGAAAAGAATATCGCGTGAATAAGCAGCAGCTCCCGCTCATCCTGGTGCTGGGCACAACGCAAACGCTGGCATGGGCATCGAGTTACTACCTTCCGGCCATCCTCGCAGATCCGATCGCCCATGAGCTTGGGATATCGACGAACTGGTTCTTTGCGGCGTTTTCCGCAGCGCTCGTGATTTCGGGACTGCTCGGTCCTCGCGTCGGACGCCAGATCGATCTGGTGGGCGGCCGTCAGGTCTTGTCGATTTCAAATCTTGTGTTCGCGGCGGGGCTTGCAATGCTCGGAAGCGCGCACTCTTTGCTCATTCTCTCGCTTGCGTGGCTCATGCTCGGGATCGGCATGGGCCTCGGGCTCTATGATGCGGCGTTCGGCGCGCTGGGCCGCATTTACGGAGACAAGGCGCGATCGGCGATCACCGGCATAACGTTGCTCGCTGGATTTGCGAGCACAATCGGATGGCCGCTATCTGCATGGGGGCTTGAGACGATCGGTTGGCGCAACACCTGCTACGCGTGGGCCATCGCTCATATCGCGATCGGCCTGCCGCTCAACCTTTTCCTTTTGCCGCAGGTCAAACGCAAAGCGACTGTCGAAGCCAATCAGTCCAAGCCGCATATCGCGATCGACCGCACGATGCTTCTATTGGGCTTTACCTTTGCGGCGGCATGGACGGTGACTGGCGCAATGGCCGCGCATCTTCCGCGTATCCTTGAAGCCGCTGGCGCGACGAGTGTACAGGCGGTGGCTGCAGGAGCCTTCATCGGCCCCGCTCAAGTGCTCGCGCGTATCGTGGAAGCGAGTTTTCTTAACCGATACCATCCGCTGATTTCCACACGGCTGGCCTGTCTCACGCATCCAATTGGAGCGGCAATTCTTGCGGCCTTCGGCGGCGTGGCGGCTACGGCTTTCGCGATCTTCCATGGCAGCGGCAATGGGATTCTCACCATCGCACGGGGGACGTTGCCGCTCGCGATCTTTGGTCCGGACAACTACGGATACCGGCTCGGTATTCTTGGTGCGCCGTCGCGCGTCGCACAGGCGATGGCGCCCTTGGCGTTCAGTGTTCTGATCGATCGGCTGGGCGCAGGTGTGCTGGTCGTCTCTTCGCTATTGAGCCTATCGGCATTTGCGGCGATGTGCCTCGTCAGGTCGAAGGTGTCTCAAGCCGCGGGCTAATCCGTCAAAAACGTTTGAACATCGTTGTTTCAGTCCGCAATTCAAGCAACGATTGTCACGGTGCGAGCGCGCGAACGTGCCCGATGGGGCATGAGCCTTACTCTTGCTTGCGTTCGCGGTGTTGCTGGTGGTCCGATTCTAACGTTCGCAAGAGTGCCTTTCGCAAGAGTGCCTTTGGTAAGAGTGCCTGACGAGACGGGATGCGAACGTTAGAATCGGACCACTAAAGCGCGATGAGATCAGGATGAATCATCATCGCGCTTTAGGTTATTGTTTGAGCATGATCTTTTCGGAAAACCGCTGCACACTTTTCCAAGATCATGCTCTAGCCCGTCGCCTTTCCTGCAGCTGTCGCCTCAGTCACTTCGTCCAGGTGCCCCGTCTTTACATCGTAGATAAATCCATAAATCGAGACGTGCTTCGGTACGAGCGGATGGGTACGGATCCGCTGTACGTCTTCGACGACGCTCTTCGCGTTGTCCTCGAAGGTGTGCCAATGGATAAATTTTCCAGCCACAGAACCTCCGCCGTGTTTTGGGTTCGACCACTCCTTGCCGTCAAATTGCGCAGTGCTCAGATCATCCGCGAGAAGGTCGCCGATGATTTCGTTGGTGAACAGTTGCATTCCGCAATCGCTGTGGTGGATCACGAACCATTCGTTAGTTCCAAGCAGCTTGTGAGAGATAACGAGCGAGCGAATTGCATCATCGGTTGCACGGCCACCTGCATTTCGGATGACGTGGGCATCCCCTTCCGAAAGGCCCGCATATTTTGCAGGATCGAGCCGAGCATCCATGCAAGTGAGAATCGCGAAATGCCGAGCTGGAGGCAACGCAAGCTTGCTCTTGTTACCGAAGTCGCTGGCGTATTTTTCGTTCGCCGAAACGATTTCCTTGAATACGGTGCTGCGCGTCCTCATGGTAGATATCCATCGGTTGCAAACACGCGATCAAAGCAAAATGAGATCAGCGCGCAGACGGCCGGTCAAGATAATTGATTTTCGTATTTTGCGACAACGCGAAACGAACTGTGTCGGGAACCGCCGCGCATCGGGTCAAAACATTCCAATTGCCGAAGTGGGGCGCGAACCCTCGATCAATTTGCGCGGAGTGGACGGCGACTGAGCACACCTGACCGGAGTGAGATCACACCTGCATGCGGCGCTCGGCACGACGTCGTCGGGTTCTCCGCGTGCTCAATTCGGCACCTAATGGGGCCAGCGGGGTGCGAAGCGGCTCGGTTGAAATCGTTGTCGGCCGCACGATGGCCACATGCGATAGCATCAGCGCTCTGCGCCTAAAGCGCGATGAGATCAGGATGAATCATCATCGCGCTTTAGGTTATTGTTTGAGCATGATCTTTTCGGAAAACCGCTGCACACTTTTCCGGATCATGCTTTAGCGCTTCGGCTTAGCGCTTCCTGGGCATCACCATCCTGCCTCGTGAAGCAATGTCACCCCATTTGGCGGACCAGCCGACTTCCGAGGTGGAGGGGCGCTCGGCGCCTTCCTGACCCCAAGCACCCTGCAGCGCAAACAACGCGCCTTGAGGATCAACGCATCGCGCGATCCAGCAACCATCAGGCAATTCGATCGGACCCTGGAGGATGCGGCCTCCGCCAGCATTGACGCGCTCGGCCGCTGCGCCAATGTCATCGACATTGAAGTAATAAAGCCAACATGGCTGAGACACGCTCGGACGCTTGGTGAGCATGCCGCCGATCGTCTGCCCGGCTACTGAGAACAATTGATACAAATCTGCCGGATCGGTTTCACCGTTGGCCTTCTGCCAGCCAAAAAGCGCGCCGTAAAAATCAAAGATCTTGTTGCGGTCTTCAGCCAGCAACTCGTGCCAGCCCACACGCGCAGGCTCATCCAACCCGCCGTCTTGTCGTAGGCCATATGTCAGACCAGCGACCAGCGCAAAAGTCGCCTTTTGTGGATCGGCGACCACTGAAACCCGGCCGATATTGGTGTCCGTTGGCGGTAGCAAGATAGCGCCGCCAAGACGCCTGACCTGTGTGGCCGTCGCATCCATGTCATCGACTGCGACGTAGCCGACCCATCTCGGAGTTGCTCCCAATCGCTGCGCGTCTTCCGGGAGATCCATAAGCCCGCCGACCGGAACGTCGCCGGCAGTCAGCACCGCGTAGGCGAGTTCCGGCGTCGACGCATCCTTCACATGCCAGCCGACGACGTTGCCATAAAAGGCGCCTGCTTCCGCGCGGTCCGTGGTCAGGAGTTCATACCAAGCGAAGGATCCAATTTGATCGACCACGCAAATTCTCCGTTCACATTTTGCCAAGTCGTACCTGTTGCAATGCACGTGGTTCGGATCGTCAACGCTCGGATCGTCAACGCGATGTGCGAAGGTGTGGCGCTGATATCGTTCATGAAGATGAACGCAATCTCAGCATACGCGGCACCACGTTTTCGTGTACGCGAGATTCTTGCCTGCCTTGCCTGGTCAGCGTAGGATCGCGCCTACGGAGATCCTTCTTGAAACACTGGAGGATGCGACCATGCCGCGGGTGAAGCAAGCTTCGAAAAAGAAGCGCGTAACGAAAGCCGCCGTACCGGCGATAGGCGCCGCCGGACTGACTTTTTCGCTGGCAGGAAGCGCATTGGCATCAGCGGTGCCAACGGGCGACGTTCAACAGAGACCGAATTTCGTACCTGGTATGATGGTCACGCTCGGCGAAGAAGAGCTTGCCGACGTCAGCCTCGCCACCTTCCATCTCTTCGACAACGAAAATTTCGATAGCGACATGGGCGGCGTGCAGCTAGCCCAGCGCGGATGCGGTGGGTGCCGCGGATGTGGTGGCGCCCGCGGATGCGCTGGCTTCCGCGGATGCGGTGGTTGTCGCGGCTGCGGTGGTTGTCGCGGATGCAGGGGCTGCCGATGCGGCGTCGGATGTGGCGGCTGTGGGTTTGGTTTCATAGGGGTAGCACCATGGGTCGCATGCGCAGGTTGCTGTGCATCGTGGGGCCGCTGCCGCTGGTGCTAGTGTCCTGAATCCGAAGCTCGCCTCATCATGCAGCGCATCCCGTAGGTGCTTTGTGATGGTGTATCGACACGCGACGATTTCATTGGCCGGGCCGGCGATCGACCCGGCCATTGGTCTGCTTCTAACGTTCGCATCCTGTCTCGGCAGGCACTCTTGCGAACGTTAGAATCGAAAGACCAATGGCAAATATAAAATTCTAGTGTCCCGTCTCCGAATAACCGACCGGTTTGCAGCGTGCTCGCACGGTTATTCGGAGACGAAAGGACACTAGCAAAATCAAAATGCTAGTGTGGCTTTGTCTCGCAATTGCCGATGTGAGACCAGCTGCAAGATAGGTCGGCAATTGCGAGACGCCACACTAGCGGAGCTTTGGGATTTGACGTTCGCATCACGAATTCGCGGTAGGCATGGTCGCGAACGTCAAATCCGCTCCACTAGTTTCGTTGCAAGCGCTCGATCTGAAATGACAGGCAACAGAATCCGCGTGCTGACTCGATGACAGCCAATCGCAAGACCCGTGTTGCGAGCAAGTCCCGCAAAGACGTTTTGCGTTTCGCGCCGAACTTCACCGCTTATGTTCTTCCTCCCGATGTGGTCTGCCTCTATTCGGAGAACCGCAAGTTCTTTCTGCACGGCGCGCTCTATTGCGCGGTGGTGACCGCGATTGGAAAAAATGGAAAGGCTGCGCAGGATATTGTGCGCCAGCTCTCAAAAAGTTTTCCGCCAGACAAGATCGATGAAGCGATCAAGCGGCTTATCGAGCGCCGTTATGTGGTGACAGGTGCATCGCCCGCATCGTCCGGCGTCGTCGCTGGATATTGGGCGAGCCTCGGCCTGCCTCCCGAGGTCGCAGAACAGAATCTCCGCAATTGCCCCGTGCGCATTGAGGCGATCGACGTCAAAGGTGCCAAAGAGTTGACCGCAGCGTTGAGCAAATTTGGCGTGCAGATCGCCAAGCGTTCGCCCAAGCTCACGATCACGTTGGTGAACGACTATCTTGACCGGCGGCTGGCTGAGATGAACCGGGACCGCGTGGCCGATAAGACGCCAGATAAGATTCCTTGGTTGCTGGTGCAGCCGTCCGGCGTGTTTCCGCTGGTGGGACCCGTTTTCAAACCGGGCGAGAGCGCCTGCTGGACGTGTCTGTTCGATCGCATGATACGCAATCGGGAGATCAAGGGATTTCTCGACCGCGGACCGGCCCAGGCCGTCGCCGTATCGCCCCTGGTCAACGACAGCGTTGGACAGACCGCAGTCCACTTCGCGGCCGTCGAGATTGCGAAAGCGATCGCCTCCGGCTTTCGCACCGATCTGCGCGATCACATTGCAAGCTTCGACCTGACTGGCGCGGTCATCGCCAAGCACTACGTCGCGAAGCGTCCGCAATGTCCCACCTGCGGCAGCAAGAAGCTGCAGAGTCCGCGCCGGGCGCCAACGCCGATTGAGATTGCGGAGGGCACAAAGCTCATCATGACCAGCGGCGGATACCGCACCGTGACGTCTCGCGCCACGGTCGCGCGCTTCCGCAAACATGTCAGCCCGTTGACCGGTGTGGTCACGCGGCTCGAGCGGATCGAGGCCGATCTGCCGATGAACACCAATTTCTTCGCCTATCACAATTTCTCCGCGCCAGCCTGGAACGTCGACCAGCTCAGGTCCGGACTGAGTGGCGGCAGCTTCGGCAAGGGCTCCACAGCGGAGCAGGGTGAGGCGAGCGCGCTGATGGAGGCGATCGAGCGCTACTCGGGCATTTTCCAGGGTGACGAGATCAGGGCGGAGCGCCGCTTTACCGATTTCGCGCCCGGCGACGCCCTTCTTGCCAATGACGTTCAGCTTTTCAGCGAAACGCAGTTTCAAAACAGGAATAGCCCGCAATCAGACGATCCACATCCGGTTCCTGAGCCGCTGGATCCCTCAGCGAAGATCGAGTGGTCGCCGGTCTGGTCGTTACGCGACAAGCGTTTCAAATATCTTCCGACCGGCCTGCTGTATTTCTTCTATGGCCACTCCCACACGGATTCCAACGGCTGCGCGGCCGGCAACACCCGCGACGAAGCCATCGTTCAGGGCTTTCTCGAACTCGTCGAACGCGATGCCTACGCGATCTGGTGGTACAACCACGTGCAGCGTGCCGAAGTCGACCTCACACAATTCGACGATTCCTACGTGCGGGATTTCCAGGCTCAGTTTACTGAGACCGGGCGCAGGCTCTGGGTGCTCGACATCACCAGTGATCTCGGCATTCCCACTTACGTCGCGATCATGCACTGGATGCAGAATGGACACGAGAACATCGAGTTTGGTTCCGGCGCGCATTTCGATCGCCGCATAGCCTTGTTGCGTTCGCTCACCGAGCTGACCCAGTTCATGTCAATTGGCATGATGGGCGGCGAAAGCGGCGAGAAGCCGACGCTTGATGGTGTCAAGCCGCTGCGCCTGGAAGATTATCCATTCCTGATTCCAAGCGATAAGCCGATCGTTCCGCCGGCGCCTAGCCTTAAGGTTCACGACAATACGCGCGACCAGGTGAATGCCTGCGTCGAGATCGCCACACAGGCGGGTTATGAATTCCTCGTGCTCGACCAGACGCGGCCCGACGTTGAGGTCCCCGTCGTCCGGGTGCTCGTTCCTGGCTTGCGACATTTCTATCGCCGCTTTGCACCGGGCCGGCTTTACGATGTTCCGGTGAGGCTTGGATTATTGGATCGCCCGCGGCTGGAAAGCGAACTCACTCCATTCCTGCCACACACCTGAAGGCAGATCTTTTGAGGGCAGGTCTTTGGTGCGCACTCCTCGAAAAAGGCCGACCAAGAAGATCGCGCCAGTCATTGCCGCCCGATTGAACCGTCATTGCTCCCTTCAGATGCAGGCGGACGGACATATCGCCGCCTCGCTTGGCGACTATGCGGTCAGCCTTGGACGATTCAGCACTGCTGCGATGGATCGTGCGCGAAATCTGACCACAGGCCTGCCGCTCGCTTCCTTTGCGGGTAGGAGCGCCGTCGCCAGGGAAGTCGACGTCCTGGTGCATCGGCTTGCACGGCAGGGCCTTCTCGAATACCGGCTCTCTTCTTTGCGTGACGAGAAGGATCTGGTCGTCATCGAGCCCCAGGTCGGCGAGTACTGGCCGCGACGCGCCAAGCTTGGCAGCCGTGACACCGTCGTGTTGTCGCGCTTCGCCTATCTGCGGAGGCGCGGCAACGAGATGGTGCTGGAGTCGCCGCGCGCCGGCGCGCTGTTTCGGATAAGCGATCCTGCCATCGCCGCTATTCTCGCGACGCTGTCGCGGCCTCACAAGATTAGCGAGCTCCAACATGCGGTCTCCTTCAACCTCGATCTGCTCGAACTGCTGCTGGATAGCCTGATCCTGCTCAAGCTCAATGCGCAAGACAGCAGTGGCCTGCGGGTGAATGAAGGCGATGGCAACCTCGTGCTGTGGGATTTCCACGATCTGGTGTTTCACACGCGGAGCACCGAGGGCCGGCAATCCAATCCAGTTGGCGGCGCCTTCATGTATGCGGATGTCGTTCCACCGCTGCCCGCGGTGCGTCCGCCTTGGCCCGGCAAGACAATCGACCTGCGCAAGTTCTCCACCGCGGAGACGATCTCGCCCTTCGCAACGTTGTTGCGCGAACGGCATTCAATACGAGATTTCGACGACCAGCATCCGATCACGCTCGCCGAGCTCGCGCAGTTTCTGGGCACCGCAGCCCGAGTCCTGTCGGAATGGAAGAGCGGCGAGAGTTTCGAAAGCGAGCCTGAGATCACTTACAGCACAAGACCCTATCCATCGGCGGGCAGCGCGTACGAGCTGGAATTGTATCTGGCGGTCTCGAACTGCGAGGGGCTTGCACGCGGATTTTACCACTACGACGCGGGCGGCCACGCGCTGGTCGCGATCGAGGTCTCTGCACAACAACTGCAGGCGCTTTCAGCGGCAGCCGAGTTTGCCATGGACGCACCCGGTCCGCCGCAGGTCCTGATCACGATCGCCGCGCGTTTTGGGCGGATCTCCTGGAAATACTCATCAATCGCATATTCGCTGATCCTGAAGAATGTCGGGAGCTTGATCCAGACATTCTACCTGACGGCGACCGATATGGGCCTCGGTGGCTGCGCCATCGGCACCAGCAACATCGATCTATTTGCAAAAATGACGAAGCTCGAATTCCATGTCGAGGGTCCGGTTGGTCAATTCGCGCTCGGACGCGGCAAGAAGCCGGAAACTCCACGCTAGCAAGAAAGTTTTCGAAATGCGTGCCCACTCGTCCGCCAACTGCGATGCGCGATGTCCGCTATCGAGGGAAGAGCAGGCGAGGGCAAGTGACCATCTCACCTCCGCTAATGACGCAATGCGTCCCGTTAGAGCTTCTTACTCCTTTGATCAGTAAGCAATCGAAAAACAAAACGCCATCATGGGATCTGAAGCAGGCAAGGATTCACCGCGCCCGGGCAGCCGATCTCCACAAATCATCTGAATTCCCGTTCCAGCTACGAGGTCGGCTAATCTTGCCGAGTTCGGCCGAAGTCCTTCCACACGACAGCACGGAACGAATCGTCGAAATGAGCGTCCATTGCTTTGGCGGCCTTATCAGGAAGGCCTTTGGCTATCGCGGTGGCGAGAGCACGGTGTCGGTCGAGCACCGCCACGCGTTGGGCTTTCTTCGTCAGTGCGCGCCAGGCCCTTGGGACAACGAATTCCATCAGCGGGCCGAACGATTCGACGATCTGCACGAACAGGTTGTTATGACTGGCGCGGGCGATCGCGACGTGAAATGCAATATCGTGCTGTGTCATCCGGGCAAGGTCATCACAGTCCGTAGACATTCTCTCGGCCAACGCCACGATTTCGGCGGCTTCCTCGGGCGTACGCGAACTGGCCGCCAGCATTGCCGTTCGGCGCTCGATCGTTTGCCGGACGTCCCAGACATCACCCCCGGTGATCTGCGCGGTTCTGAGGCCGTGATCGAGCGAAGCCGCGAGGACCGCGCCGTCAATCGCGCCCACGCGGGCCCTTCGGCCATTGCCAACATCGATCAGTTTCAGCGCGGCCAGAGCGCCGAAAGCCTCGCGTACCACGGCGCGACTCGCATGCATCTGCTCCGCAAAAAAAACTTCGCCGGGAAGGCTGTCGCCCACGCGCAGCTGCTTGTCGCGTATGTGATCGGTCACTGCGCGCATGATCCTGCTGACAAGCGAAAGGCCCTCATCCGGATGCGGTTGCCCCACCGACCGTGCCTGTGCCGCGCGTTCGGGGACCGCGCCCGTCATCTTGCTCTGGTTTGCCATGCCTGTTCTCTGTGCTTCACGGGACCGCGTTGTCTCTTGATGCATCACCTTTCAGTGAGAACCTATCAGATAGCTCTTGTGGCAGTCATCACCTATCTGGTAGGTCCAATTACCTATCAGATAGGTTTCCGGAGCTGAGTGAGAAATCGCACAGCGCTGCCGAAACCTGACCCGTCACTCCGGGCAAAGGGAATTATCGATGGATCGCGCTCGGGTTGCCGTCATTGGCATGGGAGGCATCGGTGGCGTGGTTGCGGCACTCCTCCAGCGAGCAGGACGGCATGATGTCGTGGTATGTGCCCGACATCGGATCAGCGAACTCACCCTCGAAGAGTCCGGGACAACTACACCTCTCGCCATTGCGACATTCGTAGATCCGGGAGAGGTCATCTCACCCGTTGACTGGATCCTTCTGTGCACGAAGGCCCATGACACCGCATCGGCCGCCCTATGGTTCGCACGCCTTTGCAGGCCGGACTCGCGCGTAGCCGTGCTACAGAACGGCGTTGATCAGACATCCCGCGTCACACCCTTCGTCGGAGACGCAATGATCGTCCCCACGATCGTGCATTTCAACGGCGAACGGATCGCCCCGGATCGCGTCCGATTCCGTCACGCCGAGAATGATGATCTGACGGTAGCGCAGACAGCGGCGGGGCGCGCATTGATCGAGCTTTTCGAAGGTACGTCTCTGAAGGTGGGGGCGTGCTCGCAGTTTGCGACGCTCCAGTGGCGAAAACTTCTCCTCAATGCTGCGGCCAATCCGCTCACCACTCTTACCCGCCAACGACTGGCTGTTCTGCGCCGGGATGACATACGAGCATTGTGCATGGATTTGCTTGATGAGGGCGTGGCCGTGGCCCGGGCCGCCGGAGCCGACCTCGCCGAAGACGAAGCCGCGACGATCTTTGATACGCTTTTGAGTTATCCGCCTGAAGTCGGCACATCCATGTATTTCGATAGCCTCGCAGGTCGCCCGAACGAAGTCGACTTCCTAACAGGAGCAATCGTAAGGACGGGAGCAGAACGCGGCATTCCTACCCCCGCCAACCGAACAATTCTCGCATTGCTGCGGGCACTCAATGATGTGGCGCGAGCCAAAACTTGAAAAGGGTAGACGATGGAACTTCCGCTGACGCCACTAGATTTCGCCCGACGTGCGCGCAAGTTGTATGGAGATCGGGAGGCCGTCGTAGATGGTGGATTGCGCCTGACGTACACGGAGTTCTTCGAGCGTTGCGACCGTTGGTCGGCTGCGCTGCAGGAGTTGGGGGTGCGGCGGGGTGATCGCGTGGCGATCATCTCACCGAATACGCATGCGATGCTCGAATGTTGCTACGCCGTGCCCCAGATCGGCGCTGTGATGGTGCCGATCAATTACCGTCTGACGGCAGATGATTTTGCCTATTTGATCCAGCATAGCGGCGCTCGTGTCGTCTGCGCGCACGCCGACTATCTTCAGGCTATCGACGGCATCCGCGCTCAACTGCCCGACGTTACCCACCTCGTTGCCCTGGAGGGCTCGCAGGCCGGTTGGCTCGAATATGAGTCGTTGTTGTCCATGGCGAAGACCTCGTTCGAGCAGCCGGAGATTGCGGAGAGCGACCTCATCAGCATCAACTACACCAGCGGCACCACATCGCGCCCCAAAGGTGTGATGATCACGCATCGCAACGCATGGGTAAATTCGGTGGGTACGCTCGTTCATCATCCGATGATTTCGGAGGATCGATACCTTTGGACGCCGCCGATGTTTCATGCCAACGGTTGGACGTTCGTGTGGACCGTCACTGCTGTTGGCGCCACGCATGTCTGTTTGCGCAAGGTAGATGCAGTAGCCGCATACGATCTCATCAATGGTGAAAGCATCAGCATGCTGTGCGCGGCGCCGACCGTGCTGATCGCGCTGGCCAATGGCCCGGAAGCGCAGCGGCGTCGCGTTCGCCGCGGCCTGCGGGTACTGACGGCGGGTGCACCGCCGGCAGCGGCCACCATTCAGCGCATTGAAGGCGAGTTGGGTTGGTGGATCACGCAGGTTTATGGTCTGACAGAAACGGCGCCCTTCATCGGCATTTGCGAGGCGCGACCTCAAGACAAATATCTAACCTCCGAAGCGCTCGCTCGTCATAAAGCGCGTCAGGGTGTGGAATTGATCACATCAGGCGAGTTGAAAGTTGTCGATGCGAGGGGGAAGGAAGTCGCACATGACGGAGAGACGCTGGGAGAGATCGTCGCCAAGGGCAACGTCGTGATGCAGGGTTATTACAAAGATGCCGCGGCGACCGAGGAAGCATTCCGCGATGGCTGGTTTCACTCCGGGGATGCGGCGGTCGTGCATCCGGACGGTTACGTCGAGATTCGCGACCGTTACAAGGACGTGATTATCAGCGGCGGTGAGAATGTTTCCTCGATCGAAATCGAAGGCGTGCTACTGCACCATCCCGCCGTGCTCGAAGCCGCGGTTGTCGGCGTGCCCCACGAGAAGTGGGGCGAAACTCCGAAGGCGTTCGTCGTGCCGCAACCGGATGCCAACCTCGGGGAGACCGAGCTGCGCGAATACTGTCGCAGTTGTCTTGCGGGCTTCAAGGTGCCGCACGAATTTGCGCTCGTCACAGAACTGCCCAAGAACGCGGCCGGAAAGATCCAGAAGTTCGTGCTTCGCACGGGGGCCAGCGCGATCAGTGCTCAGTAGCCGCTTCTCTTTTCTTGCATGCAGGTTGAGTACCGAGCGAAGTGCGCATGAACAGTGGACAGTCGAGCCGATTGACCGAGTTGCTGGCCCAAGCGGCTGCGCTGCAGAAGCAACAGGTCAGCATGTCGATCAAGGACTACGGGTTGGCGAAGTATGGGCTCGAGGAGCAGATCGCCACGGAACGCCTCAAGGCCGGAGAACAACTCGACACATACAAGCTGCAATTTGAAGGCCAGGTCTTCAACCTTGCAGGAAAAATGTACGGACCCGACGTTCTCAAGGGCGCGAACCTGTCGGATTCAATAATCCCCATGACCAAGCCTGTGACACTGGATGACAATTCGCTCCACTCGTGTCCCGAATCCGAAGTTCTTCATCGAGCTTGCAGTTTCACTCGGAAGAACTTCAAATCCGCCGAAACGATTTCAGAGGCTGCAGCGCTCAGGCCGTTCGCCGGCGATTTGCGAATATCAACAACACAGCAGAGACCAGGAAGTAGAACGCACCGAAGGCTGCGTATGGCGCCACGTCCATAATCGTCGGAATCTTGGCCGAGCCCGCTTGCACCACAAAGAACGCGCCAGCAAGCATCGACTGGGCTCCGCTCAGGATCATCGCCCACTGCGCACCGAATACGCGCCAGCGGCGAACGCCGGTGATCAGTTGGGCGAATCCCGCCGCGATTGCCCAGATCCCGAAAACTGCGAGCACTGCATTCATGCTCGCCAGCAAAGCGACGGCCACTGCGAGCGCGGCGAGGAGACTGGCGACGACATTCATCGCCTGCGCCGGATTCGTTTTGAGGCCACCGCTGTTTTGCGCATCAAACCAGTTCGCCAGCGCGTCCCAGAGAGGGTAGCTGACGAGCAGCAGTGCCGCGGCTATGGCAGATGAGTGACCAACGGCCGCTGCGGCCGCCACCCACGTCGCAGCAACGATGGCCCGAATGAGATAATATCGCGCCAGATTTCCGGTTAATTCGGCTTGCGCGCCAGTCTGTTTCGGATTGTCCGTCATCGTCGTCATCTCAAACTCCATCACCGGGTGAGGCCACCCGCCGAAAAGGGCCGGTGCAGCCATCAATATATCGCGATAATCATTATCGCGATATTCTTATGGAGCTTGTTTGGGAGGAGGTCCAGGATTATTTGTCGCGATATACGTTATTGTGATATGCCCTTGAGGATGGCCGTGGATGAACTGACACTGGATCAGCACCTCTGTTTTGCGCTGTATGGCGCGAGCATGGCGATCGGCCGCGCTTACAAACCGCTGCTGGACGCCTTGGAGATCACCTATCCGCAATATCTCGTTCTGAGCACGCTATGGGAAGGCGGTGCTCAAAGCGTCGGGAATATCGCGGATCGGCTTGCGCTGGAATCGAGCACGATCACGCCCCTTGTGAAACGGCTTGAGCAGGCTGACCTCGTTGTGCGGAAACGGAATCCTGAAGACGAGCGACAAGTTGTTGTGAGCCTGACGGTCAAGGGAACGGCATTGCGCAAGAAAGCGCGCTGTCTGGGTGAGACCCTCTTTGCCGCAGCCGGTATGCCGGCGAAACGCTTGATCGACCTCAATCGCGAAGTCCGGGCCTTCCGTGACGCCGTGGCCGACTATCTTGAAAAGGACGGCTCAGGCGGGAGCTGACTCCAGCCGCCCATTGTTCGGCGAGAACTGTTCTTCGGATCACGACCCAAGCAGCGCGCCGCGGAGCTCGACCTTTCACCCTTCACCAGACTCAGCCGAGGCGAACGGTGAATTCGTTGCCGACGCGGCAGGAAAGATGTGATCCCAAGTTAGCGCACCATACGAAAAATGACGCGCCCGAAAGTGCGCGCCATCACTTTAACCTCAATTCGGCTGAGCGTGCCGATAGGGCGTTTACTCATAAGCGCTTTGGATCTGCTTTGAGGTGCAAACCGGAAAACGTTCGCGCGCTCTGAGCCTTCCGCTTTTGGCCCATGTCGGACGTTGGGGATGTCCGCTTGCAGGCACTTGTCCTTGCAAGCGTCGCCGGTGAGCTGCCGGGCGTCAGTCGCGCGATGTGGATAGCCCCGCGAGAAGCGGAGCGTACGCGGCGAGCCTGCGGGATACGAACTCCCTGAAGAGCCGCACGCGTTTCGTCTTGCGTGTCTCCCCCTGTGTGAGAAGCCAGACCGTTCCGTACATGTGCAGGTCGGTGCCCGGCACCCTCACCAGCAGGGGGTCGGCATCGCCGACGAAGCAAGGCAGTGTCGTGATCCCGAGCCCTTGCCGTACAGCAACGATCTGCGCCCCGGCGTCACTCGTCCTGAATGGAACCCCCGTGGTGCGAACCTCACCCTCGCTGGCCCAATCCGGAATTCCATGAATGCTGATGACGATCCAGCGGATGGGATCAGGCGCGCCCGCACGCCACGCGGCCAGTCGATCGCGGGACATGTAGACGCCGCCGAACAGCTCCGGTCCCTTCAGGCCGTGAAGATTGAGCGGCAGGGTTTTGCGGTCGTAGACGACGCGGATCGCCACGTCGGCCTCCCGGTTGGTCAGATTTGCCAGCTCGCCGAACGACAGGATCTCCATCTCGATGTCCGGATGCAGACGCGCGAAATCCGCGAGGTCCGGCATGAGCAGGTGTGTCGCGAGCGGCGGCGCCAGCGTCACCCGCAGACGCCCGCGCACGCTCTGGTCGCGCCCGAAGACCCGCGTCTCCAGCTGGTGCGACGACGCTTCCATCTGGTCCGCGAACTCGAGCACCTCCTCGCCTGCAGCCGTCAGGCGGTAGCCCGAAGGCAGCTTTTCGAACATGTGCACCCCGAGGCGTTCCTCGAGCTGGGCGATGCGTCGCAGCACTGTCGCGTGGTTCACACCGAGGCGCTCGGCGGCAGCCCGCACGGAGCCTCCGCGCGCGACGGCAAGAAAGAAGCGAACGTCATCCCAGTCGATCATGGTGCAATCCCGCACCGCGCGGTGCGCCTTCCAAAGCCCGTATCTACGCCTCCTACAGCAGTAGGGGCAGTCATCATAGCCTGTGCCGACCAGGCAAGGCCCAATTCCGAAACGGCGGACAGCGATCATCGCGGCTGGCGTCAGTCGTCCGGCGGATCGATTTCGCACCACCGATGTGCGCGCTTCCGCACTCAACGCCCGACGTCGGCGGACCTATGTCGAGGTTCTCGGGGGCAGATGCTGTTCCGACACCACGAAAGGAGAGGTTATGAGAAGGCTTGAGGGTAAGGTTGCAGTGATCACGGGCGGCGCTACCGGCATCGGCCGCGCCGCAGCAAAGCGCTTCATCGATGAAGGCGCCTTCGTCTTCATCTTCGGCCGCAGACAGGAAGCGCTCGACGCAGCTGTAGCCGACCTCGGGCCCAATGCCCGCGCGGTAAAGGGCTCGGTCTCCGATCTGGCCGACCTCGACCGACTCTACGCGGCGGTGAAGGCCGAGCGCGGATCCCTCGACATCGTCTTCGCCAATGCCGGGGCGGGAAGTCAGCTTCGGCTCGGCGAGATCACCGCCGCACACGTTGAGGAAACCTTCGACACCAACGTGAAGGGTACGATCTTCACCGTCCAGAAGGCGGTGCCGCTCATGGGCCAGGGCGGTTCGATCATCCTGACCGGATCGAGTGCCGGCACCACGGGCGCCCCGGCAATGAGCGCCTACAGCGCGAGCAAGGCGGCAGTGCGCAACCTCGCACGGACCTGGGCTGAGGACCTGAAGGGCAGCGGCATCCGGGTAAACGTGCTGTCGCCCGGGGCGACAGCGACCGAACTCGCGAAGGAAGCGCTCGGCGAGGAGGGGCAGAAGGTCTTCGCCTCGATGACTCCGCTCCAGCGCATGGCCGATCCGGCGGAGATCGGGGCCGTGGCCGCCTTTCTCGCGTCGTCGGACAGCAGCTTCATGACCGCCAGCGAAGTCGCCGTCGATGGCGGCTTAGCGCAACTCTGACCTCCGGCGCGGTCCCGTGCCTGGCCCACATAACGAAAGATAAAAGATCATGAAAAAACTGGAAGATAAGGTCGCAGTCATCACCGGCGGAAGCAGCGGGATTGGGTTGGCCACAGCCAAGCGCTTTGTGGAAGAAGGTGCGCACGTCGTGATCACCGGGCGACGAGAAAAAGAGCTGAAGGAGGCCGCGGCCTTCATCAAGAGAAACGTTACGACGGTCGTGAGCGACGTGTCGCGCTTGGAAGATCTGGACCGGCTTTATGCCGTCGTGAAAGAGAAACATGGTCACATCGACATTCTCTTCGCAAACGCGGGCGCGGGGACGATCGCACCGCTCGCGGTAGCTACTGAGGCCCATTTTGACCAGACCTTCGATGTGAACGTGAAGGGGCTGTTCTTTACGGTGCAGAAGGCCCTTCCTCTCTTCAAAGACGGCGGTTCGATTATCCTGAACTCTTCCGTCTCGAACGTGTTGGGGCTGCCAGGGTTTAGCGCCTACGCCGCGAGTAAGGCGGCTGTGCGCAACTTCTCGCGCGCTTGGACGCTGGAGCTGAAAGACCGCAAAATCCGCGTGAATACGATGAGCCCCGGACCAACCGAGACCCCTGCCTTAGAGACAACGACGGGCCTTACCCCTGAGCAAGCCGAGCAAGCGGCCGGCCAATTTGCTTCACAGATCCCAATGGGTCGCAGGGGCAAGCCAGAGGAAATCGCGGCTGCCGTTACGTTCCTTGCCTCCGATGAAAGTTCGTTCATCACCGGCGTTGATCTCGCCGTCGATGGAGGCATGGCGCAGGTCTAACGCCGACATTCACACAACATCAGAGAAACATCATGAGCTACGCAATTATCGGCTTCGGCAATATCGGCCGGGCCCTGGCGAAAGCGTTTGCCCGCAACGGCGTCGAAGTATCGGTTGCAACCACGCGCGACCCGGAAAGCTTTGCATCCGCCGCGGCTGCGATCGGACCCACGATCATTCCCAAAAAACTGGCGGAAGCGGTCAAGGCGGACATCGTCTTTTTGGCCGTCCGCTTCGAGTCGCACCAGGATGTCGCGAAGGCGCTGCCCACCTGGCAGGGGAAGACAATCGTCGATGTGACCAATGCCTACGGCGTGTCCCCTGAGAAACTGGGGGGACAACCTTCATCCAAGGCCGTCGCGCAGGCCTTCGCTGGCGGTCGACTGGTCAAGGGCTTCAATCATTTGGCCGCTGTCGTCCTTGACCAAGATCCGGCCGTACATGGTGGCAGAAGAGTCGTGTTCCTGGCGAGCGACGATGACGACGCCGCAGCGGAGATTGGTGCGCTTGCGGAAGATCTCGGCTTCGCGCCGATCAAACTTGGCGGGCTTTCGGAAGGTGGGCTGCTAGTCCAGGCGCGCGGAAATAGCTGGGGTCAACTGATCTTCAAGGACCTAGTCAAGTTCGACTGATGAACACACGACGTCCCCAGCGGCAGGGACACGACGCACGCGATCGGATCCGGCGCGATCCGATCGGAGCGAAACGGAGAAATTCCCATGAGTACCGCGAAGAACATCCAAACCGTGAAGGACCTCTTCGCCGCGTATCGAAAGCAATTGAGCGCAAGATGACGGGGCGGCGCAGACATGGCTTGATTTCTGGTAGTGGCCCATCAGCGACTTGCCGACCGCCGTGGTGAACGTCCGCGTTCGAGGGCAAAGCGGAAAATATATGCTCGCACTGAGTTCTTCTCAGTTTGACCCTGATCGGACATCGCCGAACAATCGATGCGATTTGAGCTCAATCCTTTAATCCGGGCGAAAGGGTGCTAACGTATTGGTTGTCTCGTGTGTCGGAGGCCCTGAAATGCCGTGTCGCCCTTGCGCCCAGATGGTCGAGAGTTTTGAGCATCACCAACGACGTGCCTTGGTATGTAAGTTTGATCGTCTCTTTCCTTCCGCTCGTACTAGGTTGCGGCGCCATCGCGTGGCACGGACGACAGGTTCGGAAGTCCATGACAACCAGCGATGGTCGCTCACTGGCGCAGGTCTTCGATGACCTTGCGCGGGAGATGAAGCGCGCCAATGATTTCCGGGACGGCAGTAAGCCGTAAGATCATGGCAACCCGTTTGAATGGCCGTTTTCTGCCTGTAGCCGCCGTAGCTCATGCATTGCTGGTGCTCGTCGCATGGTGGGCCATGTTCTCCATGGACGTCGAGCTAATCTCTGCCCGACAGTGGTTAGTGGGCGCTTGGCTGTGGGCGGTCTGGCCATTCATCCTTGTTCTGCACCCGGCCCGGTCAGCTTGGCCCATTTCGATTGCACTGGGCAGCAGTGCGCTATTGCTTGCTCCCTGTGTACCAACGATGTTTGCCTTCACGGTCTGGACTTTTGGAGGCTTCAGGTAGGACGTAACCGCGATGACGGCGAGGGCTTTGCGCCCGTTGGGCAATAATTGCAACTTTGAAAGAAGCCGCTCTTTGCGACGTCGCCTATTGGCCCAAAGCATTGGCGATGGGGACATTCTTTCAAGGTTGAATTGTCGCCATCGCGATGTATAACCGCATTCGGGTGCTCGCTGCATTGAGCAGCGACAGGTCAAGCGATGGTCGGGCCGCCACGCGGAGAGCGTGCGCCCCATGAACAATATTCCTTCATTTGACGAACTGCCGAAAGCCCAGCGGTTAGCAGAACAGGCTTTTAACACCCTTCATCGGTTCCTGCATGTCGAGGCTGTCAGCGGTGCCGCGCTTCTCGTTGCCGCCGCCGCTGCACTGATCTGGGCCAACTCTTCCTTCGCTCACAGCTATCACGCCTTTTGGAACCTTCCGCTCACAATCGGTGTCGGGGAGCACGCCTTTTCGCGGTCGCTGCATTTCTGGGTCAACGACGCGCTGATGACAATCTTCTTCCTCGTCGTGGGCATGGAGATTCGGCGCGAGATTCATGAAGGCGCACTGAGCAGACTCGACCAAGCCGTTCTGCCGCTGGTCGCGGCGACTGGCGGCGTCATCGTCCCGGCGCTCATCTACGTGAGCCTCAACAGCGATCCGGCTAGAGGGCAGGGCTGGGCCGTACCAACGGCGACAGACATCGCCTTTGCCGTTGGGGTGCTCGCGCTGCTAGGACGAACGATCCCGGTCAATGTGCGCGTCTTCCTGCTTGCTCTGGCGATCATCGACGACATCATCGCGGTACTGATCATTGCCCTTTTTTACACCGCCAGTGTTCAGCTTGGCGGTTTCATCATCGCGTCAATTGGCGTTCTCGCGGCTTTAGGGTTTCAGCGGATTGGGATCGGTTCTGCGCTCTTTTACGTATTGCCCGGTTCGTTGGTTTGGGTTGGGTTCATGGTAGCTGGGATCCATCCAACACTTGCAGGTGTCGTGCTCGGGCTTATGACTCCGGCACGCGCCATAGCGATGCGGGAGCCGCCGCTGGAAGTCGTGTCGCGAGTGCTCAAACAGTTGCGAAGTAGCGATGCGGTGAAGGCAAGGGATCCGCACCGGTTGGAGCAACCGCTGCGAGACCTTCGCGTAGCTCACCGCGAGATGTTGCCGCCGGTGTCGCGGGTGCAGATGGCAATGCATCCGTGGGTGGCTTACGGCGTCATGCCGCTGTTCGCGCTGGCGAATGCCGGCGTCAGCTTAACGGGCGCTGACCTCTCCGCTGGGAGCCATCTGGTGATGATGGGCACTGCGCTTGCCTTGGTCGCTGGGAAACCGCTTGGCGTCGTCGGCGCGACTTGGGTCGCGGTGCGACTGGGCTGGGGTCGCCTTGCTCCTGGAGTTTCATGGGCTGGCGTCTGTCTGATCGGCCTGCTGGCTGGCATCGGTTTTACCATGTCGATCTTCATCTCGATGCTTGCCTTCTCCGATCAAGAATTATTGAGGGCGGCGAAACTGGGCGTACTCATCGGTTCGCTTGTCGCCGCCACACTCGGCCTTGGCTGGGGCGCCACCTACGTTCGACGTCAGTGAAAGCGGCTCCAATGCCTTTCAAAGCTCCACACGTATCGTTCGTATCATTCGCCGTTGAGGTTCTACCTCCGGGATAACCCAGGTGATGATCGTCGAAACTCGCTTGCACCTAAATCGGGAGCATCCCTCGTACGATAAATCCGCCGTGGAAACTCTCATTTCGGCCGCGCAAAAGTATGTTAGCGCGAACATCGAAGGTCCTGCCTCTATTCGGCTTGTTTCGACCCAGAGCGGGGAGATCTGACTGTCTGGGCGCCCTTGTTTTGTCGGCAATTGGCCCAAATCTCTTGGACCCCTTCAAACGTCATGCGCAAGGCGCATTGTTGCAATGCAACAGAAAGTCATCGCAGTGCAGCAATCCGCGCCATAAGTAGCTCCTGGGACTACTTCCAGGAGCTTGATCAATGAACAAGAAGACTTTGTCGTTCGCCGCCGCCGTCATGATGATTGCGGTGAACACGTCCGCTTTCGCCGGCGAACTGCCGACTTACGAGGCCGATGGTTTTCCGGCGACCCCGGTCCAGGTCAGTGTACTTGGTGCTGCGAACGTCCAGCAGCATGTGACCGCGCCCGCCGGAGTGCTCACCGCCCACCAAGCGAGCGTGCTGACGCCGCGAAAGGTGAAGCACGCGACCGTCGGTACGGTCCAGTAAGTTCATATTGTCAAGGTGACAGATGGGCTCGCGACGCAGACGAGCCCGATCATAGCAATCATCGATCAAGGGCGAGCGCGTGACGTTTGATGACGTCGCTCGCTGGTCTTTTTGCTTTGGTGTCTTTCAGGAGCGAAGTCGCAGACGAATCTCACGGAGATGTCAGCTTCATGTTGAAGACGCTTCATCCGCTTCGGGTACAAAAGCAGACGCTGGCGCTGGATCGCTCTTCACCGAGACGCCGCTTTTGCGACGCGATTGCGTCAACTGCTGATGCTGATGGGCTGCGTTGCGTTGAGGCGCGGGTTGACCCAGAGTGCTGAACGTTTAAGTACGAAAAAAAAACTCTGAAAAAAAATCTGCAAGGGTGGCGACGTCCGCTGGGCTAGTACCCGCTTTCCGAAGTTCGTGATGCATCGTCACAACCGTCTTAACGAACTTCGAAAAGCAAAGGGTACTAGCAAAACTATGTTTCTAGTACCGCTTTCGATTTGAAGTCCCTGTCGCGCGATTGCCCAGAGTGATGCAGGGACTTCAAATCGGCGGTACGAGATCCGGTTGACGCCACCAATGCAGGACACATGACGACCACGCCCCACGCGCCCGCGACTTCAAAACCCCTTCATTTCGGCATCATCCTGTTGTCCCTGGCCATGGGCGGATTTGCGATCGGAACAACCGAATTCGCGTCCATGAGCCTGTTGCCATTTTTCGCCGCCGACTTTCGTGTCGACGAGCCAGCCGCGGGACATGCGATCAGTGCCTACGCTTTGGGTGTGGTGCTGGGTGCTCCACTCATCGCGGTCATTGGTGCGCGATTTGCCCGGCGCACGCAATTGCTGGCCCTGATGGCAGTCTTTGCGCTCGGTAATGCATTGACTGCGCTTGCGCCAGGCTTTGGCTGGATGATCGCGGCCCGCTTTCTCGCAGGATTGCCGCATGGCGCTTACTTCGGCATCGCCGCGCTGGTCGCAGCTTCGCTCGTTCCTCAACATCGCCGCTCGCAAGCGATCGGCCAAGTGATGCTCGGCCTGACCTGCGCGACGATCATCGGTGTGCCGCTGGCCAATCTGCTGGGGCAGGCCGTCGGCTGGCGCGCGAGCTTCGGCCTTGTATCGATCCTGGCGCTGCTCACGATCCTGCTCTGCGCCCTGTTCGTGCCGCGAGACAAAGTGGGCAGGTCGGATCCGCTGCGAGAACTCGGTGCCTTGAAGAGTGGACGCGTCTGGATCACGCTGGCGATCGGCGCCATCGGCTTCGGCGGCATGTTCGCCGTCTACACTTATCTTGCGACAACACTGATCGAGGTCACCAAGGTCAGCACCGCCGTCATTCCGTTTTTCTTCGCCGTGTTCGGGATCGGAGCCACGCTCGGCAATCTGATCGTCCCGCGCTTCGCGGACCGCGCGCTGATGCCGACGGCGGGTTGCATCCTGCTGTTTTCAGCCGTCGCGCTCTTGATATTTCCGCTGACCGCCACCAATCCGTGGCTGCTCGCGGCAAACGTCTTCGCGATCGGTACCGGCGTCTCGCTGGGAGCGGTCCTCCAGACACGGCTGATGGATGTTGCAGGAGACGCGCAGGCGCTCGCTGCCGCGTTGAACCATTCGGCATTCAACACCGCGAATGCGATCGGGCCATTTCTGGGCGGCATTGCTATTCGCGAAGGGATGGGTTGGACGTCCACCGGCCCCGTCGGCGCGGCGCTGGCGCTTGCAGGCTTTTTGATCTGGATCGTCGCCTATCGCGAGAGCGGAGTTGCTCCGGTCGCAGATATCTCTGAAAGCGCGTCGACTTCACGCGAGAACACGACCAAGAAGACTCCAGTGCGACCCGCGCCACCGCTCGCGTCGGACGACCAAGTTCGTTCGCGTCCTTCCAAGACTCCGGGCAAGACGCCGGTGGCGTAACGTTTCTCAACCAGACGCGATAGCACCGGCTAACGGCCGGCGCTTTTGAACTGCGTGACGTTGGGCGCAGGCGGGTTCGGATACTGCTTCACGATGCCAAATACGCCCCGACGTCTTTGATAAAATTGGTTTTCGTCGTCGCGTTATCGGCACCGCACAGCATGCAGTCCGGACAATTGCGCCGCTTTGTCCGAGACGGAAAGCCTGCCAGAGGCATTCCCGGCCTCGGCATCGCAATTCCGGTCGCCATGCTCACGATTGCGGTTCTCGCGATGGTGAAACCGGTCTAGGCCAGCCCCGAACGCGCAACCGGATCAGCGCTGGACGCGCTGCGAGTCATGAGCGGATATCAAAAGAAAGAAGCTGGCGTCAGCCCGAACCAGGCGCGTGCGGCATAGCACGCGCGATAGATGTCCGCTTTGCGCTGGAAGCCGCCAATCGTGTTATGCCTCCAAGGCAAGCTTGCCGAGATGCCGGCGGATCCATTTCACCTCCATCGCGAGGTGAGGGGCTCAAAGAGCGGCCTGGTGGAGTCTAACGACGCGGCCTTTGCCATCGATGGCCCGGCTGATCTGGCCGCGAGATTTACAACCTCGCAGCACTCCCTGTCCGCAGACTTTCGAGATAGGCGCACAGCATGTCTGCCAACCCGGCGGCAAAGGTGTTGACGTCCGCAGCCGAACGCGGGCGAGCCGAAAAGTCTTTCCCGACGCCACTCAATGTTGCCGTCAGCAAATCGGCAGCAAGCAAGCGTGTTTCCGCAGCAGCATCCGGCAGTGCTTCCAGCAAGAATGCCTGGATCGCGCGCTTGCCCGAGCTCTTCGCCTTGCGGGCCTCGGGCGCATCTCTGTAGAGAGGCGCTGCGTCATCCAGCGCGCCGCGAACGGCGGCTTCATCACATTCGGATTGAATAAACGCGAGCACGACCTGACGAAGTCTCTGCGGGGGAGGCACGCGCGAGTCTTCGAGAATTCTGCGCATCATGTCGCTCGTCTGCTGCCACTCGTCGCTTTGAAGGCGAAAGAGGATCGATGCCTTGTTCGGGAAGTATTGATAGAGCGAACCGACGCTGACTCCGGCTTTGTCGGCGACGCGCGCCGTCGTGAAACGGTGCGCTCCCTCCTTCGCCAAAACCTGAATAGCCGCCTCCAATATGGCTCCCACGAGTTCTTCTGAGCGCGCCTGCTGGGGGCTTTTTCTCGAATGAATTAAAGGGCTTCGACGGCGGGCCATTTTCCCCGAACCTGATGCGATTAGTGAATGCGAATAAATATTCGTATTTTAGGCGCAGCGCAATCATGCGTCGATCTTCACATGGAGCACATATGACAACACTCAGCACTCACCCGGTCGCACCGCTCTTGAACCGATTGTTCAGCGAGGCGGCGTCGCCATTGGCCAGTCCGGCGATCGCCAGTCTTTCCGCCGACGATCATGCACGCATGATGCGGAGCAAGACTGAATACAAAGACTTCTATGGCCGTCTCAAGGACGTCCCGCTCGCTGTCTCGCGCGAAACCGGGGCGTTGCTCTACATGCTGGCGAGATCGTCGAACGCACGGGCGATCGTCGAGTTCGGAACCTCGTTTGGTATTTCGACACTTCATCTCGCATCGGCTCTTCGGGACAACGGCGGAGGCAGGTTGATCACCAGCGAATTCGAACCCTCGAAAGCGGAAACGGCACGGCGCAATCTGACCGAAGGCGGCCTGATTGATCTCGTTGAGATTCGCGAAGGTGACGCGCTGCAGACACTTCGCTCCGGTCTGCCGGAAAGCATCGACCTCGTGCTGCTGGACGGCGCCAAGGCGCTTTATCCCGACGTGCTTTCGCTGGTCGAGAGCCGCCTCAAGCCGGGCGCTTTCATTGTTGCCGACAATGCCGACTACAGCGCCGAATATCTCGCATACGTGCGCGCGCCAGAGAGTGGATATCTATCGATCCCCTTCGGCGAAGACGTCGAGCTCTCCATGCGCATCGGATAATGCGGGAGGCCGGCGACCGTATCGTTTCTCGCTATGCCACACGAAAGTCGTCTCACACAGAAAATGGCGCGCTAGAGCGAGCGCGCCATCATTTCATTCTCAGATGACTTCAACCTCGACTGACTCCAACTTCAAATCACGTCAGCCTCAATCCGGCTGAGCGTGCCGATCAGTTGGTCGGCCGGGCAAAGCTTGGATATTTCATCTTGCCCTGGGCGATTTTCGCCGGCCACACCGCGACCTGTTTGCCATCCTGCCATTGGAAGATCATGCCGCTGACGGCATCGGGCCCGTAGACAAGACCGTGGGTGAATTGATCGTCGCGTCCGTAGAACTTCACTCGGCCGATAGTGCCGACATAGTCGGTCTTCTCCAGCTCGGCGACCATCTTGTCCGGATCGGTCGAGCCCGCGCGCCGGATCGCGTCCGCAATGATGTAGACCTCGTCATAGGCGGTGTAGCCGGTATAGGCCGGATCCGAACCATACTTCGCCTTGAAGGCCGCGGCGAAAGGCATGGTCTTCGGCGTCACTGCTGCGGTCGCGGTCGCAACCGCCAGCGATGGAATGCCTTCCGCGGCACCATTGGTGTCGGCCCAGAAGGACGGGCTCAACGCCTGCGCGCTCACGCCAAACATCGGGATCGGCACCTGCTGGTTCTTCCACTGCACCGTCGGCTGCACGCCGACATGCGAGATGCCGGTGACAATGACGTCCGGCTTCTTGCCTTCGAGCTGGTTGAAGATCGGCGTGAAGTCAGTGGTGTCGGGCGAGAAGCGAACGTGATCGAGCACCTTCAACCCGGCTTTCGGCAGGCAGGCTTCATAGCCTTCATCGAGCGGCTTGGTCCACGCCGCGTCCTCGCTCATGATGACCGCCGTCTTCATCTTCATGCCATCAACCAACAGATCGTGGGCGGCGTCGCACACCGCCTGAGCCTGCGCCGCCGACGTCAGATAGCCGTGGAAGACGTATTTATTCTTCTCATAATTCGTGTGCACCGGCTTGGTGATCTCGTTGGAAGCGGCGCCGGGTGTGATCAGCGGCATCTTCAGGCGCGCCGACCACGGCTCGAGGGCAAGCACGACCTCGCTGATGTAGCTCGCGATCACGGCGCTGACCTTGTCATCGGAGACGGCGCGCTGGAAGGCACGGACTGAATCGGCCGACGAGCTCTTGTTGTCGTAGGAGACGATCTGGATCTTGCGGCCGTTCACGCCGCCTTTGGCGTTGATTTCGTCGGCCGCGATCTGTGCGCCGCCCGGCGTTGCCGCACCGGCAATCGACTGGACTTCCGCGATCACGCCGATCTTGATCGGCTCGTTCGATTGCGAGAAGGCCGGACATGCGGAGTAAAGGGTCAGGGCGGCCACGGCGGTGGTCGCTTTCAGAAGATAAGAAAACTTGAGCTTGGTTTGAGCCTTAAAATTGGCTTGAGCCTCAAAGTTGGCTTGAGCCTCAAAGTTGGTTTGAGTCATGGACTTTTTCTCCCGTTCTTATCCGTCTTTGTTGACGGCTCGGGAGAAGTCCAACACAGGCGAAAACGTAAAGCAACGCCTGTCCTGGAGAAATATCGGAGTACGATGCACAGTCGCGTTACGCCGGGCGGGCCGATGCAGAATGGATCGTGCGCCAGCCGAGCGGCGTTCGGATCATTATCCCATGACGACAGGCTGCTTGCCTTGTCGTAGAGCTGCAATCACCTTGGGATCAAAATTCATATGAGCCTGCAGAAGTTCCTTCGGCGTCAACGCGAGCCACTGGTTGAGCGAAAGGTCCGCGTAATAGGAGCTGGCGAAGACCTCGAGGAAGCGCAATTTCTCCTTACCGATATTCTCGATGTAATGACCCATCGCAAAAGGTACGAGCCCGACATCACCCGCGCGATAGTTGAAAGTGCGTGCCTGGCCCGAGCTGCCGAACACGCCCATGCGCGCTTCACCTTGCAGATAGTATTGCCACTCGCTCGTATTGGGATGCCAGTGCAGTTCGCGCATCCCGCCTGGCTCGACCTCGACCAATGCCGCTGCAATCTTTTCTGAAGCTGGAAAAATGGAAGAGTCGGTGATGCGAACGTTTCCGCCGGGCGTGGTGATCGGCTTCTGTTGAAGCATGCCGTGCTTGAAAGTCCGTGGCACTGGTTTCGCCGATACTGACCTGTGACTCTCTTGAAGACTGTCTTGAAGATTCCCTTGGGGAACAGTCGCTTTGAAGATGTAGAGAGTTTCCGGATCCGGCAGATTTCGGAACAGGTCTTGCGAAACCGAAAAGTTTTTGGCCAGCACCTCCGGCGGCACGTGTTTGAACCAGTCGCTCAATAAAAATGTGCTGTCTTCGTCAAAATGCGGATTGTCGAAGATCAGAAGAAACTCACAGCCGTCAGGACCCAGCCCCTGAATGGAATGAGGGATGCCTGATGGAAAATACCAAAGATCGCCTTCAGCCACATCGTCGATAAAGATGCGGCCGTCCTGATCGATCGCGGTCAGCCGCGCATTTCCCCTGATCATGAAGGACCACTCGACTTCTTTATGCCAATGCAGTTCGCGAACACCGCCAGCGTTCAATCTCATATTGACGCCTGCGATGGTATCCGACGCCGCGAGCTCACGCGCGGTCACTTGC
This sequence comes from Nitrobacteraceae bacterium AZCC 1564, assembly GCA_036924835.1. NCBI lineage: Bacteria > Pseudomonadati > Pseudomonadota > Alphaproteobacteria > Hyphomicrobiales > Nitrobacteraceae > Nitrobacteraceae bacterium AZCC 1564. Next base: position 5,173,985 of record JBAGRR010000001.1, read on the forward strand.
CGTGTCCATCCGCCCGTGCCCTGGCGAATGTGCGAATCCGAGAACGAAAATTTGAGATTCGGCAGTGTCCCGTGATCGGTCTTGGGAGGATTGATGATATCCGGATTTTCCGCATCGCGGATTGGATCGCGCGGGCCTGGATCTGTCCCTCCATGGTCCGCATCGCGCTTAGGTTCGATTGTGCTTTGCGCCCGTGTGCTTGCCGCCATACCAACTGCTCCCATCGCACTCAGCAACAACCTTCGTGACAATCCCATCGGTGACCTTTCACGTTCAGAGGATAAGGTCGTGATCAGGTGCAGGATAAGGCTGTGGTCAATGACAGGTTCCGAAACGCGCGAACACAGGATCGCGATTGTAACCTATTCGCGTGACCGCACTCAGCCCGCCACGATGGATTCGAGTTCATCGAGATCGTTCTGCGCCAGCTCAAGTTTGCTTGAGGCGAGGTGAGGCCGATGTGACGCACCAGGCCCTGGCGCTGCAGATCGGCAAGCACCGTGAGCGGCGCTTCGATCGAGCCTTCCGCAGGGCCATGGACGTCGAACATGATGTGAAGGTTGACCACGTCGATCACGTCGCGGTCGAGATTGCGGCGATTGTCGTTAACCGTCTGGATCAGCTCTTCGCGCGAGTAGGCTGGATCCCAAGACCCATAAGACGAGACGACAGGTAGGGGTTGTTGCTCCGTCTGATAATCGCCGATATCGATGCGCGCGGATGAACGATGCGCTATGAGCCGACCAGGGAGCGGGGGCTTGCATGTCGGTTGCGATCACATTTGGACCGTGCGGCCTCTGCGGCCGTGACATTGAAAAAAACGAGACCGATCCATGCTGCGTCACAGTCCTGCAATGATGCGTCAGCCGTTCGTATTCGTTTTTTTGTTTTTCTTTGGGGTCACGGTCGCGCAAGCCGCCGGGGTGAAGAACTTCGACATTCCCGCCAGCCCGGCGGGGCCGGTGATCAGAGTCTTGGTTTGGACGCCTTGCACACAGCCCCCTCAGGAAATGGATGCGCGCGGAGCCACCTTTTTCGCTGTGCCCGCGTGTCCGGTCACCGGAGAAAAGCTTCCGCTCATCGTGATGTCGCACGGCCGGAGAGGATGGTTCGGCGGTCACCACGATACGGCCGCGGCCCTGGCGGACGCTGGATTTGTCGTTGCAGCGCTCAATCATCCCGGTGACACCATGCGCGACACGAGCGGCACCGACAGTCTTTCCGTTCTTGTCGAGCGGCCCACAGATATGAAGCGGTTGGTCGACTACATGCTTGACGTGTGGCCAGATGCATCACGCATTGATGCTCAGCTTATCGGGCTCTACGGCTTCTCCTTTGGTGGGTACACCGGTCTCGTCGTCATCGGAGGCAATCCTGATTTACGGAAAGGTTTGCCGAACTGCGAAACGTCGAACCTGAAGGCTTGCAAACAGCTCGAAGGTGGCGAGCTTCCCGGTCAGCCGATCACCCATGATCCGCGCGTCAAGGCCGCCGTCATCATCGATCCCTATCCGGTGTTCGTCTTCCCTGAGGAAAATCTAAAAGGAATAACGGTCCCGATCCAATTGTGGAGTTCTGACCCGGCGCAAAATGCGGATGGTCTATCGGGGTGCTGTGCAGCAGCGATCAATCAAAAGCTTCCGACAAAGCCGGACTACCATTTCGTGGAGAATGCCAAACACTTGTCTTTCCTCGCGACCTGCACTCCGAAGGAAGCACAGGCGGCTCCTGCCATTTGTACGGACGCCCCACGCTTCGATCGCGTTGATTTCCATAAGAGGCTTCACTCGGACATTGTCGCCTTTTTCCGCAAGCATTTCGCTCAAAGCGCTAAGCCGTAGCGGGCTTGATCACGACGCACCAAAAGCATCCGGCGGCGCGGCCCACGGGAATTGCGCGAGCACCGCCTGTGCGGCGTGCCGGTCGGGCGGGGCGGGATCGAGCGCCCGCGCCAGCGCGTCGATGTCGCGCGCCCGTTCGGGTGTCACGCCGCGCGTCTCGCGAAAGGCAATGGGTGGACGCCAATCAGCTCACGGCTGCCAAGTTCGCTAAGTGCTGGCGAACCAAGGCTTAATTCGTTATTGGTTCCAGCTGAGTTCCGTGTTCGTTCTGTTCCCATTTTGGGAATTTTATTGATCCCATTTTGGGAACATGGTATGGCTACCAACGTCATAGCGAAGAAAACGCTTCAGGCCTTTTGGACCAAATATCCGCACGCTGAGACACCCCTCGGCACTTGGTATCAAATCGTTTCAAAGGGCACTTGGAGCGGACCGGCAGATGTAAAGGCAGCTTTTGGAGCCAATGTGGACTTCGTTGGAGATAACAGAGTTATCTTCGATATCGGCGGAAACAAGTATCGGCTCATTGTCCACTTTGCCTACGAGTTCAAAACTGCCCTCGTTAAATTTGTCGGCACTCACAAAGAATACGACGCGATTAACCCGGAGACAGTGTGATGATGGATGTAAGACCACTCCACACCAATGAGGACTACGAATGGGCCCTCGGGGAGATCGCGCGTTATTTTGACAATCAACCCGCTCCCGGGAGCGATGAGGGCGATCGTTTCGAGGTCTTGTCAACTCTGATCAAAGCCTACGAAGACACACATATCAGGATGCCCTACGCCGATCCAATCGACGTACTTCATTTCGCTATCGAATCGATGGGCAAAACACAGGCTGATTTGGCTAACATCATTGGTCGTAACCGCGCCTCCGAAATCTTGAATCGCGTTCGACCTCTTACACTCGATATGATCCGCTCTATTAGCAAGGAGTGGAATATTCCCGTTGAATCTCTGACCGCGCCATACGAACTCGTGCGTCAGCACGCTTAAAGCTTTTTACCCCCGCTTTCTGCGGGGGCTGCTTTTGCGGCTTTTCTTATCCTGAGGATCTTTCAACGGCTTCGGATCACTCTTTCATCGTGCCGCCGATCTCGATGCATCCTGATCAGCGTCAATAGTGGCACGGTGACCATTCTAGAGTGAGCTTCATCACGCCGCACCAAAAGCATCCGGCGGCGCGGCCCACGGGAATTGCGCGAGCACCGCCTGTGCGGCATGCCGGTCGGGCGGGGCGGGATCGAGCGCCTGCGCCAGCGCGTCGATGTCGCGCGCCCGTTCGGCTGTCACGCCGCGCGTGTCGCGAAAGGCAATCGTCGGCCCCCAATTGTCCCACGGCAGGCACTCGACGCCGGCAAGCGTTGCGGCGTCTCGGATGACGCTTGAGGCGATCCACCATTCACCGGCGATGCCCGCATAAGTCAGGCCGCATGTCGCCGCATCGATCTCGCCCGCGCGCACCGCGCGCCAGATCGATGCCGCCGATCGCCAGCCGGAGGCGGGCACGTGTGCGATGTCGAACGCGATGCGCATGCCTGCGCGCGCACGCGGCCCGAGCTGCGCATCGAGCACGGCCCATTGTCCGTCGCGCTGATATTCGCAGACGTAATGATCTTCCCAATAGCCTGCGTTGAAGTAGCTGGCGAAGCCCGCGCGCAGCCGCGCCGGAATGCCTCGCGCACGCAGCGCGCTGATCGCCAGCAGCGCGAAGTCGCGGCAGGTGACATAGAGATAATCGGCGAGCGCGCGATGCTCGGTGAGGGGACTTGCGTCGCGCTGAATGGCTTCTTCAAGCAGCAGTTCGCTGCGGCGCAGGCCGCGGTCGCCTTCCGCATTCGCGGGCACCGGAAAGCCGATCTGCCGTGCGATGGCATGGTGGATCACGAACTCTTCCAGCGCGTCGGCAATCCCCACCGGGTCTGGCGGCAGCTCGCTCAGCCGCGCAGCATGCGCGCCCGGATCGCTCCACTGTGTCTGCTGACTGTCCACTGATGTGCCCGGCATAGGGCAGCGTAGCATGGATGCTGGTTCGTTGATGGCGGGTATCCTACTCTGCACCGGTTTGTGGTGATCCGGTCTTCACCAGACTGCACGTGCCTCTCTCCTGGGCAAGTGGGCGGAACGCCTGTTCGGCGGGGATCGTGGCAAGGACCTTGAAGTAATCATAGGGTCCCTTCGATTCTGCCGGCTTCTTGACCTCGACGAGATACATGGCATGAACGGCCCGCCCATCCTGGCGAACCACAGTGTCTCCGAACAGCGGATCGTCGGTGCGGGTCGACTTCATGGCTTCGACGACTTTCGCGCCGTCAGTCGCGGAACCGGTTTTGCTGACGGCTTCGAGATAGTGCAGCACCGAGGAATACACTCCAGCGTGAACCATGGTCGGGTATTTGCCGGCATTGTGAGCCGCGAAGCGTTTGGCGAATGCACGCGTTTTGTCGTCGAGGTCCCAATAGAATGCTGTCGTCAACGTCAGGCCCTGCGCGGTCGGCAAACCGAGGGCGTGAACGTCGGTCAGGAAGACGAGAAGTCCCGCGAGCCGCTGCCCGCCTTTGACGATCCCGAACTCGGCCGCCTGCTTGACCGAGTTGATGGTGTCGCCGCCGGCATTCGCAAGCCCGATGACTTGCGCTTTCGAGCCTTGCGCCTGGAGCAAGTAGGAGGAGAAATCGGCCGTGTTCAAGGGGTGGCGCACAGCGCCGAGCACCTTGCCGTCGGCCGCCTCCACGACCGCCGACGTATCGCGCTCCAGGGCATGGCCGAAGGCGTAATCGGCGGTGATAAAGAACCAGGTCTTGCCGCCCTGCCGCACGATCGCGCCGCCGGTTCCGTGTGCGAGCGCCCAGGTATCATAGGCCCAGTGCACGGTATTGGGCGAGCACTGCTTGTCAGTGAGATCGGAATCGGCTGCTCCCGAGACGAGAAAGACGCCGTTCTTCTGTCGCGTCACATTGCTGACCGCCAGCGCGACACCGGAATTCGGCACGTCCGCGATCGCGTTCACCTGCGCAGTGTCGAACCATCTGCGCGCAATTGCTGCCCCGATGTCAGGTTTGTTCTGATGATCGGCGGAGACGATCTCGACCTTCATGTGATGGCTTGCAGGATTGAAATCTTGGACCGCCATTTGCGCCGCAGCAACCGACCCCGGTCCGCCGATATCCGCATAGAGCGAGGACATATCGCTCAACACACCGATCTTTACGGTCAGCGGGCTGCTGCTGCTCGGCTGTTGCGCCTGGGCCGGCGCCCAGAGCGCGATCATCAATGGAGCGACCAACGCGATGATTGCTCGCATCCTCCGTCTCCCTCGCGAGGGGGCCCCCACAAGGTTCATGCAAAGTGAACGCGGTTTGACCCGCTTTGATCCTTTGACATCAAGAAAAATTACGCCGGATTTGACGCAAAGCAGACGGCGGACCAATACCTTAGGGCTTATCGCTTACGTGATCACGACCGGCCGACAGCCACCTCCGGATTCAACGCGTGGATCCGGAGGCGCGGCTCATGATTCAAATCATCGATGATCAATCATCGTCATAGTCGTCGTCGTTTTCAGCCTGCATCTGCCGCTCCTCAATGGCATCTCGCAGGTCTCGAATAACCACGATCGTCAGCAATGCCATTCGCCGCTTCTGGTCCTGGGACAATGAATTGTAGAGCGGCTCCCAGGCGCTCGCGAGTTTCTTGAGGTCGGCGGAGCGCTCCGCCAATGCATCCGCGCGCCGATTCAGAAATTTGATGGGATTCCGGTCACGGATGATCTCGATCAGGTTGCGATCGCGAAGGGCGGCAATACGTTCGCTCAAGCGCTCCTGCCGGTTTTTCGCGCGCGAGCGGATCGCGTCCTCCACAGCGGGCCAGTACTTCTCCTGCTCGGGCGTCAATTGCAGCGTAGCCTTGAGGATGCCGATGCGCGCATCGACCAGGGCGCTGCGATCCTCAGCGCTAAACCGTTGCATCCCGTTCTCATTGCGAGCCGGGTCTGCATAAGCACATGGCGATACTGCGATGAAAAAAGCGGTTGCGCCCAAAACGGCCTTCTTGATCATCATGGCCTCCCAGTGCGGCTGTTGGAAAAAGACATCGCTTAGGACGCCATGGGTAGCCGGAGGCAACCGCGCTGCTTTGACGCAAATCAAGCGTCCGCATTGCTGCCGGAAATGACGGGGAGGCGCGTGGGGCAGCCGGTTCCGGGGGGCCTTAAGCGCATCGTTCAAATTTTATCCATTCCGCCAATCGGCTTTAAGTTCCGGCCTGCTATCGAAGACGCCGGTCACCGGATCAGTCAGGAGCGCTTGCATGAAGCTGCTGAAATACGCTGCTCTTTCGATTGTCATCGTGATCGGCGCGCTCGTGGTCGTCGTGGGTGGATGGTTCTATTCTTGCCAGGGCCGCATGCGCGATTGCTACGCGTCGTATCGTTCGTTCACGCGCGGCGCAGACACTATGAGCCAGCGCCGGCTCAATTCGATGCATGGCGGCTTCACCGCGTCCGCCTCCAGCGTCGCATTTCCAATTCCGCTGGCCGGCAATGGTGATGGCATCCTTGTCATGGACCATGACAAGGATCGTCCGAAACTCATCTCTACTGCAGGCTACACCCATTGGTCGCCGCGCTTTTCGCCCGACGGCGAGCGTCTCATCTTCTTCCGCATGGCGGCGGGCGGCCGCGAGCGCGAATTGCTGTCCTGCGAGGTGAGTATGTGGCGTTGCGCCATCCTATTCCGAGCCCCGGATGCAATGATGTCTGCCGTGGATATCGGCAACGGCGTGGTGCTGTTTTCAATGAATACCCGCAGGACGAATGATCCTGAGGATCGCAGGCGCTTCGATGTCTTTGCAATCCGCAAGGGCCGCGATCCGGTGCGGCTCACCAATTACGAGGCGTATGAGTTGCATTCGCTCAGCGTCGGTGGCGGCAAGCTTGTGTTCGGTGCAGCGGGGAGGAATTTCTCTACTACCGGCGCATGTCAGCCTGACAACCACCGGGATTGCGACAAGAGCGAGATCTTCGCGCTCGATTTCGATCCGTCCATGCTCGCGGTCAACGACGGGGCAGGGCCGCTCAAGCCGCTGTTCAGTGTGACAGGCTCTTCCGTGAATCCGATTGCATCCAGTGATGGAAGGCGAATCGCCTTCCTGAACACGAACAGGGCCGGAGGCACATGGCGTTACAACTTCGCATTTGGCGATCTCGACGGCCATGTCGATGGAGGCTTGCCTGTGCGCGGGATCTACTTCTCGCCCGGCGCCTTTGCCGGCGACGAGCTATTCGTCAACGAACTATTCGAGGATCGCTACCGGATCTACAGGCTCGATCTCAAATTGAAAAGAGTGGGGCAGCTTGAGATCAAGCATTCACCAGAAGAGATTGCAACGTTTGAGCCCATTACGCTAAGCATTGAAGGGCCGAGCACGCGTGCGGCCGGGCTATAGCGATGAGCAAGGGATGATGCTTGTGATAACGGATCGAAACGCACGGAGCGTCAGCGTTGAATACGTCATTGATGCCACCGGCAGAAACACGGTTCTGGTGGTGGAGACGGATCTACAGCTCGACGAGATCGAGACTGATTTCGATCGCGCTGCAGTGGACGCGCTCTGCCGTGATCTCGCGCAGCATCGCGCGGAGAATCCTTATCTCGATGCCATCCGGCTTGTCCGCAGGACATTTTCGCCACCAACGCCGGTCAAGCTGACAGGCAGACTCGGTGATCAGGAATTCGAAAACGCGACTAAGCGGACATCACGATGAGCGCCCGGCGCGCGCGACGCCGGGCTGTCGTGAGGCCATCGCGTCTGCGCTCGCCTGCATCTGATCTCCTATAGCAGCCTCGTTACGCTGCTCTTCCTGTGACTAAAAAGCCCGCTCGGCTTGATGGCTGGCGGGCTTTGTTTTGGTCAGGCAGCGACCGGCTTTGACGTCAATGCTCTCTCTACCGCATCTCGGTCACGATCAATGATCGTCAAATAGGCGCGCGCGGTCGGGTCAGGCGAGTGGCGCCCCTGTTCCCAGTCTCGCAAGGTTGCAAGGCTAATGCTAAATCGCACGCTGAATTCTTCCTGGGTCAATCCGGTTTTTGTCCGAATAGCCTTTACGTCGATCTGCGCAGGAACAAACGTCTTATAGGTTGCTGGGTCGGCTTCGCCGCGGGCAATCGCCCTGGCTTCCTTTGCCGACTGGATCAACCTCTTGCCTAAGGTGCTCATGACCTGTCTCCCATTTTCACCAAAACCTGCACCTAACTCTGGCTCATCTGCGCCACCTTGGCCGCGACTCCTCGTCTATAATCGTCTGCATAGCTACTGAGTTCGCGACGTAACTCGTTGCGTTCCTCTTTGGTTAGATTGTCGTCTTCGCCCTTGTTGATGAGGGCAAGAAGCAAAACGGGGACGTCGTCTCCCGCATAATAATGTACCGTGCGATAACCGCCTCGCTTGCCTTTGCCTCGGCCAGCGAACCGCAGCTTCCGGCATCCACCCGTGCCCTCCATGATGACACCAGCGGTCGGGTCCTTGGATATTTCATGCACGATGTGATCCTGTTCTGCCTCGGAGAGCCCAGAATCCTTGGCGTCAGATAAAAACGTTGGGGTTCGGATGACTGTGTGCACACCCTATACCTACGGGAATCCCGTACTCGCTTCAAGCCCTCGAACAATTATTTTTTAAGGGAACTTGTGCCGGCCCATCGTGGAGGTGGTCGAAGAAAGCCGACAGATTCCGGCGATCAAACGATGGTGCGCTACAGAGTGCGCTGCACGATCAGGCGAACTTCGGGTCGCTGGCAGCAGGCCGCACGCCGTCACAACCGGGCGAGCAATGCCACCAACTCGCCTTGGCGATGCGCTCCTGTTTTCGCGAAGATCGTCTTGATTTGGCTGCGGGCGGTTTCACGAGCGATGCCAAGCTGCTCTGCTGCCTTTTCAAGAGACATGCCCGTTGCCAGCAACGATGCGAGGCGCGCTTCCGCCGGCGTCAAATTGAAACCCCTGATGATCAGATCAGTCTCCGTGCGTCTTTGCCGCTCGAGGTCGGTGAGAGCGAGAATGACCCGCGCGCCAAGAAACGGGCTGCATGCTGCGCCACTGACGGGAAGAACACGCATGACGACCGGGCGTTTTGCCGTGCGACGCGCAATGATCGGGCGCGACAGCAGCGCATCCATGTCGCTGGTCGTGCGCATCTGATCCACGAGTGCATCGAGGGCTGCTTTTGCGAGCGCATCGCGGACAAAGAGGCGGCGGCTTCTGACTCTGATGTCGTTGTCAAAGACAGCCTCCGCGTCGTCGTTCGCTTCGATGACAAATCCGAACCGGTCCAATGCGACGGCAGCAAACATCATGTGATGAAGGGCGTTGGTGACGTTCAGCAACACTTGCCGTCCAACCGCTTTGGAAAGCGTGGCAGCTTCCGTCAACTGCGGCGCGAGTTGTGCGAGAGCCTTTGTTTCGTGCGCGTCGAATGGCCCTTGGTGAATGGCACGTTGAAGCGCCAGTCCCCACAATGCCGATCCGGACCGGAATCCGACGGAGGCCCACCAGCGGATGCCGAACCGGTCGAGACAGGCGTAAAGAGGATCGCGCATCATCTCGCGCTCGGATGTGAAGATGTCGTGATCCGCGATAACGGATTGGCCGCTCAGATGCAGTGGAACGCCGCGAATGGCCCGCACGTCATTCACATGGAGGTTCTGATCGAAATAGTCCTTGAAACATTCAGCAACGGCTTCAGTGACCGGAATATCCGGCGTGCGCACGTCGCTTTGCAGGAGACCTGCACCGGTCGCATTCGCGGCGCCGCAGATCAGCTCCATCACTGTCGTCCACTGCGAAGGATCGATGACCGCTTCACCCAATCGGCTTCCCAGCGCTCTCAGCCGATCCGCATCAACCATCACGAAACCGCTTCACGTCAACGTTTCAAGTCACGGCCCAAGTCAGAGCGAAGTCAGAGCGAAGTCAGAGCCAACCGCGACATTGATGGGACGCATCATTTTTTCAACTGAAATCTGCTTGACCGGCTGTTCACGGGCGCATTCGAGGTGCCGCAACGATCGTCGCGCCATGCCCGTGGGATCGTTCACGCAGACCGGGACATTTCGTCTGACTGCGATACATATCTGCGTGCGATGCACACTGTCATGTCGTCAATGGCATCTGTCTGAGGCGTGAAGCGCTGGAAGCGGGGGGCAGGGGCGGTGGATGCAACGCCTGTCTTCCAAAAGCTGAGCGCCCCGTCAGCGGCAGGCACCGGCTGCGGCGCAGCGGCCGCATCTCTCGCCCTGTGGTCAGGCTGTCATGCAGGCGTGAACACATACATTCCGTGAACCCACACACTCAATGGGTTCAGCAGCCGTGAGTTTAGTCGCAGCGCCGCTCTCGACGTGTGAAGGCGCTCCCATCATCCCGCTCAACTCTGACCGTCACCATGCGGCAATGCCGTCGCGGTCCGATGGTGACACCACCTGGACCAACACCAACTGTGGTATCGCGGTCGTATCGGCGACCACGGTCATAATCGCGATCGTAGCGGTCGTAGCCCGGCCCGACCTGAACATCAACTTGGGCCTTGGTTGGGGTGATGAGGGAGGCAGTTGTCAGCACCGCTGCAGCCGCCGCCACGGTAAAAGTCCTGTTCATGGCTTTCTCCTCAAAGACTTGTTTCGAGTCGAACGAGCAGGGACAGCAAGGGTTCCTTCGAAGCCATCGATGGGCTTCCTGCCGGCGCGCTCGCCGATCGGAACTGGCGGCCCACTCGGTGAGGGTAGCGGGCGAAACTCGTCCGCCACTTAGTCTCCGTTTATCAACATACATAAAGTGTCGCGGATAAGCCCCTGCGACACTTTATATATTGGATCGCGGTACCACCACTCCCGTATCCGCCGCCGCACGCGTCATTCGGGTGCCCACAATCGTTTGTTGCGAGACGATCACACGGGCCGCCAATCTCACCCCGCTGGCCCAAAATAACCTCCCATAACGCGGCCCCGGCGGTGGTTCGATGTGCCCCAAATGGGGTACGAAATCTCCTAAGCCGTGAATCGCTGGGGTACGTGGTGACTTCTGGAAATAAAAAGATCGGGCAGTTTCAAGCCCGGCGATATGCATCTTCAATTCCATCGCTGCTCAGCAGCACCGCGCTGATGCTGGCGGCGGGGCTGATGTTGGCCGCCGCATCGCCGGCGGCGGCGCAGATGATCGAAAAGGGCGGCGGTGATGGTGGTCGCTTCGGTAGCATCGGTGGTAGCGGCGGCATCGCCGGCGGCGGCGGTGGCGCTGGCTTAGATCCCGGAACGGAGGGAGGCGGCGCGGCGCTGGATCCCGGAAGCGGCGCGGCGGACGGAGGTGGTATCGGTGGCGGGGCGGGCGGCAATGATGTCAGCGCCGGAGGAGGTGGTGGAGGCACTATCAGCGGCGGTGCTGGCGGCGGTGCTGTAGGCGCCGCCGATAACAGCACGAACGTGACGCTGACGGGTGACAAGACCGGTGGCGCTGGTGGCTCCGCTGCGGAAGGTGGTGGCGGCGGTGGCGCGGCCTTGGTACTCTCCGCCTCCCAGGCAACCCTCGATACCGCGGATCGGAATATCTCCGGCGGGGCCGGTGGTTCGGGTGGCGGCGTGGGCGGCGGTGGTGGCGGTGGCGGCGCCGGGCTGGTTTTGCTGGACGGGGGACGCGTTCAGGCAACAGCGGGCAGCACCATCTTCGGCGGCAGCGGTGGTGGCGGCATTTCCGGCGGCTCCGGCGGAGCCGGGCTTTTTCTTTATAACGGCGGGGCGCTGAGCAACGAGGGGACCATCCTTGGTGGTGTGGGCGGCAGCCCGGCCGGTTTAGGGGGAGCGGGCGGCGCTGGCGTGCTGGCCAATCAAGCCAGCGTCCTGAACGCAAGCATCGTCGGCGGCGGCAGTGGTGGTAATTCCACCCAGGGGGGTGGCGGTGCGGGCGGCAGCGGCATCGAGGTGTGGCAGAGCACGGTCACCAACGCCGGCGGTGTCATCACGGGAGGCGCCGGTGGAAACGGGGGCTTTACCTCAGGGACTGGTGGCCCGGGCGGGGCCGGCGGCGTCGGCGTGTTCGTTCGGTCAGGCGGCGGTAGCCGGCTCGAGAACCAGGGCACCATCATCGGCGGCGCCGGCGGTTCGGGCGACAGCAATGGCAGCGCGGCGGGTGCCGGCGGAGCAGGCGTCATCGGCTCCGACCTGACCATCATCAACAGCGGCGCCATTGTCGGTGGCCTCTCGGGCGACCTTGGATCGCCAACGCAGGCGATCCGACGGTGGTGAACAACAACCTGCCGTCCGGCTTGAAGACCTCGCTCAGCTACGATCTGAACAACGTCTATCTCGATCTGGCGCTCAACATTCTCCCGCCATCGACGAATGGCGTGAACGCTAACCAACGTAACGTCGCCAACGCCGTCACCAACTTCTTCAACACCACGGGCAACATCCCGATGGCATTCGGGGCGTTGACACCGGATGGCTTGACGCAAGCCTCCGGCGAACTGGGCACGGCTCCGCAGCAGACGACATTCCAGGCGATGAACTTGTTTCTGGGCGTGATCACCGATCCGTTTTCGGCGGGACGAGGTGTGAACGGCGCTGATGCAAACACCGCAACGGGTTTTGCTCATGAGAGCGCGAGCATGGCCTATGCTGGCCGCGCTCGTTCAAAGAACCCGCGCGATGCGTTCGCTGCATTCACCAAAGCACCGCCTGTGGTGTTCGCTCAGCGCTGGAATGTGTGGGCCGCGGGTTACGGCGGTTCGCAAACGACCGATGGCAACGCAGTCGTGGGCTCAAACAATACGACCAGCAACATCTATGGCGCGGCGGTGGGCGCGGATTACTGGTTCTCGCCGGACACCGTCGCAGGCTTTGCACTCGCGGGTGCGGGCAGCAACTTCAGCGTGGCAAACGGTGGTTCGGGCCGCTCCGACATCTTCCAGGCCGGTGCCTTCGTGCGGCATAACTTCGACGCGACATATCTGACAGCCGCAGTCGCGTATGGCTGGCAGGATGTGACGACCGATCGTTATGTGAGTGTCGCTGGCGTCGATCATCTGCGTGCGAACTTCAACGCCAACGCGTACTCAGGTCGCCTCGAACTTGGTCATCGTTTCCTCACGCCATGGTTCGGCGGGCTCGGCGTGTCGCCCTATGCGGCAGCGCAGATCACGGCGTTCGAACTTCCGTCATATGCTGAGCGCGCGATCAGCGGTGCGAGCACCTTCGCGCTGAACTACGGCGCGGACACTGCAACATCGTCACGCACAGAATTGGGTCTGCGCACCGACAAATCCTTCGCGCTCGACGGCGCAGTGTTGACGCTGCGTGGCCGCGCGGCATGGGCGCACGATTTCAATCCGGATCGCGCGATTGCTGCGACGTTCCAGACGCTGCCCGGCGCATCGTTCGTGGTGAACGGCGCGGCGCTTGCTTCCGATTCAGCACTCACAACTGCATCCGCCGAAGTGCGCTGGCTCAACGGCTGGTCCGTCGCCGCCACCTTCGAAGGCGAATTTTCTGACGTGACGCGCAGCTACGCCGGCAAGGGCGTGCTGCGCTACAACTGGTGAGATTGCGCATGATTGCCGCCGAACGTGTCTTCGCCGCGTCATGAAAGAGATCCATCGCGTATGGGACGAGTTGACGGATTTTGAAGCTGGTCAAACCGCGCAGGCCGTCGATCACCTGATGACCTTCCTCTGCGATCAGAGTGGCGCGTGGAACGCGACCTGGGCTGGCGCGATCCGCGTCGGCGGGAATGGCGATGATGATCCGCTGAAGGGGTGGCGCGTCGGCGCGGTGCAGTCGCTTCACCCGGTCGCGCCCCATCCCGACGAAGGACATTTCAAGGAAATCCTGCGGTTATGGGATCAGCGGAAGATTGACCCTTCCTTTCTTCTCCCACTACGGGCCGTCGGTACGTTCAGAACCTATTCGTTCCGGCGCGAACTGCCGCCGGAATGGTTCGAAACGCCATTTTTCGAGATCTATTACGGCTCCATTGGCACCCACGACGCGGTCTTTGTCGCATTCCCCCTCAATGAGGACGCCGAGTCGCATTTCGGCTTCTATTCCCGCAAGACGTTCACGGACGAGGAGATCGCACGCCTCGCCAGCGCCCTGCGGGGAATCAAGTGGTTTCACCGCCGTCTCATGCTGAGCCATGGCCTGCTGATGGCATCCTCGCCCCTGACGCCGACCGAGCGCAAGGTGCTGCGGCTCTTGCTGACCGATGCTCCGGAGAAGCACATCGCCCATCAGGTGGACATGGCGGAGTCCACCGCTCATCAGCATGTCGTCAGCATCTACCGCAAATTCGGCGTCCGCAGCCGCGCGGGCCTCATGGGGCTCTGGTTGAACCGCGGCGGCTGATCCCTCCGTCTCCCCGGCGAAGTCAACCCCTACTGTTTAGTGGATATGACGTTCCGGCACCGGTCCGGTATTCACTGATTCAACCCGCAGCGATGAGCCGGCCAAGGCGTGTTTTGCGCCGATGCGGGGGCAACGTATGTCGTCGAATTGGGCCGTGGGGGTGGGGATTTGATCGGAGCATCTCAACTTGCGCGCCGGGCGCCGCACTCACGACTGCATCCGCCGAAGTGCGCTGGCTCAACGGCTGGCCGGTGGCCGCGACATTCGAAGGTGAGTTCTTCGACGTCACCCGCAGCGACACGGGCAAGGGCATGCTGCGCACCAACTGGTGAGGCTTCCCCAGCGGTACAACTGATGTTGCGCCGTAGGCACACGGTTCCGCAAATTCGCTTTTCCCGCTCCCTATTGCGACCGTGTCCACTGGACGGGAAATGGCTCCGCGGCATCGAACCCGTTACGAAATGCCTTACAAGGCTGTGAATTGTGCGAGGGGCGCGGGTGGTGACGTTTGGAAGTGGCCGGGGCGGGGCATTCTCAGTCCAATCGCTATTGAGCAGCACGGCGCTCTTGCGCGTCTGCCGCGCAGGTAGTCTGGGCCTCGCGTTTTCCGGTGCACTGCTTGCGACGCCCGCATGGGCCGATTGTACGCCCCAGGTCGCCAACGGCGTGACGGCGACCTGTACCGGCACCACCACCAACCAGGGCGGCGGCGCGCCCGGCAGCGCCGGCGGCATCGCCGGTTATGGCACGGGAGTTGAGACCGGCGTTACCGTCAACGTCGCCAGCGGCGCCGCCAACACGGTCACAGGCACCGCCTTCGGTATCTGGCTGAGCGATGCGATCGTGATCAACAATGCCGGCGCCGGCATCGCAGGCGGCGCCACCGGAATTTATGCCTCCGACGACTTTGCTGATGTCACCAATTCCGGCAGCATCACCGGCGGCAACTACGGCGTTGAGGCCCACATCAATGCGACGGTGGCCAACGGTGCCGGCGCCAGCATCACGGGCGGCTCGAGCGGAATTCTCGCCAGCAACGGCTTTGCCAATGTCACCAACTCCGGCAGCATTACCGGTACCAGCAACGCGGGCATTTTCTCCTCCACCAGTGCGACGGTGACCAACGCTGCCAGCGCCAGCATCGCGGGTGGCCAGTACGGAATTTACGCCGGCTTTGGCTTTGCCAATGTCACGAATTCCGGCAGCATCACCGGCACCGGCAACTCCGGCATTTTCGCCAATACCGACGCGACGGTGATCAACACTGCCGGCGCCACCATCACCAGCGATAACTTCGGAATTTACACCGCCACCGGCTTCGCCGATGTCACCAATTCCGGCACCATTGTCGGCACCACGGGCGCCGGCATTTACGCGCAGACCAACGCGACGGTGACCAACAATGTCGGCGCCAGCATCACGGGCGGCCAGTACGGAATCTTGGCCATCACCGGTTTTGCCAACGTCACCAATTCCGGCAGCATCAACGGCGCCAGCCACGTCGGCATTTTCGCCAATACCGAGGCGACGGTAATCAACAACGCCGGCGCCAGCATCACGGGCGGCGTCCACGGAATTTTCGCCGGCAATGGCTTTGCCAATGTCGTCAATGCCGGCAGCATCATTGGTACCTCCGGCGACGGCATTTTGGCCGCTACCAACGCGACTGTGACGAACAATGCCGGCGGCAGCATCGCAGGATTTGACCACGGAATTTATGCCGCTGCTGGCTTTGCCGTTGTCATCAATTCCGGCACCATCACCAGCGGCAACAGCTTTGGCATTTTCGGCTCCACCGGCGCGACGGTGACCAACAACGCCGGCGCGAGCATCGTGGGCGCCGGCCCCGCAATTTCGGGCGGCACGGGCTTTGCCGAGGTCATCAATTCCGGCACCATCACCAGTATCTCCGGCCGCGGTATTACCGCCGCCACCAGGGCGACGGTGACCAACAATGCCGGCGCCAGCATTACGGGCAGCTCGAACGGAATCGAGGCCACCTCTGGTTTTGCCGATGTCACCAATTCCGGCAGCATCACGGGTGGCCAGTACGGAATCTTCGCCAATGGCGGCGGCTCTTCGGTCTTCAATGCCGGCACCATCAGTGGCGGCACCGCGGCGATCCGGTTCGCCGGCACCGGCAACACGCTGACGCTGGCGCAGGGCTCGCTCATCACCGGCAACGTGCTCGGCACCGGCAGCGACACGTTCCAGCTCGGCGGCACTGCTGCTGCGACATTCGATGTCAGCACACTGGGCAATACTGCGCAGTATCAAGGCTTCGGCACCTTCAACAAAATCGACAGCTCGGTCTGGACGCTGACCGGCACCAGCACTTTCACCGGCGATGTGAACGTCAACGGCGGTACGCTGGTGGTGAACGGTGATCTGTCGTCGGCAGGCCCGATGCTGGTCAATCCTGGCGGCACGTTGTCGGGCACCGGCATTGTGCCGTTTACGTTACTCGATGATGGCGCGACGCTGGCGCCGGGCCCGATCAACGGCATCGGCGTGCTGACCATCAAGGATGGTGTGGTGTTCTGCGACTGCAGCACTTACGCGGTGAAGGTTTCCAGTGCGGGCAGCGACCGCGCCAACATTGTCACGGGCGGCTTCGGCCTTGGCGATGCGTTTCTGGATGGATTGGTGCGCGTGACGTCGCCGACCGGGAGCTATCGTTTCAGCTCGCCCTATACGATCCTGACCGCGCAAGGCGGACTGAACGGCACGACCTTCGATACGCTGGTGACGCCGACCGGCATCGGCGGCGTACTCAGCTACACGAGCAATGACGTGTTGCTGACGCTGACCTCGCAGCTCGCGCAGATCGCCGGGCTGAACGGCAATCAGCAAAGGATCGCGAACGCGCTCGACACCGGCTTCAACACCGGTGGCACCAGCGGTGGGCTCGGCGCGATCTTCGGCGGCAACATCCCGCAGAATCTCTCGCAAGTCACGGGCGAACTCGGCACGGCTCCGCAGCAGACCACGTTCCAGGCGATGAACTTGTTTCTGGGCCTGATCACCGATCCGTTCTCGGCGGGGCGTGGTGGTGCGAACAATGGGCCGACAGCGTTCGCGGATGAAAGCGAGAGCATGGCCTATGCAGGCCGTGCGAAGTCGAAGACCCCGCGCGATGCATTCGCCGCCTTCACCAAAGCGCCGCCACAGGCTGCGTTCGCTCAGCGCTGGAGCATTTGGGCATCCGGTTTCGGTGGTTCGCAGACCACGGATGGCAATGCGGTGGTCGGTTCGAACACCACGACCAGCGCGATCTATGGTGCTGCTGTGGGCGCGGATTACTGGTTCTCGCCGGACACCGTCGCAGGCTTCGCGCTTGCCGGTGGCGGCAGCAATTTCAGCGTGGCGAACGGTGGTTCGGGACGTTCGGACATCTTCCAGGCCGGTGCGTTCGTGCGGCACAATTTCGGTGCGACGTATCTCACCGCGGCTGCTGCCTATGGCTGGCAGGATGTCACGACAGATCGTTCTGTGAGCGTCGCCGGTGTCGATCATCTGCGCGCCAACTTCAATGCCAATGCGTACTCAGGCCGCATCGAACTCGGTCATCGCTTCCTGACGCCGTGGTTCGGCGGGCTCGGCGTGTCGCCTTATGCCGCGGCGCAGGTGACGGCATTCGAATTGCCGTCTTATGCCGAGCGCGCTGTTTCCGGTGCCAGCACCTTCGCACTCAACTACGGCGCAGATACCGCCACGTCGTCGCGCACAGAGTTGGGTCTGCGCACCGACAAATCCTACGCGCTCGACGGCGCAGTCCTCACATTGCGTGGCCGCGCGGCATGGGCGCACGACTTCAATCCGGACCGTGCTGTGACAGCAACATTCCAGACGCTGCCGGGCGCATCGTTCGTGGTGAATGGTGCGGCGCTCGCGTCCGATTCAGCACTCACAACTGCATCCGCCGAAGTGCGCTGGCTCAACGGCTGGTCGGTGGCCGCGACATTCGAAGGTGAATTCTCGGATGTGACCCGCAGCTACGCCGGCAAGGGCGTGCTGCGTTACAACTGGTAAGACTAGAAAATGATTGTCCGTGACTCCACCCGCCACGTCGTTGCCCGTCATCGCGCATCGTCGATGCAATCGCTGCTGAGCAGCACGGCACTGCTGCGCCTCTGCCGCGCCGGTGTGCTCGGCCTTGCGCTGACAAGCGCGTTGTTTGCATCGCCTGCGTTTGCCGATGGCGGCGCGGGTGGCCCTGCTGCCGGAGGCCCCACCTCTTCGGGCGGCGCAGACGAGGCCATCGGCCCTGGCCACGATGGCGATCCCAATGACCCTTTAACCGGCAACGCCGCCGGTGGCGGCGGTGCAGGCGAGACCGGCGGCGCAGGAGGGGCTGGCGGCGCAGGAGGAACTGTCGCGGCTGGCGGTCCAGTCGCGGGCGCGGACGGCGCGGACGGCGCTAATTCCTCGATGTCCGCCGAGGGTGGGGGCGGTGGCGGCGGCGGCGCGCATGGATGGGTCGGCTCCACTTTGCCTGCGGTGGCCAAGGCTGGCGGCAAGGGCGGCACCGGCGGAGGAGGCACAGCGTTTGGACCGGCTGGCGGCGGCGGTGGCGGGGCCGGCGGATGGGGCGCGGTTATGAATGGCGCGCCGGGGTGGGCTGGGACCGTGAATGTCAATGCGACCGGCGGCCAAGGCGGTGATGGTGGCAGCGCAGCTTATCCCTCTTCTTACGGCGGCGGTGGCGGCTCCGGCGGCACTGGCTTCTACGCCGTCAACTCCGGGACATTGACAACGGATTCAGCAGTCAAAGGCGGCCTCGGCGGGAATGGCGGCGGGGCCGGCTTTGGCGCCGGCGGTGTTGGCGGAACCGGCGGTGCCGGCGGCGCGGGCATCGTCATGAATGGCGGCACTGTCACCGTGAACGGCACTGTCACGGGTGGTAACGGCGGCGATGGCGGAATTGCCGCGAATGTCGCTTCGGACGGCGGAGCGGGCGGCGACGCTGGAGCGGGCATTGTGATGAACGGTGGCGGCACCGTCACAGTGAGCAGCGGCGCGACGGTGGCCGGCGGAAACGGTGGCGCTGGAGGCGCCAACACGGCTGGTGGCACTGTCGGAGCGATAGGGCTTTCCGGCGCAGGCATCACCGGCGCCAATCTCACAGTCATCAATGCGGGTAGCATCGCGGGCGGAAATGGCAGCAGCGGGCAGGCCAACGCCGTCACCTTCACCGGCGGCGCCAACGTCTACGAAATGTGGGTGGGCTCCAGCACGAGCGGCAATGTCGTGGATGCGAGCGGCAACGGCGGCACGTTCCGTCTCGGCGGCAATGGCGGCGCCTTCGATGCCTCAGAACTCTCGGCGGTCGGCGGCGCCTCGCAATATCAAGGCTTCAAGCATCTTGAGAAGACGGGCACCGGGACCTGGGTCCTGACCGGCAACAGCACCTCCGTGGATGACATCACCGTCAACAGTGGTCTCCTGCAGGTGAATGGTTCGCTCGGCTCGGTCGCGCAGACCACGGTGAATAACGGTGGGCTGCTATTCGGCAACGGCACGCTCGGCGCCGTTCAAGTCAACGCGGGCGGTGTCTTCCTTTCCGGCAATACGCCGGGCCAGTCGATGACGGTGGCAAGCCTCGCGTTCGCGTCAAGTGCGTTCTATCGCGCCAACCTGAATCAAACGACATCGAGCTTCGCCAATGTTACCGGCACTGCGTCGCTCGGCGGCGCAACGGTTCAAGCGGCGTTTGCCGGTGGTGGCGGTTATATCGAGAAGCAATACAAGATCCTCACCGCGGGTAATGTGCTTACCGATACGTTCAACCCCACGGTGTCCAACATCGGCCTGCCGTCGGGCTTCAAGACATCGCTGAGCTACGACGCGAACAACGTCTATCTCGATCTGGCGCTCAACATTCTCCCGCCATCGACCAACGGCTTGAACCGCAACCAGACCAACGTCGCCAATGCCGTCACCCACTTCTTCAATACAACGGGCAGCATTCCGATCGCGTTCGGCGCGTTGACGCCGAATGGTCTCACGCAAGCCTCCGGCGAACTCGGTACGGCTCCGCAGCAGACCACGTTCCAGGCGATGAACATGTTCATGGGCCTGATCACCGATCCGTTCTCGGCAGGGCGTGGTGGTGCGAACAATGGGCCGACAGCGTTCGCGGATGAAAGCGAGAGCATGGCTTATGCAGGCCGCGCGAAATCGAAGGCGCCGCGCGATGCGTTCGCAGCATTCACGAAAGCGCCACAGGCTGCTTTCGCTCAGCGCTGGAATGTGTGGGCAGCAGGTTATGGCGGTTCGCAGACGACCGATGGCAACGCTGCTGTCGGCTCCAACGCTACGACCAGCGCGATTTATGGTGCTGCTGTGGGCGCGGACTACTGGTTCTCGCCCGACACCGTCGCAGGCTTCGCGCTCGCAGGCGCGGGCAGCAACTTCAGCGTGGCGAATGGCGGTTCGGGCCGTTCCGATATCTTCCAGGCGGGTGCCTTCGTGCGGCATAACTTCGGCGCGACGTATCTCACCGCTGCCGCAGCGTACGGCTGGCAGGACGTGACCACGGATCGTTATGTCAGCGTTGCGGGCGTCGATCATTTGCGCGCCAACTTCAACGCGAACACGTATTCAGGTCGTCTCGAACTGGGCCATCGTTTCCTGACGCCATGGTTCGGCGGACTGGGTGTGTCGCCTTATGCAGCGGCGCAGATCACAGCGTTCGAGCTTCCGTCATATGCTGAGCGAGCTGTCTCGGGCGCGAGCACCTTCGCGCTGAATTACGGCGCCGATACCGCAACGTCTTCACGCACAGAGTTGGGTCTGCGCACCGACAAATCCTACGCGCTCGATGGCGCGGTGCTGACACTCCGCGGACGTGCAGCATGGGCGCATGACTTCAATCCTGATCGCGCCATTGCGGCCACCTTCCAGACGCTGCCCGGCGCCTCGTTCGTGGTAAATGGCGCGGCGCTCGCATCCGATACAGCTCTCACAACTGCTTCCGCCGAACTGCGCTGGCTCAACGGCTGGTCGGTCGCCGCAACCTTCGAAGGCGAATTTTCTGACGTGACGCGTAGCTACGCCGGCAAGGGCGTGGTGCGTTATAATTGGTGAGAGGGCGCGCTGCGGCGGCGAGGCCAGACGCGGCGGAAGCGCCACCTTACTCCGCGGGACCGGAGAGTTCTCCCTCGGACAAACGTCGCCAGAGTTGTGGCAGGATCGAAAGGAGAAGGATCGCCACACCGATCAACGTCGGTTGAACCCAGTCGAGTTTGCCCATCGCGAGACGAGCGCCCGCCGCGCCGAATTGGACGAAGGCGGCTGTCATCGGCAACTGTCCGATCAACGAACCCAATGAGAAATCGACCACACTGACGGCGGTGAGCCCAAGAAGATAATTTGTCAGGGAATGTGGGATCGCAGGTATGAGCCGCAGCATCGCGACGGCTCTCCAGCCCCCCTGTTCGACGCGCCGGACAAGCGAGCCGAACCGCGACCGTTCCGACGGTTTCACGAGGTCGCTTGCGAAGTAGCGCGTGAGGACAAAGCCGGCGAGCGCACCGGCAACACTTCCAATCGACGCCCAGACCAGGCCATACCAAAGGCCGAACACCAGACCGGCCGTGATTGCCATCATGGTGCGAGGTAAAAATAACAGGCTGAAAACGACATGCAGTGCCAGAAAGATGATTGGCGCAAAGCTGTTATTTTGGAGCAGTTCATGCAGGCGAAGAAAGCTCGCCCCGCTGTCGCGAGCCAGCAGACTCCCCGAAGCGACGAGCAACACGATAATGGATGCTTTGACGAATTTTGACGCGCCTCGCACTTGCTTCGGGATCCCTTAACAGCGTAGAGCTTGCCTATAGACGGACCTGCGAACCTGCGCAAAAGCAAAATGCCTTCACGCCGGCGGCGAGCGAACATGGCTGTCCGATAGTGGCAAGATTGTCTCGTATAACGAGAATTGGCACCAAGTCGCAGTTCCCGGTGTGTCGTTGGCGCCGCATGCGAAGCTGCGCGAGCGACGTAAACGACACGACGCTAACCCACCAGCTCGATCAGCCGTCCGCAATCCGCCAGCACGCGGTCTTTGTTGATGTTCGTGACCCCGAGCAGTAATCCCTGCTGTTTGGAAGGCTGCGCATACCAGGATGAAAGAGGAGAGGGTGCAAGGCCCAAGGGGAGCGCACGCAAAGCGATGTCTCTATCCGAAACGGAATGAGGAAGTTCGATCACGACGGCGAGCCCCGCCGTCGCTTTCACCTTCACGATGCCTCCTGCGACCTTATCAAGCGAATGAAGGAGAGCCTCTTTTCGTGCCGCATAGAGACGCTTCACGAGACGCAGATGGCGTAGGTAACACCCCTCGCGCAGTAAGTCCGCGACCGCGCGCTGCACGCCGGCGGCAGGCGCCGGTGCCAGACATGCGGCGACGTCGCCAAAGCGACGAACCAATTCCGCAGGCACCACCATAAAGCCGAGGCGAAGTGTCGGGCTGAGCGTCTTGCTGAAGCTCCCGATGTGGAGCACGCGCCCGCCATGATCAAGGGAAGCAAGAGCCGGCGCAGCGCGTCCGCTAAGCTGCAGCTCGCTCAGGTAATCGTCCTCAACGATCCAGGCGCCGTTCCGCTTCGCCCATTCCAGCAATGCGAGCCGCCGCGGGAGCGACAGCGTCATCCCGAGCGGTGCATGCTGCCCTGGTGTCACAATGGCCAACGCGGCGTCGGCCGCAGCCCGTTCGCCAGCAGCAACATCCAACCCTTCCGCGTCCACCGGAATCGCTTTCACGTCGATCCCAACCAAGTTGAGCGCCGTGCGTGTCAGCGGAAACCCGGGCTCCTCGATCCAGGCTGTCTTCTTTTCCAGTTGAAGAGCTTGGATCACAAGACCGAGCGCACCGGAAAATCCACCCGTGATGAACACCTGAGATGGGCTGCAACGAATGCCGCGGGCGATGGCGAGGTAAGCGGCGAGCTCCTTGCGCAGGGCTGGATCGCCACGAGGATCAGGATAACTGACCGGCGCCATCACCGACTGTCGCGCTTCACGCGTCAGAACGCGCGACCACAGCTTGAACGGGAAGGCGTCCTGTGCAGGCACGCCCATTTGAAATGGAAGCGGCTTGGTCCCGAAGCCGTAATAAAAGATGTTCGGAAGGGGCGATGTCTCCGATGACAAGGCGGGGCCATCCGATTGGGCCGGACGCTCGGCGACATGCGTGCCTGCTGCTCCAAGGCCGATCGCGAATTGCTCGGCGATCAGTCGCTCGTAGGCCACGCGCACGGTGCCGCGGGAGACGCCAAGTTGAACCGCCAGATCCTGCCAGGAGGGCAACCTCGCGCCGGAAGCAAACCTTCCAGTCTCGATTGCCTCACGGATCGCCCGATAAATCTGATCGGTGAGCGGTATTTTCTTGGAACGGTCGATTGCAATGGAAAGAGAAGTCATCGCTCGATGGTACAGCCAGAATAGCCAATCTCGGTACTGTTTTATTTCAAGCCGGGCTCATATTTCGATTTCTCAACGAAGGAGAAATCCATTGACCAGCAATTCAAAGATGGCGAGCGGCGGCATTTCAGACTTGAAGATTCCTGACAGCCAGTTGGCGCGCGACGCGACGCAGTTCATACGCGATACGGAAAGCGACTTGCTGTTCTCCCATTCCACGCGGGTTTATTTTTGGGGTGGCTTGAGAGGACAGCAGACCGGCCTGAAGTTCGATCATGAACTGCTTTATGTCGCCGCCATGTTTCACGACATCGGCCTGACGAAGGGCTACGAGAAAAGCCAGCTTCGGTTCGAAGTGGATGGTGCGAATGCAGCGCTCGAATTTCTGCGAGGCCATGGAATTTCCGAGAGGGATATCGGAACAGTCTGGACAGCCATCGCACTGCATACAACTCCGGGAATTCCTGAATTCATGGGGCCGGAAATCGCTCTGCTGCAGGTCGGTGCCGGAATGGATATCGCTGGGCGCGGGTATGAGACTTTCACGGATGAGCAGCGTCAGGCTGTCGTGGCTGCCTATCCACGTGGCAAGGACTTCGGAAACAAGGTCATCGATGCGTTCTATCATGGAATGAGGCATCGCCCCGCGAGCACGTTCGGTACGTTCAACGATGATTTTCTAGCGGCCAAGGATCCGACCTTTCAGCGCGTGGACATCTGCAGTGTCATCAGACACTCGCCCTGGGAGCACGAGCACTGAGAGACTTGGCGAGCGCCAATCTCTCAGAACTAGCGTCTGCCGTAGATCACGCAAACATCAGATCGAGAAAACCAGTGGATCGCCGACTACTCATGCTGGCCATGGGCATGTTCGCCATGGGCACAGACAATTTTGTCGTCGCCGGAATCCTGCCGAGCGTCGCAGAAGCTCTCAACACATCCGCCAGCCTTGCGGGCCAGATGGTCACCATCTATGCGCTCTCCTTTGCCATCTTGGCGCCAGTGATGGCAGCTCTGACAGGCGGATGGCCGCGCAAAGCCTTGCTGGTCTCAGCGCTTGGCATTTTTGTTGTCGGCAACGCGATCAGCGCCGTTGCCACAGACCTCAACACGGTGCTGGCGAGCCGGGCCCTGGCCGGCCTTGGAGCGGCGATGTTCGCACCAACCGCCCTTGGTGTTGCAGCCTCTCTTGTTGGACACGAGCGCAGAGGCCGCGCGCTCTCCACTGTGTCAGCAGGTCTTGCCGGAGCGACAGCCCTCGGTGCTCCCTTAGGAACGTTTATCAGCGGGTATGGGAGCTGGCGCGCCACGCTCTGGTTTGTCGCGGTGCTCGGCGCGCTCGCAATGATCGGGCTAGGGCTGCTTTTGAAATCAGTGCCGCAGCCTAAAGCTATCCCGCTTCGCCAGAGGCTGGCGCCTCTTCACGATGGTCGCATTGCGTTGACACTCATGACGACATTGTTTGCGTATGGCGGCCTTCTGATGGTCTACACCTACGCCGGCCTC
The DNA here is from genome assembly GCA_036924835.1 of Nitrobacteraceae bacterium AZCC 1564. Lineage (NCBI taxonomy): Bacteria > Pseudomonadati > Pseudomonadota > Alphaproteobacteria > Hyphomicrobiales > Nitrobacteraceae > Nitrobacteraceae bacterium AZCC 1564. The sequence continues at coordinate 5,199,148 of JBAGRR010000001.1, forward strand.
GTGTTCGACCGTGTCACTGGCGGCGATGAACGCGTGCTCGCGGGGTTTCTGCTGTTCTGGGGCGTCGCCTCGACCATTGGCAACGCTCTCGCGGGTCACCTCGTCGACAAGTTCGAGAGCCGGAAGATTATCAATGGCGCGCTCGTGATCGCCATTGTGAATTTTGGCTTGCTCCCCTGGACCTCCGCTCATCCCGTGACAGCCGCCGTCGCCTTCGCGGTTTGGGGTGCCTCTGGGTGGTGCCTGATGGTGCCTCAGCAACATCGGCTGGTGAAGACGGCGCCTCACGTTGCGCCGCTGCTGCTGGCCCTGAATAACACGGCGACCTATGGCGGCCTGGCGTGCTCCGGATTGCTCGGCGGCGTCGTGCTTCTGTTTATCGACCGCCACTCCCTCAGTCTCATTGGAGCCCTAGCGCTTATGATCGCTCTTCTGTTCGCGGAAGTCGCACATGCGGCGATTGCGCGGCGTGCCCGGCAGGAGCGCGGGCCTGAAGCGATCGCCGAGATCTGATGTCTCCGTTGATCACCACAGAATGCCCGATCGGTTTGACCCCGTACGAAACACCCAGGAGATCCGCCAAAAGGACACATGACGATGCCAAAGACCCCAATCGCACCCGATGACGCGAACGATGTCATCATTCGCCGCGGGTTCGCCATTTTTCCGACTGAGATCGAAAGAGCGTTGCTGAGCCATCCGCTGGTGCGTGATGCGGCGGTCTTCGGCGCACCGGATCCTGAGTTGGGCCAGCGCGTGGCGGCCGTCGTGCAGTTGGAAGGTGATGGCGACGATGCGGCGATCGATAACATCCTAGGCGCCATTAGCGAGCAGCTTGCGGATCACAAAGTGCCGGAGCTGCTGGTGGCCGTTGACGCTGTGCCGCGCAACCCGCTCGGGAGGATCGATCGTCAGGCTTTGGCAGAAGTTGTTCTCGGCGTACCCGCTCAGCGACGTTTGGAGTGAGAACTGGCGCTGGAGAATACAAGGCAGCTAACGGCTGTCCGTCGCCGCGACTTTTGAGGATGAGTTTTCGAATGTGACGCGAAACTACGCGGGCAAGGGCGTACTGACCTACAATTGGTGAGGCCCTATGACCGGATGCCGTGATTGGTCGGCTCATCGACAAGAAAACGATGCGGCAGCATATTGTCTGAACGCATCGATGAAGTTAGTTTAATTTTGTTTTCTGTCGGTTCTTCGAGTCTTTTGAATCTTCGATTTCGATGTTGTGATGGGTTGGGGCGCCTCATCACAGCCTTCAGTGATCTTGCGAACATCAGTGACGTGAATTCCGCAGTCGCTCCAGAGGGGTGCGAGGATTTTCCAACATGTAATCTTGCCGCTCGGCACGAGTGTGTTCTTAAGCCCGTTTATCATTCATTTTTGGGGGTATTGTCATGAACTGGAAGGGTATTGTCGGAACGAGTTTCTCTGCGGACGATTTTGACGCCTATTGCCACGCTCTTTCGTGGTCGTCATGGCGTCCTACCTTTATCACGTTGCACAACACCGCCTCTCCAACGCTGGCGCAGCGCCCGAATGGATTCACAAGTCAGCACATCCGTAATCTGGAGAAGTACTATCGCGATGAGATGAAATGGAAGGCGGGGCCGCATTTGTTCGTGGACGACAAGCAGATTTGGGTTTTTACGCCTCTGACGATGTCGGGCACTCATTCCCCGTGCTTCAACAAGCTTTCTCTCGGTGTCGAAATGTTGGGTGACTATAGCAAAGAGTCATTCACGACCGGACGTGGGTTGAAGGTGCAAAAGAACGCAGTTGCTGCGGTCGCGTCGCTTTCAGCGGTGCTGGGGCTGCCGCCGGAATCCCTCCGCCTGCATAAGGAGGATCGGTGCACCAGCCATGATTGTCCGGGAAAGAACGTGAACAAGAAAGCATTCGTCGACGCTGTGATCGAATGCCTGCAAGTACGCCATGGGGGCGGACACATGGATGAGGTTGCTTGAATCCCCTGCCGGAGTTTAGTCGCCGTTTGGCGCTGACGGGTGTCCCCCGGCGGCTAAACCAGTAGACGCCCCGCATGGTCTCCTGACTCGACGGGAGGCCATCGGAGGCCGAGCCTTTGCTTGGCGTGGCAGAAATGGCTTGGCGTGACAAAAATGCAACGATCAGTTGTAAAGCTAAAAAGCCATTCGCTTAAGTCGATCTTTCTGATTGCGGTTGTTGCTTGGAAGATCTGTAGTTGCACCTGACCCGAGAGGCAGTTTTCGTCTCACATCAGATTATCCGGATGGGATTATCCGGATGAGCTTATCCTGATGAGGGTCCAATTTTTTATGACGACGTTCTTATTTTTGAGACAGGTTTACTGTGAGAAAGTTCGCAGTCTCTTTTGTTTTATTGTTTTTCCTGCAGTCGTGCGGTCCGCTGATTTCGGACTACAGCATCGACGCCTACAAAAACGCCACCACCCTGAAAGCTGAAACGGAAGCGCTGGTCAACAAATCCGGCCAGCCTTACGCGAGCTTGAAGAATGAGATCGACGCCCACACCACCAAGATCAATGCGGCTTACGAGTTCTCGGCCGGGTTGCCTTACAATTCATTATCGACACAGCAGTGGCAAATCCTGCGCGATCCGGACGGTGCGCTCTATGGCTGGTTCGTGAAGTACTGGAAGCAACAGGGCACCGTCAGTCCGGTCTTCAGGGCGGAGTTCAGGCAACAATTGAACGATGCCTACGACGCGATCATTTGCCTTGAAGCCAACAAGAAAGCCGCAGCCGCTTGCCATCCGGCTGCAGTCGCTGCTGCGGAATCAGCCGGAGGCGGATCGGGGGCAGCAAACAACGTGGCCAAATCTGCGCAAAAGCGACAGTAGATGAGGAGGGGCCATGAGCAAATTTTCCGAGTTTGAAGAAGGCGTCCTGAGCGGCGCCAAGGATCTGGCAGTGGGAACGCTGAAGGACCTGGCGACGATCATCGAAGACGATGCCAATGCATTTCTGAAAAGCTCTGCGGAGAAGCTCAAGCGCTGGACGCGCATGCTTGCGAAGGAGCAAATCACGCGCGCCGAGTTTACAGCGCTGGTTGAAAGCCAACGAGCCTTGGCCACCCTTGAGGGGCTTACTCACGCAGGCATCGCAGCCGCTTCATTGCAGCGACTGCGTGACAAGCTGATAGACCTTGTCATCGATACAGCCTTCAAAACCTTTCTTCCCATTTAGTGAATGAGGATCTTTGCGTGCGTTTCATTTTTAGAGCGATAGCTGTTGTTCCGTTATTCGTTCCGCTTACGGCGTTTGCAGATCCCGTCCAGGATGAAATTTTCAGGCTTGTTCGCGAACAGGATCATATCGTCATTGAGCCAAGCTCGAACGTCTACAAGCCCGGCGCGTTCGTTGCGCGAAGGCTCTACGATCCGAACGAAGCGGTGGTTTCGACGACGAAGCTGAGTTTTCTTTGCACGCCTGAATACTCGACTGACAAGATCGATGCCCAGGCCATTCGCGTATCGATCGCTTCAAGTTTGTTTGGGACGATTGTTCTCGACAAGGACACTGTCAGTCGCAAGCTTCAGATGCCCAGGACAGCGGATTTTGCGGAGAGCGTCTCAGTGCGCATACTGGATCAGGCAATGGTGCAATACTCGGATCAGCACTTGAAGGAAATCAAGGACAATCTCGGTCCCGTTTGCAAAAGCTCCCTTCAAGCCGGAATCGCGGCTCAAAATGCCTATCAAATCACGAGCGTCTACGAGGCCCGTGTTCAATATGAAGTGCGATTTCGGCCTACCCAGACCGAGCAAGCAAAGAGCGATATCCGCAAGGAACTCAGACGGCTTGGTACATCGATCCTCGAATGGGATTCAGAGGTGGTGAGGGGGGAAGTCAGCGTCTACGGAATCGCGTGGAGAAAAATTGGGAGCTAGTGTCCCGATTCCGAAGTTCGCATCATTCCGCTGCACCTTCGTTTGCGAACTTCGGAATGGAAGGACACTAGCAAGTTATTAATCTAGTGTGGCTTTGGTTCAGAAGTCCGCATTCCGGACTCGCCGCACGAATGACGCGGACTTCTGAACCGCCACACTAAGTTTTGATGTAATCTTTGATGAGCGTAACGAAGGCGCCAAAGTAGAAGCCGACAATGACCCCGCCCCAGTTCGCGAGAACCTCCGGCATCTTCGCCTCCGTACCGTTAGCGGCGTTGCGTAGTGCAATGAAAATCACGCCGCCTATCACAAGCAAAGCGATGGCTCCGCTGATCAGAAAGCCGACATACACCAGGCGAAATACGAGTTCGTTTTTCCGATCCAGGGCCGCTTGGGAAAGCGGGCTGACTGGTGCTTGCGCTTGATCAGAAGAGGGATTAGCCGGTGCTTGCGCTTGGTCGACGTCGGACATGAAATCACCTTGTGAGAGAATGCTTGCAAGGAAAGTTGGAAGTGGAAAGTTAGAAGAGAAAAGTTGGAAGAGAAAAGTTTGGAGAAGAAAGAGAGACGGGAGAGAAAGTACAATCTGGAAACGCAAAAAAAGTATGATCAACTTTGAGTGCCTGTCAAGGATAGCTCCTTGCTATCGCGGATGCTTGGACGAGTTTTTTTCCGCCGGGCACACTTTCATGATCAGCTCTCGCGCGCGGCTGAGTTAAGTTGGCGAACAGCAATACCTCTTTTTGTGAACGGTGCCGCGCATTCAGCTCTGCGCTCACATCGGCTCTGCGCTCACAAGGCATCCGCCGAAGTGCGCTAGTGTCCCGAATCCAAAGTTCGCCTCATGGTGTCGCGCGCTCCGTAGCGAACTTTGGATTCGAGAGGACACTAATATCCCGATTCCGAAGTTCGCACGGGCTGGCGGCTTGCTCGGATGCGAACTTCGGAATCAAAGGGACATTAGCAAGCCCACGATTCTCGTGCCGCTTTTGGATTTGAAGTTCTTCATCGAGCTTGCGGCCTCACCCGGAAGAACTTCAAATCCGCGGCACTAGTAAATTTATGATTCTAGTGTGGTTCGGGTTCAGAAGTTCGCTGGAAAGGAAAAATCGGGCGAACTTCTGAACCACCACACTAGCTCAACGGGCTGCAATATTCGATGAATTCCCTGACGTCACCCGCAGCGACGCGGGGAAGGGTGTGCTGCAGTACAATTGGCAGGAACGCATGGACGACCGGCTGGCCACGAGTCTTGGAGAGAAATGGCCAGCCGGTTCCGAGAGCCACATGCGGGTGATCAGGGTCTGGAAGCCTGATCACCACATCCGGCAGTCGCTCAACCAAGAGCTTTTGCATGCGTTCCAAAAAAAAATCCCGGCGGATCTGCCAATTGATCGGGCTTTAGAATGGCGCTCAAACGATCAAGAAAATCGAACGTTCCCGGTGTCCTGTCTTCACTTTCTAGCGCAGGCTCTCGTTACGCGGTACGCGATATTTTCTCGATGATGGGACAGCAGGAGAGCGATCTGCCGAGGGCGTTTCCTGCTCTTGCGCCGGTTGCGGGCGCTTCCGTTTCCGCCACGCATCTGCCTCCTGTTGAAGCTTCGCGGCCCAGCGGCGTTCGACGTTATCAATGACATGCTGTGGAAGATCCATTTTGGCCTCCTTAACCCTGCCAGCGTCCGCGAAACGGCGCAGCCGCGTTGCGCTCTGCCGCCTGGCGGCGGTCCGCCCACGAGTCTTGGAGAGAAATGGCCAGCCGGTCCCGGGAGCGACATGCCGGTGATCAGGGTCTGGAAGACTGATCACCACATCCGGCATCGCTCTAACCAAAAGCTTTTGCGTGCGTTCCAAAAAAATCGCGGCGAATCTGCCATCCGACTGGATCCTGGCGCGTCACCCTTTCCCACGCGACGGATCCAAATGCGGAATGGCACTCAAACGATCAAAATCGAACGATCCTTCCCGTGTCCTGCGATCGCTTTCCGAGTGAGCTTTCGTTGTGCGGCACCCGATATTTTTATCGATGACGGGACAACGCGAGAGCGATCTGTCCGGGGCGTTTCAAGCTCTTGCGCTTGTGGCGGGCGCTTCCGATTTTGCCATGCATCCACCTCCTGTTGAAGCTTCGCAGCCCAGCGGCGTTCGACATGATCGATGACATGCTGTGGAAGTTTCATCTCCGCCTCCTTACGCTGCGAGTAGCCGCGAAACGGAGCCGACGCGTTGCGCCTTACCGCCCGGCCGGGGCTTGCCGCCCGGCGGGAGCGGCGGACCGCCGTCCAGTTCACGCAGAGCTTCGAGAATGTCGTCGATTGAGACGGGAGCGCTTAATCCCGAAGGAGCCCGCAGGCCGGGACAGGATGCGACTGTCGCCGCGTCTGAGGCCCACGAGGCCAGGATGGCGCGTTTCTCGCTGAGAGTGAGATTGCTGCTCTCCACCACGTCGCGCGGGTGGCGGAAAACCTTGTCCGGATGGAGAAGGGCGTTGATATCGAAGACGTTGTTGCCTGGACCACGTCCAGCAGGTGCGGTCGTCGGCCGCATGGTTGCCTCCATGGGGTTGACGCGTTGAATGTTGATAAGCGAATGAAAGGCTGCCGCGGCACGTTCCGATTCCCCGAAGTCCCCTGGACGGACGCGCAGGAAAAATCGGCCGAACTTCTGAACCATCGCACGAGCGGCAGCCTGACTGCAGTTCATTAAGCGGCTTTCGCCTCGATCTGTTCGGGCTGCTTCGACGGCGCACCGCTGATCGCGATCTGCCGGGGCTTCATCGCTTCCGGCACCTCGCGCACCAGTTCGATGACCAGCAGGCCGTCCTTGTACTGAGCCGACTTCACCTCGACATGGTCGGCGAGTGTGAACTGGCGCTTGAAGGCGCGCGTCGAAATCCCGCGGAAGAGATAGATTCGATCGCTGTCCTTTTCGCTCTTTTGACCTTCTAGGGTCAGCACGTTCTGCTCGACGGTCAGCGAAATCTCATCCGGACTGAACCCGGCCAACGCCACCGAAATCTGGAAGCGGTTCTCGTCCAGACGCTCGATATTGTAATGGGGATAATTGTCTTCCGCGGTCCGCTGGACCTCATCGAAGACATCGAACAGACGGTCGAACCCGATCGTCGACCGCCACAGAGGGCTCCAATCATACCTCATAACCAAATCCTCCTTAGAGCAAGTTGGGTATGAGCCGGCGCCGGACACCCGCCGGCATCCGTCTCATTGCCTGGGCCCTGATCGAGGCGCCCAGCTCGCCTCCCGGCGACGGCAAAAAAATCAGGACGCCCAAAAAAAGTTTCAAGGGGGAAAGAAAAAATTTTTGTAAGAAACTTCGCAAGGAATTAGGAGCAGCTTTCGCCTTTAGGAAAGCTTTCACCTTCAGAAATTGCGCGTCGGCAGGCGCCACGGGGGGCGACGGCAATCCTCTTGAACGGGAAAATTCGTTTTATTATTTTCGCGACCGGGCAGGGCCCGAATTCCAACACGTAAAGGACTGTAACGACCGTCTAGGGTGACGATGATGATCGACGACAAGCTAGCGCACATCCGCTCCACCATTAGCAACATCCGCCGCTATCGCCGTTTGCTGGAGACCCAACTGACCGAGATCGAGCGGCAATTCATCGAACGGCGTCTCTCTGAGGAGAGAGCAACGCTCGACACGCTCCAGGCAGAAACCTTCCCCATGGCCTTTCGGCCGCCGCCTCAAGCGGGTCCGGAAACGTCGCCACCTCACCGGTGAGGTGGCCCATAACGAATGATGTTCTCGACTTTTTGATCCATGGGCATGCGAAGGTCACTGGGCATTATAGATTTCCGCCTGCCTCGCGCAGGCTCGGCAAGTCCGAGCGCGCGTTCATCGAGGAGCGGCTCAAGCGGGAAGAGGCGGCCTATCGCTGGTATCGTGGTTCAGAAGTTCGTCCGATTTTTCCTGCGAGTCTTTCCAGCGAACTTCTGAACCTGAACCACGCTAGGATCATAGATTTACTGGTGTCCCTTTGATTCCGAAGTTCGCATCCGAGCAAGACTGCGCGAACTTCGGAATAGACGCGCGGAGTGCCGAAACAGGAAGTCACTCTCGGTGTTTCGAATCGCGAACCGCCTGCGGCGTGTTGCGGAAGCTGATGGCCATGCGATTATAGCTGTTCATCAGGTGGATTGCGATCGTGAGGTCGACGAGCTGCTTCTCATCGAAAACCTCACGCGCGGCGTTGTATGCACTGTCCGCGATCAGCTTGCCGCCGCTTGCAGCGCTACCGATCGATATGTCGGGAAGTCCGTGTAACCCACCTCGCCGCGTCGGGTGTAATAAGTTGATCGGTCCGCTACGGCCAATGGCGAGCCGTGCCTGAGACGCTCAACAAGGTCTGGGTTTGCGATATACGGTCTGCCGAAGGCGATCAGGTCCACCAGTCCGCTGTTGAGCGAAGCTTGGGCGCGCTCACGGTCATTGAAGCCGCCACACCAGATGAAGGCGCCAGGAAACACTGCGCGAGCCTTGGCCAGCAGAGCATGGTCGAGGTACCGAGGCTTGAACTCCGCCGACTCCATGTTTCCTTCGGGCATCAGCTCGTAGAGTAGATGGATGTATGCCACGCCGCGGCGCCCCAGTTGCTCGACAACGTACAGAAATGTTTCCTCGACAAGAGGGTCCGCCGGCATGGAGCCGTACTTGCCGTAAGGAGACAGGCGAACACCCACGCGCCCTGGACCGAATTCAGCCACCACCGCATCGACGACTTCCATCAGGAAGCGCGTACGATCTTCCATGCTGCCCCCGCCGTAGCGGTCGGTGCGCGTATTGAGCACCGAGTTCATGAACTGCTCGATCAGATAGCCGTTGGCCGCATGGAGTTCGACACCATCGAACCCGACCTTCCGTGCATTGGCGGCGGCTTTGGCAAAGGTGCCGACCATGGCCGACACCTCATCCGTGCTGAGGGGCCTCGGCGTCTCCGCAGGCATGAAACGCAACCGTCCGTCCGGGCCATGGGCGAACACCTCCGAACCCTCAGCCCTTTCCTCGGTCACGCCGACGGGGGCCTGGCCGTTCGGGAGAATCGAGGAATGGGCCAGCCTGCCGACGTGCCACAACTGCATAAAGATCGTGCCGCCATGCCGGTGAACCTCATCGGTCACCAGACGCCAGCCCCGCATTTGGGCTTCCGAGTGGATTCCGGGTATCCGCGCGTAACCGTGGCTGGACTGATCCACGTCGTTGACTTCGGAAATGATCAGGCCGGCACTGGCCCGCTGACCGTAATAGGTGGCCATCATCTTATTCGGTAGGTCACCATCGGTCGGGAGCGTGCCCTCGGACGTCCGCGTGCGGGTCATGGGTGCCATGACGATGCGGTTCTTCAGCGGGACGATGCCGCCAAGCCGTTGAGATTCAAAAAGGTTGAACATAGATCTTCCTCGGAACATTATGGATTGATTGCTCCATAAGTATCTAGTTCTCGAGAGCCCATCCCTCTACACACCGTTTGGTCAGTGGTTGGCAAAATGAAGATCATCAACAGATTGCCGGGCTTGCCGGTCGAGCGCGCGCTCAAGGTCCTTTCGGGACGCTGGAAGGCGGTCATTCTTTATGCGCTGATGGATGGCCCGCAACGCACATGCGATCTGGACAAGCGCATTGTCGGCATCTCGCAGAAGGTGTTGATCGAGCAACTGCGAGCGCTTGAGGAACATGGAGTGGTGAGCCGGCAGTCCAGCGCCGTCGATAGTCAGGGGATCGAATACCTGCTCACCCCGCTCGGCGAAAGCCTGCGGCCCGTGTTGGATTCACTCATCGAATGGGGAGCCCATCACGCCAAGGAGCTCGATGAGGTCCATAGGCTTCTGCCATGCGACGCTGTCGTTCGAGATCGTATGACCTGACGCCTATTGGCTATTGCCGTCCGAGACGTGATTTCAGACGGTCAGGTGTGAATCGCATGATGGAGCCGAGCCGGATCATCGCCTTGGCGACGTGCGGACCAACAAGCGTCGGCACAACCGTCCGGCGCTGACGCTTGCTACAGACCAATGACTATCCGTCACATCCGCGACTTGTCCGCGAGTTGCAATCAACGTCGCGCGATGATCTGCCTCGCGTCTCGTGCATGTGCAATCGCTCATGAAGAAAAACCCGGCGCGGTGCACGCGCCGGGTTGAGTTTATGGGGGAGACGTTACAGTTGTCGGAGAGATGTCACATCGGCTGATTGGCTCTGTGGTTGATCAGCTCTTTCCGCCCTTATGGCCAGCCTCGCTCGCCTTCTGGCGGTCATTTGCGAAGTTGCCGGGGTTTCCGCCTTGCTGTCGATGCGAGCCGCCACTCTGTTGCTGCTGTCCACCGTGGCTATGCTCGCCGCCCTTCTTTCCGGCCTCAGCCGCGCGCTGAGGATTGTTCGCGAAGTTACCGGGGCCGCCCCGTTGTTGTTCATTCACCATTGCCGTTCTCCGTCTCTACCATGACGGGTCAACGTGGTGCTCGCGATGGGGTTGGCCAGGAACTGTGAAATCTTCGTGATTTCTCGCCTCCAAAGGCGATTGCAGTTGTTAAGGACACTTGCAGCTCAAGAAACTTTCACTTGGTCAAGTGTCGTTCTGTTGCGGACCTACACTGTCGACTTTCGCAACGTGATATCCTGCCGGAACAATGCGATCTTCCTCATCTGGTATCGGAACGTCGACAACGAGCCCATCGATGAGTGCAGCTTCCCAGACTTCCTTTTCGGTCGGGAACGGGCGGCCGATCTGCTTGTCGCCTTCGAAGAGCGCGTACATGCGAGCCTCCAATTTATGTTTTGACGCGTTTCGCCACTTCGCTTGAAAACGCTTCTGAGATTAAAGCCCAAAACTAAAACCCCGCCAGTTACCGAAGTAAGCTGACGGGGCTTTGTGCTGATACTTCGGTCGGATTTCTCCCTGATCATATCAGCAATTAATCAACGGCCATGTCGCTTGCTCGTTCCTGCCGGAACAGCCTTTATTTTGGTAGGAGCGGGGCCGGCGCCTAACCGCGTACAAGATGCGGACGGACTTTTTCTTCAGCCTTTTTCGCGAGCCTATAGTCTTCAAGAAACTCGATGTTCGTGTAAGCACCTTGCTTCGCGAGCAAGTGATAGATGCTTCCGATATGGCGCAGCCAGAATTTCGCAGGGCTACACGGAAGTCTGCGGGCCTCCATAATGGTTCGTCTTGCGTGCGCCATGAGGTAGTCGGTTGAATCTGACATATGGAGCCAACGTATCGGCTCTGCGTGCGTTCCTCGGCCAGTGCACTGGATTTGATGTTCGTGCCGGCATTTCGGCGAGTCCTCGGTATGAACGTCAAATCCAAAAAAAGCGCATGAGCTTCATAGAGTTGCTAGTGTCCTGAAATTAAAGTTCGCCTCATGGTGCCGCGCGCTCCATAGCGAACTCTAATTTCAGGACACGCGCACTTCTGAACCACCACACTAGTGAGCCTGAACTGGATAGGGACCTCCTTGAAACTCTTTGTCGTGATAACCTTTGCGGCCAACCGCACGGGCTAGGGGGCTGCGAAAATCCTCGCCATTACCCAACAGTTGCAATGCCCGCCGGAAATCCCATTGCGGTCTCCATCCCAGCTTTGAAACCGCGGGCTGGCTCACATAGACGCGATCAATTTCATCGAACATCGACCAGCTTTTTTCGGCATAAACCGGTTCGGCTTCAGGAAAGATCCGTTGAACCACATCCGATGGATTACGCCGCAACTCCTGAAGGTCGCTCTGGGTGAAGGGTGTAGGCGAGGATACGATAAATCGGCTGAAATGGAGTTGAGGTGCGCATTCCAGGGCGAGCAAATGCGCCTGCACAACATCATCCAGGTCGACGCGGCGATAAAGCAACTCGTTCAGTTGTGCATTGTCCCGACTGAAGCGATTGCGGATGGAAGGAGAGTCGTCTTCTTCAGGAAAGAAACGCGATGTCCTAAGAATGATGACCGACAATTTTCGCCGGCGCCCAAACATTTCACAAAGATGCTCAGCGCAGAGCTTCGTCGTACCATAGATGTTCTTTGGTATGGGAACGACATCCTCGGTGATCCAGGCGGCTGGCATCCCCGGGGCTGGCGTCAAGGCCGATCCGAAGGCGCTCGTCGTGCTTGTGAACACGAAGCTTTTGACACCGGCTTCAGCCGCCACATCGAGGAGATTGAGCGTGCCGGTCACATTCGTGTCGACGAACTCCTGATGGGAATGCGTCACCACATGCGGCTTGTGCAGCGTGGCAGCATGGATCACCGATCGAACCCCGCCGCGAAACAGATCGTGCAGGAAGTCCCGATCGCTGATCGACCCCACATGATCAGTATAAGGCGACGGTTTTATATCGATGCCGATTGCGGACCGATTTGACCCCCGCAGAACCCGCATTACGGCTTCACCCAGGTGTCCTGCGCTTCCCGTTACAAAGATCGTCATGACCCACACTGCCACTGTTGATGCCGGCAACTTCATGGAAGAAGGGGGCGCAAGCGTCGAAAATCGTGCATTCCCCCCATCTTAGCGAATCTGACGACATTGGATGACGCATAAATTATGCGTGGATACATGCGGGCTGAAGCGTCGTCACGAGCCGGACGGCGCTTCCGTCGGCAAGCCAGAGCCGTTCCCAAAGCACAGTGCTGGGTGCAATTGGCACATCCAGCCTATAATTCGAGCCCGTCTCGACATGCATGGCGCTAGACGGCCTCTCATACCATCATTCTCTCGCAGCCCTTCCTCGGCCGCGAGGATCTCCGGCGATGCATATCCAAGCAGAGACCGCCCCATGACATCGTGGAGCGCCATGCGCCACTCAGCGCATCGCGCATGCGAAGCAGCCAAGAGGCGATGCGTCCGGTCACAAATGAGATGAACTCTGAGCGATGATCCTTCCACCAGTCGCCGGACAGCTCGATCCGAACCCGGAGATGGTGCACTCAATGCATTTAGGGCGGCCTCGTACTGATCCTCCGTCATGCGCAGAGCTCCGCTTTCCCATCGGGATACGGTGGTCTGCGCAACTTTCATCAGCGCAGCGAGATGATCTTGCTTGATGCCGAGCAACCTGCGCAAGCGTCGCACATGGCATCCGTGTCTTGTCTGCATATTTACCCCAACTGAGCAGTAACTATTGCGACCCGCCTGGTCCTTTCAGTTCGACGACGTTGCCTTCGGGATCGCAAACATAAATCGACGGACCTTCGCCTTCGGCGCCATAGCGCAGACCAGATTCAAGAATGTCGATGCCGTGTCCTGATAGGTAAGTCCTCAAGTCTCTCTCGTCATAAGGAGCGATCGTGAGGCAAAAATGATCAACATTCCGCCCCTCGGTGCCGGGGCCAGCGCCCCCTTTGCGACCGAGGATGCCATCCAAGGTGACGAGATCGATGATCGAGCGCCCGGCGCGGAGTTGCATCAGGCCCAAGCTCGACTGTTCCTTCTCGACCACGCAGCCCAGCAGGCCGCAATAGAAGTTCAGCATGCGGTCGAGGTCCCTTACCCGTAGCACGATGTGGTCGATACCCAAGGGGGCGAAGAGGCGAGCGTTCATCGAAACCTCCTAAATCTCAGTGTTGAATCAGGGACTTTTATTCGGACACCAGTGTCCCTCATGGTTCTCACGTCGGCAAACGAGAGTGCTGCCAAGTCATGCGGGACACCAGGGAAAGGCATCTACTTGCCGTCGGAGGATGGAACTTCGGTTCCGGGAACGTCCGGAGAGAGGAACCGTTAGTCCCCCGCGCTAGCGCAGATTTCATCGCGCTTGCGGCGTCACTCGGAAGAACTTCAAATCCACTTGTCGTTTTGTCTTTCGCGAGGCGCCGGAATGGAGCGCTTGTCACATCTTTTGCCGAGCATGCCTCAGCCGCTTCGGGTCAAATACGGGGCGACAATTGTTATCACCGTCATTTTGTCCCTGGTGCAATACGCGATTTGGCGTCTCACCGGCGACACGGCTTTTTTTATTTTGCTCCCGGCGGTCTTCTTTTGCGGTCTCGCCTTCGACAGAGGAAGCGGCATTCTTGCCGCATCGCTGGCCACTGTCATGATCGTCATCCAAAGGAGTGCTGATTTAGACAAGATTGGAGTATCGATCGCGCTGTTCTTCGTCGTCGGCATTGGAATAGCCTTCGTGAGCGAGATCATGCGAAAGGCGCTCGAGCAAGCTTGGGCGGCAGAGAAGTCGAAGAGTCTTCTTCTCGAAGAATTGGCTCATCGCATGAAAAACAATCTAGCGAGCGTCAGCTCTTTGCTCCGGTTGCAAGCTCGTCACCGGCCGGAACTTGAAGAAGCGTTTTGCAGTGCGGCGAGTCGCGTCCAGGTGATGGCGAGTGTCCATGATTTTTTGCGCATGCGCGAAGGCTGCGAGATCGACGTGGGCGATTACATCACCGAACTGTGCCAGAAGCTGGGAGATACGTTACGAGGCGTGAGGCCAATCGCGGTCACCGTACATGCGCAACGGGTCGAGCTTCCTGCAGAACGCGCTGTGCCGATCGGCATCATCGTCAATGAGCTCGTCACGAACAGTCTCAAATATGCCTTCCCCGATGACCGAAGCGGCATTATTGCGATTGATATCCAGAATGCAGATGCCGAAGTTGTCGTCAGCGTCGCCGACAACGGCGTCGGTTGTGTGGACGAGCCGAAGGGGTTGGGGTCGACCCTTGTCCAGCTTATGGCAAACCAACTTCACGGCTCTGTTCAACGCGAAGATGCAAGGCCCGGGTGCCGCGTGGTGCTGCGACTTCCCCGTGAACAACGACTCGCGATATGACCCTGGCTAAGGCCTTAAGGATCAACCGGCCAATCGGCCGATCGGCGCATTTGCTTGCCAATCGACATCAAGGGCGCTCGTGCGGAAAAGCTGCTCTGGCGTCTGTCCGACGATGGCGTCGAAATCGTTGATCATGTGGGCTTGATCAGCAAAGCCGCAGCCATATGCGATATCCGCCCAGGCAAAGCCCGCTTGCTTCATCGCCAAAATCTTCTCGATGCGTGCGATGCGTGCAAACTGCTTCGGACTAGTCCCGAACATCGCCCGAAAGCTGCGCGACAAATGTCGCTCGCAGACATCCAATTGTGCCGCGAGCCCGCGCACGCGTAAGGAGGGATTGCGTCGCAAACATTGCGCCGCCTTGCATGCGACGGCGTCCGGCCGGCATTGACGTAAGCTTCGCAGCAAGAATTTTTCGATGCGCGCAAACCGCGCGGCGCTGTCGGGAGCCTCCATCAGCATTTCTTCCAGCAGCGACACATCGCTCGCATTGAACACATCACCGAGATTAATTTTCTCATTGATGAAGTCGTGCATCCGGCTGCCAACGAGGCCGGCGGCGGTCTCCGGCTTGAGGTGAACGACGAGAAGGCCGAGCGGGCCGTTTGGCCGTACTGTCACGACGCCGGTCCCGATCATGTTCACCACATGCGTGAATTTCCGATGCCGATAACCGGCCGAACCGAAATGCCGGTCCGACCGTATCGGCACGCGATATTGCACGATGAGATAGGGGGTGGTGCTCGGTAATGCCTTTGGCATGGTCGCCCGCGCCACCTCGTCGTCGGGAATATCCCAATCCGTAATCCGCTCGACAATGTCCGCCAACGAGGGATGTATCTGGATGAGCTTGTGAGGTCTCGGCGGCTCCGGACTCTCAATGGCCGCGCTGGGCCTCTCCACGTGCTGCGGAAAACGAATTCGTTGCGGTCCGGACTGCTCCTGCAATGCCGATAATGCCATGCATCCCTCCGGGGCTTCCCGAGCGGCACGCGGCTCGGGTTGGCTGTCTCTGACTGATACGAAAATCCTCATCATTCACATGAAGCGTGCCCGGCCGATACCGAGCTCCGTTCACGCACCGAGATCTGCTGCAATGTCCTGAGAAAGATTACCCAATTCAATGTCTGGCAATGCGGTTACGCGACAACTACCGAACGCGTGGAATCCCGTTACAGGTGAAACCGGGCGATGGCGGCACTGCGGCGACGCCAAGAACGCGGAAAACCCGAGAGTGGCGGAAAATCAGCCTGGAGTCCGATTTTCTCAATCCATCCGCTTTCTTGATCCGTAGAAGCTCGCAGACGAAGTGATCCGATGGGGGCTGGGACCCGTGACAAGATCAGAGAGTGCGTCCGGCCAGCCCATCCCAAATCGAATGAGAAGCCAATGCTTAAACACCTGACACTAAGTGCTCCTCTCTCCGAGAGCGAAGTGACGCCAGTGGGACTTCGCGTCATCTCAGCGATGAAGCTTGGCGAAGACGCCTTGAAACGATGCGGCATAGAGCGCGGTATGCGTGTTTTCGATCTTGAATGCGGAACTGGCGACGCATCACTCGCGATTGCCAAGGTGGTTGGTCCCACTGGCCTGGTGGTCGGAATCGACACATCGGCGGAAGCCATCGACGTCGCGGAGAAGCGCGCGACACTCGCCGGTCAATGCTATTGGACGCGGTTTGTCACCGCTGATCTCAACACCTTCGTTCCCCCTGAACGGTTCAATGCTGTCGTGGTTCGGTTGACCGGCCTTCATCAGGCTGGACGTGCATCCTTCTCGCGGCTCTCCGCCTACGTCCGTCCGTACGGAGTCATCGTGATCGCATCGGACAAGTCGGCTGAGTTGAATGGATTGAGTGATATGGATGGTTCACTGGAGATAAAATGATGCAAAAGACCATTGCGATGCCGAGAAGGAAGAATATTGCGCTGGTCGCGCACGACAACAAAAAAGAAGAACTGGTCGCGTGGGCAAAGTTAAACTGTAAAACATTAGCCGAGCACTCGCTCTATTCCACGTGGACAATAGGCCAGCTCCTGAAGAACAGGCTCGGACTGAAGGTGACGCTCCTGAAAAGCGGGCCTTTAGGAGGCGACCAGCAGATCGGGGCCCGAATCTCGTTGGTTTTGTGATATTCTTTTCAGACCCACTGCAGCCTCAACCTCACGATCCCGATGTGAAAGCGCTCCTTCGCATCATCGTCGTGTGGAACGTACCGCTCGCGTGTAACCGTGCTTCCGCCGACTTCATCGTTTCATCGCCATTGATGGCGACGGGGTATGAGCGCCTGGTTCCGAACACCTCACAACACCGGGGCCGCTTGGCCGGCAGTCCGCGTTCCAAACTGACGGCGGAACGCCCTGCCGAGGGCCTGATGCAAAGTCACAGCATTGGCGTAAACGAGATGAGCGAGAAAGAAGCATTCGCGTGAGAGCGCGGTTCCGTCACTCTCTCCGGCGCTTGCGGCTTATCAGCCGGTCGGCCCCTCGACGTCGTCCTCGTCTTCCTTGGGAAGAATGCCTGTGCCCGGCGTTTTGTCGTTGTCTCGCTGTTTATCGTGCGGTCCTGCCGGCGGAATTTTTTGATCCGGCTTGGGCTGCTTGTCGATGTCGCGATTTTTCGGATTGTTAGCCATGACCAGCCAACGGCGGCGAATCCGGTTCGTTCCGAACCGCGCCGTCACCGCTGCAATGGATCAATCGCGCCGATCAGCGCCGTCCTTTCGGAGGAAACAAATCGTGCGCGTTCAGCCATCCCTTGATCCGGGCCATCGGCGCCGGATTCAATGTCGGCCTTTTGGTCTTGAGACGTGAAATGTTGGATTTTTCACGAAATGATCGTGCAAATTCGCGCAGCCGTGCACGAAGCGGCGATTGAAACTGGTTCTTCATCGAGCGCCTCCGCTTTTCTTGGGCGGACGGCTGATGCATCCGCCGGACGCGCAAATTCTTGCAGGGGTTGATTTCCAAGTCGACAGGAAAATTTCGGATCAGTGCGGGAACAATTGGAACACGCCGAGCGAAGGCTGGCGCCAAAGCGCCTTCGAGCGAAGTGGCGCCTAAAGCGCGATGAGATCAGGATGAATCATCATCGCGCTTTAGGTTATTGTTTGAGCATGATCTTTTCGGAAAACCGCTGCACACTTTTCCGGATCATGCTCTAGTGGTCCGATTTTAAACGTTCGCATGGCAACGTTGCGGCAAGCAGGGTGCAAACGTCAAATCCGCTCCACTCATTGGCGTGAAGAAAACGCGTCAAAATAAAAAGTGAGAGCTTCGGTTCTGATTCAATCAGAGCCGAACTCTAGCTTGCGGATAAACTTGCAAGCTCCCGTTTATGCCGCTCCGCGACATCTTCGACCTGCGCGCCGCAAATCAGGGCCATACAGGCCAGCATGGCAAGGCAAAGTTCAAGCATCACCGGCGTCCCCAGCTTTCATCCGCGCGGGAAGCTAGGTCTCGAACTGACCACGCACAAGACACGATGCAGAGATGTCCTGTCCCAAGTTGGGATGCTTTCAAACAGCAGAAAACTTGAATGAAACTGCCGCCTTCAGGTCACGCGCCGCGCTCTGCTTGAAATCAATACCGCCGCATCCGCCGCTGTTGCTGACCGAAAGAGAAGCGGGGATTGCGAAAGCAGTCAGCGTTCAGGCCGCTCCTCGTCGCCTGACATTGGCGGAAGGAGGTGAAGCGGCAATCGCCAGGTCCCGCCTCGCCCCAACGCTTGATGCAGTAGGGATAATCACGCGCCTGTGCGGGCGTGGGGATGTTGATCAGGCTCATCGCGAATGCCGCACACACGGCGGCCAGCAGATATTTCATCATGACCGATCCTTTGTTGAAGGCGCACACGTCATGGCGCACTAAAGTTCATAAGTCGAAATCGTTCCGAACGCCGAAGTGCCAGCGAAGCGCGGTACGATGTTGCCTTGCGCAATTGGCCCGGGTTGCCTGTTGCTCAGTTGGCCGGGCGCGCGTTACTGAATGTGAGGTAGCTTTATTTGCGCAGGAACCCTATGGCCTCTTTGTGATTATGGAAAAACCCTTCCAACAGGAGTTTTCCATGACCAAGACCAAGACCCTCCAGGATCTCTTCCACGACACCCTCAAGGATATCTACTTCGCTGAAAAGAAGATCATGGCCGCGCTGCCCAAGATGGCGAAGGCGGCGCACAGCGGGGAGCTCCGCGCAGCCTTTGAAAAGCATCTCGAAGAAACGGAAACGCAAGTCGAGCGGCTCGAATCCGTGTTCGAAGAGATCGAAGCCAGGCCGCAAGGCAAAACCTGCGATGCCATCCTGGGCATCATCGAGGAGGGCAAGGAAATCATGTCCGAGTACAAGGGCGCACCGGCGCTCGACGCCGGATTGCTCGCCGCGGCGCAGGCCGTCGAACACTACGAAATTTCCCGCTATGGGACGCTCATCACCTGGGCCGACGAGCTGGGCCTGACCAACGCCAGCAACGTTCTGAAGGAAACGCTGGCCGAAGAAAAGCAAACCGATGAAACCCTGACGAAGATTGCGAAGACCGCTGTCAACGCCGAGGCGGAAGCCGCGTAGGGTCGTCGAGAGCCCGCCGCTTTTGCGAGCGGCGGGTTCATCAACACGTGGTCTCCACACGTTTTTATCCAGTCCATGCAGCGTGCATGCACGGCAGAATCGCGGTGCTCATGCACCGTGATTGATGGCGCGGCCCCGCGATCGCGCGTCTATGGCGCAAACGGTCATCAAACGAGGCCGCATCAGCGGCAGGTTGTCCGATCTCGTACAGCGTTAGTGGGCGGCAACGTGAACGCCGCAAGACAGCCCGCTTTTGCGTCGAGTGCACTGCACGCCGCCGGTCAGTGTAACCTGCTCCGTCCAGCCTCCTCACAGGCGCTCCTGCATGATTGGCACGCCTCGGCGCAGATGCGGCAGTGTTCGTGCATTTGAGCGTGCTTCTCGCATTCTTCGGCGCAGAGGCGACAGGCCGCAGTGCAAGCTTCCAGCATCCTTCGGAGCATCTCCTCGTCAGAGCCTGTTCGCCGAGTCGCTATTCTACCGGTGATGTTGCAGATGTCGGCGCAGTCCAGATCCAGCCGGATGCATTGGGTAAGAGATTTCACGTCCTCTTCCGCTAGACAGGCATCGGCACATGATGTGCAGATCTGAGCGCAGGAGTAGCACTCCTCGATGCAACGGATCAGTGCATCATTGGTTTGCCCGCGCACTTGTGGATGTTTGCTGATCATTTCTTGAGCGTGCATGGGGGAACTCCGTCAAATGAGTTGGACCTCAAAGTAACACCGAACAGGCTGAAATGTTCTTCCGATAGCCGGTTGGATCGAAAGCCATTGCACCTTCGCTGTCACGCGGAGCGCTCCATGGACTTCACGCGCGCACGCAGTTGAAGCAGAGCGCGGTTATCGCGAGCTTGGCCGTTAGCAGTAGTGCTGCTCAGGGCGCCGTGCCGTTCTCACGTCTTGCCAGCTCACGCGCGTCCGTCGGCGTCATGCCGAACCGGCGGCGAAACGAGCGCGTGAAATAAGACAGATCGCCGAAGCCGACGTTGCCTGCCACTTCGGTGATGGTGCAGTCGGCGAAGCGCCGATCGCTCAGCATCCGTCTCGCCTCGAGCAGCCGCCGTTCCATGACATATGCGGTGAACGTCGCGCCTTCTGTCTCGAACAGCTTGTGGATATAGCGCGGGGACACACCATGGCGCCGCGCGAGCGCGTTGATCGACAGTTCATTGCTGCCGAAATGTTCGCTGATGTCGCCCTTGATGGCGCGCAGCCGTGCCGCGCGCAGACCGCGCTCCTGTGCAACCTCCACGCCGTCGCGGGTGGCGCCAACCGCCAGCGCGATCAGATCCTGCACGTGCGTCGCGAAGGCTCGGGCGAGGTCAGGAGATTCAAGGCTCAGTGGATCGGCGGATTGCACATAGGAGGCGAGCAGGGGCCACACCGCCGTTCGGGGTAATCGCCGGCAGATGGCGGATTCTGGATCCTTGACCAACGAGGCGATGCTTCCGCGTGGAACGCTGATCACCAGTTGCTGCGCGGCGTGCGGGAAAAGGTAGATGCCTTCATCAGCGGCCGACAGCAATACGCCCTCTTGCGAGGCGAGCTCGCTTTCGCGGTTGATCTGGCGATATTGCCCAGTGCCCGCGATCAGGATGTTCAGGATAAGGTCGTCCTTGCCGTCGCCAATCAGTTGCCTGGTTCGTGCCACGCGGAAGCCAACGTTCACGTCCATCGACGCCAGCGACAATCCGGGCAAGTTTCGCAATATGGCGGTCGCCGAAAGCGCGTCACGTTGGACGGGGTCCATCTGAACGGACACGACGCGGCGACCCAACTCCTCGCAAAAGATCGCAAGGCGATCGCGCTCCGGCAGGGCGTCGGTGGAGAATCTCAGGAGTTGCTGCATGGGCTGTCGGTCTGCGTGCTTAACGTTATGGCTACGCGCGATCCGGTCGCGAGACGCGGACAGCATGTGTTTGTGCTCCACGCAGGCAATCGGTTCAAGTGCTTTGGATTGTTGCAGGAATGCATCGTGCCCTGAAAATCATGAGGAGTGCGCTCCAGTCCAAAGCCCAGTGCCGGCCAGCCCAAGAGCTTCCCACGCGAAGCAGCTACGAAGGCAGTGGTCATATCGGATGAAGCGGAAAGACCCGCCGAGATCCGCGGTGGCGAAGAGGAGCGGCCTTTGTTTTCAGATCAGTTTGGCTCGATGCAATTGGTTGAGCGACATATTTTGCGCTGGAGCGCGCATGGCCTTCTGACGGAGAGGGCATTAGCGTTACCATCGGCAGGCCGTCAGCGGACGCAGCTTCTCGCCAGCAGCGCCATGACAAGCAGCGACATGACAAGCAGCACCATGGCAAGCGGCACGATGATAAGGGGCGCGCTGCGCGGGCTGATGCTCGCAGCCGGTCTCTCGCTGAGCGCGGCTCTTCTCGGGACCGTTCCGGCGATGGCGCAGCAGTCGTTGAATGGCGGGACGGCCACCGGCACGAACGCGTATGCGTCCGGCAACGGTGCGACCGCCACTGGCGACTTCGCCACCGCGACAGGCCAAGGTGCCGTCGCCAATGGCGACTCCGCCACCGCGACGGGGCAGAACAGCATCGCCAACGGCCAGAGCGCCACCGCAACGGGTACGGACAGCCTCGCCAACGGCGTCGAGGCCGCTGCGACGGGCCAGAACAGCTACGCCAACGGCGACTGGGCCACCGCGACGGGCCAGAACAGCATCGCCAACGGCGCCAACGCCACCGCGACGGGGCACTTCAGCTACGCCAACGGCGCCAACGCCACCGCAACGGGTACGGACAGCAACGCCAATGGCACTAACGCCACCGCGACGGGTCATAGCAGCCTCGCCGATGGCAGCAACGCCACGGCAACAGGCCAGAACAGCGCCGCCAGGGGCGACTTCGCAACCGCGACGGGCGCGGGCAGCATCGCCAACGGCGTCGCCGCCACGGCAACAGGCCAGGCCAGCCTCGCCACTGGTCTCAATGCCACCGCGACGGGCTTTACGAGCGTAGCGAATGGCGACCACGCCACTGCGACCGGCGCGTTCAGCCGCGCCAACGGCGCGAACGCCACCGCGACAGGTCACAGCAGCTTAGCCAACGGCGACTACGCCACGGCGACGGGCCACAACAGCAGGGCCACCGGCATCGCCGCCACCGCGACGGGTGAGAACAGCAACGCCAATGGCGCGAACGCCACCGCGACGGGTGCGTCCAGCACCGCCAATGGCGCGAACGCCACCGCAACGGGTGTGAACAGCATCGCCAACGGCGTGACGGCAAGCGCATTCGGCATGAACAGCAACGCCACCGGCGCCGCCACCACCGCGATCGGTCAGGCAAGCGTTGCCGCCGCCACCGGCGCGACAGCGCTCGGCACCGCTGCGCAGGCGAGCGCGGTTGGTGCGCTTGCGATCGGTGCCGGCGCACAGGCGACCGGGGCCAACTCGGTTGCGATCGGCGCGGGCTCGGTGGCCACCGCCGCCAACACCGCTTCGTTTGGAACTCCCGGCAACGAGCGGCGGCTGACCAACGTGGCGGCGGGCGTGAATCCGACCGACGCGGTCAACGTCAGCCAGCTCTCAGGTCTTACCTCCGGCTTCCAGTCCCAGCTCGGCTCGCTGCAATCGCAGATCACGGATAACCGTGCCGAGGCGCGGCGCGGTGTCGCCGCTGCAGTGGCGACCGCGAGCGCGCCGATGCCCTCGGCGCCGGGCAAGGTCAGTTGGCAGATCCGCGGCTCCACATTCAATGGCGAGTACGGCATGGGTGTCGGTGTCGCTTACCGTCTCCACACGTCTGCGCCGCTCAACATCGTCGGCGGTTACGGCAACGGTGGCGGGCGCGAGCACGTCGGCTATGTCGGCCTCGGCGGTGAATTCTGAGGCTAACGAGGTGAAGGTGTTAAGTCTCGCATCGCGCGGCTGGCGAAGACGTGCGCTGGTGGCCGGCGTTGCGGCCGCTGCGTCTGCGGGTATTGCCTGCGCTGAGGCGCAGCCGCCAAAACCCGCGCAGATCGATCGCAACGGCGTCCTCATGTTGGTGCGATCGACGCTGCTCGCGCTCGATCAGGCCAACAAGACCGGCAATTACACTGTGCTGCGCGACCTCGGTGCGCCCGGCTTCCAGAGCAACACAGCGGCGCGGCTCGCGGAGATTTTTGCCAAGCTGCGCAACGACAATCTCGACCTCGCCGGAGTTGCCGTGATCGAGCCGCAGCTCAGCCTCTTGCCGCAGATCGAGGGCAACGGGATGATGCATATGGTGGGTTTTTTTCCCTCGGCGCCATCGCAGGTGAATTTCGATTTGTCCTTCTCACCTGTGAACGGTCAGTGGCGGCTGTTCGCGATTTCCGTCGGGATCGGCTCTGCCTCACCGGCGGCCCCGCAGCCGCCCGTCGCGGATGCGAAACCGGCGACACCCGCGCGCGCGACCGAGACGAAATCATCCGCAGCGCCGAAGCCTGCGGCGAAGCCGCCAGTCGGTGCTCCGAGCTGGTTCACGCCCTTCGACAGCCGCCATTCGGTCACGACCAAACCGCCATCGTGATCCTAGTGGAGCGGATTTGACGTTCGCTACCCAGCTTGCCGCGAATTCGCGATGCGAACGTCAAATCCCAGAGCTCCACTAGAATTTTATATTTGCTAGTGGTCCTTCGATTCTAACGTTCGCAGGAGTGGCCGCTGAGATGAGATGCGAACGTTAGAATCGGACCACTAGGCGCGCATATGCTACCCGACGACGCATTGAAATCGATGAAGGTGATGTTCGCGACACCCTGTTACATCTCGGCCGTCGCCATGAACTATGTCACAAGCATTTTTGAGCTGACCTGGCACAGCGCGCGGTTCGGACTGCAATGCATTCTGCACATGCATTCGGAAAGTCTGATCACTCGCGCACGCAACAAGATGGTGCTCAAGTTTCTATCGGACGAAACGCTGACCCATCTGTTCTGGATCGATTCCGACATCGCCTTCACGCCGCAGTCGGTGTGCCGTCTGCTGCTCGCCGATCGCGACGTTGCGGCCGGCGTCTATCCGATGAAGAACTTCAACTGGCCCGCCGAGGGGCTGCCGGCCGGCACGACACGCCAGCAGTTCGAGGACCGCTACACGCAATATCCATTCAATCCGATCGGCCATGGCAGCGAGCGCGTCAGTGGCTATGTGGACGCCGACGGCTTCGTCGAGGTCGCAGAAGCGCCCACCGGCTTCATGTGTATCAAGCGCCACGTGTTCAAACAGATGATAGAGAAATACCCGTCGCTGAACTATGTCCCCGACGGGCCGCCGAACAATCCGGACGCGCATCTGCACTGGCTGTTCTTCGACTGCATGGTCGATCCTGACTCCGGACGTTACCTCTCGGAGGACTACGCATTCTGCCGGCGCTGGCGCGACATCGGCGGAAAGATCTGGGTCGATCTGCAGTGCAAGCTGGTGCATCTTGGTCAGCACAATTTCCGTGGCGATCTCGCCGAGAGCCTGCGCATGCAAGGCCGTTGGTGAAATTGCTTGATATTATAGACGCGAATGTCTCGCTTCACGCAGAACGTTCCATGGACTTCACGCGCTCGCGGAGCTGAAGCGGGAAGGGGGGCGTTTCGTAGGGCGCGGTCATCACCTCGATGTAGACGCCGCTCTCGGCTCTTTCGGCGAGCTGCATGGCCTTGTCGAGTTCGCCGCACGTCGTGACGCGCATCGCCATCCAGTCTTCGCAGCCGAGCACCCGCGGCAATTCGGCGTATCGCCATGCCGCGACGTCGTTGTAGGCAATCGTCGGCTCCTTGCAGAGCACTCGTTCGATCAGGTAGCCGCCGTTGTTCAGCACGAAGATCACCGGCTTTAAACCGAGGCGGCAGAATTGGCTGATTTCCTGCACCGTGAATTGATGAGAGCCTTCGCCGGTCACGAGCACGACGCGCCGATTGGGCGCTGCGGCCGCTGCACCAAGCGCCGCCGGTGTCGCCCAACCGATCGAGGCCCAGAGCCCCTGACTGTGGAACTGTGCTCCTCGCGGCAGCCGCGCAAACGCCAGACCCATGGCAGCAGTGCCGGTTTCCGCGACCACGATGTCGTCAGGCCGAATGAAGCTGCTCCAGCGTGGATAGAGCGTAGCCGCTGTGATCGGATCACTGCCGCTGCCACTTGCTGCGCCGAGTGAACCGGCAGAAAACGGGACCGCATTGTCGCGCTTCGTCAGCCGCTTTGCGAGCGCGCTGAGCACATCCGCCATCTCGACGCCGGGATAGGTTCTGCCGCGAATCGTGGTTTGATGATGATCGATTGAGATCAGTCGCTCGGGGGCGAGCTTGGCTGTGAAGGCGCCGGTGTTCAAGTCGCTCAGCAGCGTGCCTGCGGCGAGCACAACATCGCAGCTCTCGACGAATTGCCGTACATCCTCATTCATCAATTGGCCGGCATACATGCCGATGAAATTCGGCTGACTTTCGTCCAGCACGGATTTATCGAGAAACATGGTCGCGAACGGCAAGCCAGAGGCATCGACGATAGCCTGCATCGTTTGTTGCAGGCCCGCGCGGGCGAGGAGGAAGCCGGGCAGGATGCATGCCGTTTTGGCCTGATCCAGCGTCGACAAAATAGTATCGACGACTCGTGGCAGGACGATAGGATTGCTTTTGACGTCCCAGTTTGACTGTGTGCTTCCAAGCACCGGCTGCAGGGCGAGATCGGCAGGGAAGGCCATGTAGACCGGCCGCAAATGATAGAGCGCCTCGGACATCAGCCGCTCAGTCTCGTACACGGCATTCTGCGGCGTCATCACCGCACTGGCGCAGACCGCAGGATCGCTCATGCGGCGGAATACATCGAAGTCGCCATTGCCCAGCGAGTGGTGCAGCGCCGCGCGGGATGCTTGTGCAGTCGTGGACGGCGTGCCGACGAGATGAAACACCGGAAGTTGTTCGGCATAAGAGCCGGCGATGCCGTTCAACGCGCTCAGCTCGCCGACGCCGAAGGTGGTGCAGACAGCGCCCGCGCCCTTTACCCGTGCATAGCCATCCGCTGCATAAGCGGCATTGAGTTCATTGCCGCAGCCGATCCAGCGCAGCCCGGGCGTGGTGCACATCGCGTCGTTGATTGGGAAGGAGTAGTCGCCTGGAACACCAAAAATATCAGTAATGCCGATATCACGAAGACGGGAGAGGACGTGCTGGATGACAGTGAGTGACATCAATGAGGCTTCCGGCGCGGTTGAGTGAGAACTCGCTCAGCCTGGGCGGGCGGCGTGGGAATCTCTCCGGCCTCGCGTGCGCGTCGCAAGTTCTCTGATCGGAAGGTTTGATCCGCTCCGTTTCGCCATTATTTCGGCGCGCGGAAATGAGGTTACAGTGGTAGCGGATCGCGCCGGGATTGGGCCGTATTTCGCCGGATTCCATCGTGAGAGGATAGTGATTGATCTCGGCGTGGGAAATTGCGGTCTGTCACCCAAACGGGTCATGCGCAACGGCTTGACCGGTGCTCAATGCTCGTGCCTGCCAACCGTGGTCGCAAAGTCTGCTTGCCGGGGGCGCTTGGCCCTCCAGAAGACAGGCCGTCATCGTTGGAAGTCGCAACCTTTTATTTGAGGATTTGAAAATGCCGACGAAACGTCTTTTAGTTGCTCTCGCTGTGTTGGGAATACTCTTCCAGATGGGCGCGGCTCATGCCGCCACCGTCGTCGCTCTAGTGTCCTGAATCCAAAGTCCGCCTCATGGTGCTGCGCGCTCCGTAGCGGACTTTGGATTCGAGAGGACACTAGTAAATTTATGATTCTAGTGTGGTTTAGGTTCAGAAGTTCGCTGGAAGGACTCGCAGAAAAGTCAGGCGAACTTCTGAACCACCACACTAGGAGCGAGCAACACCGCGGGGAAGGGCGTTTCGCAGAGCGAGGCATATCCCGCCCAGCTGGAGGGCATGCTTCGCGCACGGGGGCTCGACGTCAACGTCATCAATGCCGGGATCAGCGGTGACACGACGGGGGGCATGCTGGCGCGGCTCGACAGCGCCGTTCCTAGTGTGGTGGTTCAGAAGTTCGCTCAATTTATCCGCGAGTCCTTTCAGCGAACTTCTGAACCTAAACCACACTAGAATCATAAATTTACTAGTGTCCTCTCGAATCCAAAGTTCGCTACGAAGCGCGCTACACTATGAGGCGAACTTTGGATTCGGGACACTAAGGGAACGCGTGTCGTTATTCTTCAGCCCGGTGGCAACGACATGAGAAAGGACCAGCCCAACGTCACCGGCGAAATTCAAAGCCGCCTCCACGCCATGGGCGTGAAGGTTGTCATGCTGCCGAACACGATGTTTCGCGGCAAGCCGCACCAGGTCGACGGTATGCACCTGACCCCGCAGGGCTATCACATGCTGGCGCAGCAACTGGTGGGGCCTGTCGCGAGCGCTCTGCGAAAGTAGCCTTTAAAGTTGCCCGTCTCGCTTCGCGCAAAACCATCCGTGCGGCCGCGCTTCGATTTGAAACGCGATCTTGGCCGCGCGACCAATGGATGCTCGTTGCTACCGATATCGCTTGAGACGTTTACCCGGCAGAAGATCGTAAGCGGGCTTCCAACCGGGAATTGCGGCTACACGATCGAGCCAGCGGCGGATTTCCGGGTGAGTGGCCGACAGCATGAAACCTGACTCGTCTTCCGGGTAATGCAGGTAAGCGATCATCGAAATGTCGGCCACTGTCGGCTTGTCACCCGCGATAAAATCCTGCCGTGCGACGTGTCCTTCGAGTATCCCCATAAAATCTTCGAGCCTCGCCTTGAAATACTTCAGTACAGCAGGATCCGGGCTGGGCGTGAACGCCCGGTGATAGCGGTACGTTGCCATGAAGCCGGATAGCTTCTGATTGTCCCAGAACAGCCAGCGGAGCACTTCGCGCTTCTGGGCCTCAGTCTCCCCGCCGTACGCACCGAATTGGTCCGCAAGCCGCAAGAGAATTGGGGCTGTCTGTGTGTGGCGAACACCGTCGATTTCAAGCACAGGAATCTCGCCCATCTCGTTGACGGCATGCCGCCACTGCGGCGTGCGCGTGATCCCGCCGCCGAAATCTGTCCAGACCGGTTCGAAGGTCTGGCCGCATAGCGCCAGCATGAGAGCCAGCTTGTAGCTGTTGCCGGATTCTGGAAAGTAGTGCAGGCGGAAACCTTGCATGGAAAAGCTCTTCTGTGATGCGATCGTGCGACTGACTGCGATCGGTGCAAGTCTCGGCACCGAAGCGAGATCATATCGCAGGGAATCCTCCGTCCGTGGTTGCCCGATCGTTGCAGGTCCTTGCCCGATCCTGCTAATTGCGTTTGAAATCGCGAATGTCTGCTAGATTCAGCCGTAAGCCGTAATGAGCCCGCTTCTTAACGCTGTCCGGAACTACGCCGAGGACCATGCCGACCAGTCCGGCATCGCCCGCACTCCCATTCGCGGCCTCTCGATGGTCAGGGCGACGGGGCGCGGAGGCATTGCGCGATCTCTGCCGCGGCCGCTCGTGTGCCTTGTCGTGCAAGGCGCCAAGCATGTCACGCTAGGAGCCAAAGGGACGACGGTCGAGGCCGGCGATTCCATGCTGATGTCGGCCGGCGCTCCAACCGTCAGCCAGGTCATCTCCGCGAGTAGCAGTCGCCCTTACTTTGCAATCGCCATGGAGCTTGATCCGGCCTTGACCGCAGAATTGTCCGCCGAGATCGTCGAGCGACAGCCAAGCGGCATCGTTCCGGTTGCGCAATCTCGCCGCGCGGATGCCGAGGTGCTGGATTCGGCTCTGAGGCTTGTTCGGCTGCTGGAGCATCCTGATGCGGTGCCAGTGTTGTCGTCGCAGACCATCAGGGAGATGCACTACTGGTTGCTCATCGGACGGCATGGACCTGCTATCCAGGCGCTTGATCGTCTCGACAGCAGCCACAACAAGGTCTCCCGCGCGGTTGCGTTGCTTCGAGCCGAATTCGCACGTCCTGTCACCATCAAGCGTCTCGCTGATGCGGCGGGAATGAGTCCCTCGGCATTCCATCGCCATTTCAAAGCCGCAACCTCGCTCACACCCATGCAATTTCAGAAACAACTTCGCTTGCGTGAAGCCCGGCGGATCATGATGTCCGAGGCTGCGTCCGCGAGCGCTGCGGCTTTTTCTGTCGGCTACGAGAGTGTCTCACAGTTTACGAGGGAATACCGCCGTGCGTTCGGACTTCCGCCCGCGCGAGATGTGGAAGCTGCCAAGGTTCGCAGTTCATAGGCTCGCAATTCATAAGCTCGAAACTCGCTTTTGCCGGACTCACGCGTGCGTGGGGCAACGGTGTCTGCCGCAACAGCGTTTATCGATTTGGCGCATAATTCGAATTTATGCGCTAACTAGCATAAAATCCGTTTATCGGAATTGGCGCATAAATCGCGGTTATGCGTTACTTCGCATAAAATCTAATTATCGGAGCTGGCGTATAAAAGCATTCTGCCAGCGCGCGATCTCTGCGCGGGCAGCCCAAGCCTGCTGTCGCGTTTACGCTCACGAAGCAGGTGCGGGAGCGACCGTATCCGCCGCGACAGCGCCGCGCGTGCCGAGCGGCTTCGGCCGGCCTTCGGTGGTGTCGGCCGCTGTCTGACGCTCGATCTCCGAATTGAGCTCTGCGCCGCCCAGCACGACGATGGATGATATCCACATCCACATCATCAGGCCGATGACCGCGCCCAGCGAGCCGTAGGTCGCGTTGTAGTGTCCGAAGTTCGACAGATACCATGACAGCAGCGCGGAGCCAGCGAGCCACAGCACTGCGGCGACAATCGCCCCAAGGCTCAGCCATTCCCAGCGCGCCTCCGTGCGGCTCGGTCCGACCCGGTAAAGCACCGCGAGGGCGATGAGCAGAAGTACCACGATGACCGGCCAGCGGCCCCATGCGACAATGGCTTCGGCCTGCGCTCCAAGACCCAGCCGTTCGAGCGCGAGCGGGATCGCGACCACCGCGCCGACCATGATGAGTAGCGAGACGATGGCACCGACGGTGAGCAGCAGGGACACGGCGTTGAGCTTGAAGAAGCCGCGCTTCTCGCGTTCGTCGTAAACGACATTGAGCGCCTCGATCACCGCCTTCATGCCTGCATTCGCGCTCCATAACGCGATCGCCAGACCGATGATGAAAGACAAGCCGAGCCGTGACGGGGGCTGTGCCGTCACGCGGCTGATCTGGTCTTGCACGATGCTGAAAGTCCCCTCGGGCAGCATCACTGCGAGGCTTTGCAGATTGGTAGAGATCGTCGCGGGATCGGCGAACAATCCATAGCTCGACACCAGCGCGGTGATCGCCGGGAAAATCGCAAGCAATCCGTAGAACACTACGCCCGCGGCGGTCGCCAGCAATCTATCTTCGTCGATCTGCTGATAGGTTCGGACGAATATATCGCGCCAGCCGCGCAAGGGAATCTGCCATGGGCGCGTGGCATGACGTCCGCGATCGGACGTCACTGCCTCGGAGTTGGATGACGCAGACTTAAATGAGTCTGATTGGGATATTGCCGGTTGGGCGCCCAGCGGCTCGGCATCGGGCAGCCTTGCCTCAGGGATAACAGCCTTTGCAGGGAGTGCGATAAAGACTGATCCCGCCAGAAAATGACGATAAGCCGCGGCCAGCGCGAGGATCGAAGACGCGGCCAGGAGCAGACTTCCGGGAAGGCGTGTGCGTTGCCGAGTCATCTGTCAGTCATCCGTGACGATCGGCGCCGCGCCTTGAATAGCCAGCCGGCAAGGACGGCGGCGGCGGATCCTGCAAGCAGCGTCGTGACGGCATCGGGGCGGGTTGAGGCCCGCGACGAGATGATGCGCGCGGTGCGATCCGCTGTGGCGTTGACCGTCGTTGCGAGCGCATGCATTTGCTGTTCGCCTTTGGGAAAGGCAGGCGTGCGGCGCCTGAAAGCAATAAGCCCCACCAGCATGGCGATGATGCCGACGGCGAACAGCAAGGCGAAGACCGCGGCGTAAGCTTCGACCTCGCCGTAATTGAGCTCGATCCATCGGAACAACGCTGCCAGCGCAACGGCAAGTGCGCCGAGAATGCAAATCGCGCCAACGACGATGAAGCTCAGCGCGAGCGCGTATTTCGCCGAGAGACGGCCGAGCCAGCCGCTCACATCCGACTGATAGGAGTTTAAGAGCGCTGTGACAAAGCCGAACGGTCTGCGTGCTGGAAGCAAGGTTGACTTGGTCATGAATGTCTCTCGCGCAGCGAAATTCTTGTTAACGCGTTTTCTTCACGCAAGCCGGTAGCCACTTCGCTCGAAAACGCTCTGTGAGGTAAGCCATCGCGATTAGAACCCGCGTTTTGCGACGCCGTTCCGCGTTTCAGCGTCTGCGGCAGTGCGGCCGGATGTGTGATCGCAACGAAGTGCGCATGAGTGAGGGTAGCGAGGAACGGAAGCATCTCACCGCCGTTTTGAATGATGGATGCACCGCGCGAATGCGGCACCGATCGCCGTTTCAACACAACGTGGAGGACATCGAGGATGGACAACCTGGACAAGAGGGGCCAACCGGACCGCAGCCGGATCAACCTTAGCGAAGACTACGAGGTGAAATATTGGAGAAAGCACCTTGGCGTCAGCCGAGAGCAATTGGCGAAGGCGGTGGAGAAGGTGGGAAATTCCGCCGCCGCGGTCCGGAAGGAACTCGGTCTGACGGGGGCCGCCCGTTGAGGGAGGCTCAGGGGCGCGCGGACTGCGGGTGATGTTTTAAAGCCGCGGCCGCGCGCTGCCACTCTCGATCGTTGCGACGGATGATTCCGCAGAGTCCGGATGACCGCAGGCGATGCTCCGTCGCAAATCATGTCTCCACATTGCCTCGCAGACTCTTCACACTGTGCGACGATGTCGGATCAGAACCGCCAGCTGAAGTTGCCCTTGATGGCGTTGGTGTGGCTTTGGTCGGCGAATTGGCCGCTCCAGGAGACGCCGAGGAAGGCATTGGGTGCGACGGCATAGTCGAGCCCTGCTTCGGCAATCAGAGCATCGCGGGCAATCGGCGAGCCAGCCAGGGTGAAGGGCGATCCGGATTGGAACGCCAGCGTCGCGAGCGGCGTGACGTCACCAAACGCATGCCGCCAGCCCAACGTCCCGCGCGCTGTCAGGGTCTGTGTCAGCGCTGTCGCGCCGCGCAGACCGAGCGTTGAGTAGGTGGTGTCGAGCACCGTCGATCCAGTCACGGCGGCGAGGCCGAGTTCGTTGATGCCACCATCAACCCGCACGTAAGCAATGTTGAGGAAAGGCTCCAGCGCAGCGCCGTTGAAGGCGTAGGTGTGGCCAACCTCGCCGAACATCTGCGTCGTCTTCAAACCGTAGTCGCCGCGTTGGGTATCGACGAGATTGACCACGACGACCTGTCGCGAGGTGAGGAGGTCGTTCCACGAGAAGCTGGCGCCGCCGCGCAGGCCCCAAGCGCCGAACTGTCCGCCGCCGTAAGCGGCGATGTGGTAGCTGTCGCTCGAGCCGGACGCGGCGATGTCGGGGGACTTGAAGCTGGAGTGGCTGTAGCCGCCCGCAAGACCCACACGCCAGAGGCCGTTGAAGGTGACATCGATGCCGGAGATCACGCCGCCGAGGGTGTGATCGGTCTTTGCGGCGTTGCCGTCACCCTTCAGCGTGCCGAGGCTGCCCAGCGCTTGCGCCCACACCGCATAGACTTGCGCTGGCTGAAGGGCCGGTGGCGCCTTGGTGAACGGTAGCGCGGCATAGGCGTTGCGCGGGGTCTCCTCGGCATAGGACAGCGCGTTGCCTCCTTGCGCCAACGGCGTGCCGTAGGCGAAGTCCTGCCGCAGCCGGCCGGTCACGGCGTCGCGCAGATATTGCGACTGCTCCGACAATACGCCCGCCGCATTGGCATGGATCGCGGCGTTGCTGAGGCTGGTGAAGGCCGCACGCGCCTGGGCGTCGCTGGCACCCACCACCTGCTGCCACACCGGATTGCTGGTCGCTGCGGTGTCCAGCGCACCGGCCACCGCCTTCTCGTTGGGGGTCGATGCGAGATCGGCGAAGCCGGTCGCACTGCGCGCGGTGGAGAGGTAGCCGTTGAAGCCGTCGGTGCTGAGAGTAAAGGCGAGGAACGGGAAGTCGGCGGTGGCCAGCGTCGGCGCGGTCACCGTCAAGCCGCCGCCGGTGGTGAGCAGGGTGTAGGTCTTGCCCGGCAGCACCGGCGCCGATGCGGTGTTGGTGTCGTGGGCGATCTCGAACATCGAGCTTTGGATGTTGGCAGTGCCGGTCACTTCGATGCGGTCGCTGGTGGTGCCGTTGAGCTCCGCATAATATTTTGAATCGGGGCCCATATTGTAATTGCCATCGATATGGAGGGTGCCGATCGAATTACCTGGCGAGACGGTGCCGCCATTGACATTGACGTTGCCGAAGGTGCCGTTGCCGGACAGCGTGCCGCCTTTGTTGACATTGACGACTGATGAGCTTTTCAGCGAGCCGTTCACGTTCAGATTGCCGGCGTTGATATTTGTCGCGCCGGTGTAAGTCTGGATACCGGAGATCGTCAGCTTGCCGGTCCCGTTCTTGGTGAAGGTGCCGGCACCCGAGACGACATCGGCATAGATGCCATCGAAGTTCTGATCGAAAATCAGGGCAGCGTTGTTCAGGATATTGCCCTTAAGACTGTTCGAGGTGCCTTGCAGTGTGCCGGCCGAGACAGTGGTGCCGCCGCTATAGTTGTTGTTGCCGGAGAGAGTCAGAGTGCCGGCGCCGATCTTGCTCAGGCTGCCTAGGCCAGTGATGTTGCCGGCGAATGTGCCGGCAGCGGCCTGGTCGAAGGTGACCGACCTGGCGATCGGGTTGTCGGCATTGCTGTCGAAGACGATATTGCCGCGCAGGCTCGTGGTGTTACCCTGTACCGTGCCGCCATTGTTTTGGATGTTGCCGGCGTAAGTATTGGCACCGGTGAGGATGAGCGTGCCGGCACCGATTTTGGTGATATTCGCGCCACTGACGATACCGCTCAGGGTCAACGCCTGGGTGGGGTCGACGATGAAGACACCGCCGACGCCGGTCAGAAAGACGTTGCGAGAGGTTGTGAAAGTTGCGGAGGCGCGGAGGGCGGCATTGTTGTCCAGGGTGACGCCTTTGCCGGCCGCGCCGAGCTTGTCATCGGAGTCGATACGCAGAGTTCCTCGCTGAACCAGCGTCCCACCGCTGTAGGTGTTCGTGCCCTGGAGCCAGAGCTCGCCATTGCCACTCTTGATGAACTGACCTGCGCCGCTGATGTTGCCGCTCCAGATGAGCGGGTGCAGTCCGACACCGATGCCGCCGGTGCCGGCGAGGGTAATGTTGCGACCGATGGTCGTGTTGGCCGCGGTGGCGTCAGTGCTTGCGACCGAACCGCCGTTCAACGTGATCCCGGCGCCGGCTGCGCCGAGGTTGGCGTCGGTGGTGAAACGTACCACGCCGCCGGTGACCGTCGTGCCACCCGAGTAGGTATTGATCCCGGACAGGATAAGGTCGCCACTGCCGGATTTGACAAGGGTGCCTGCACCGCTGATCACGCCGCCCCAGGTCAGCACACCTGGGTTGCCGTTGATCGCGCCAACCTGAAAGCCGCCGTTGTTTGTGATCGTGACGGGGCGGTTGACCGTTTGGTTGACGGTGCTCCCATTCACTGTCCCGATCGTGCCGTTGTTCAGAGTGATGCCGGCGCCCGAAGCGCCGAGGTTGGCATCGGAGAGGAACAGGAGCGCTCCGCCGTTGACCGTCGTGCCCCCGGAGTAAGTGTTGGTGCCTGAAAGCGTGACATCGCCGCTGCCGGATTTGATAAGAGAGCCGGTGCCTGAGATGTTGCCGGCATAAGTGCCGTTGTCCGTCTGATCAAAGACGACGGAGGCATTGTTGGTGATGTTACCTTGCAGGCCCACGGTATTTCCCTGCAGGATACCGCCGTTAACGATGGTCCCCCCCGAATAGGCATTTGCACCCGTGAGAATAAGTGTGCCGGCACCGTTCTTGACCAGAGACCAACTGCCTCCGCTCTTCGCTACGCCGGTTTGATCGGCTATGGCGTCGCTGATCGTCTGCGTGTCCGGGGAGTCGAAGCTGAGCGATCCGTTGCCCTGAAGGAAGATGCCCGATCCGTAGGCCTGGCCATTCTGACCACCGCTGCCACCGGCAACGGTATTTCCGGAAATGTTGAAGCCGGTCTGCTTTATGCTGAGGGTGCCACCCTGCTGGACGAAGATCGCGCCGCCCATGCCGGCGCCGCCACCCCCGCGCCCATCGTTGGAGCCATTGCCGCCGCCAAAGCCACCATTCCCCGGCGTGCCGCGTGATCCGATGGTGGAGAATTCGCTGCCAGCGCCCCCGCCGCCGCCGCCGAACCCGCCGTCCCCAGCTCGTGTCCATGCGGCGCCACCGCCGCCACCGCCGAAGCCACCAGCGCCTCCACCGCCAGTGCCTCCACCTCCTGCACCCGCGTTACCATCAAGAATTGAGCCGCCGTTTCCTCCGTTGCCGAACATGCCGCCGCCACCACCGCTGGTCCGGCCTTGGAGTCCACTAGGTTGGAACAGCCCGCCGCCATCGCCGCCACGCGCTTGGTTGTTTTGCAGGTAGACGTTAAACACCGTCACATTGGCGGAGCTCCCGATGAACAATGCACCACCCAGTCCGGCAGCGCCGCCGCCACCGGCGCCGCTGCCGCTGACGTTGCTACTCCCGTACCACCCGCTCCCGCCATTGCCGCCCTGGGCTACGCAATTGGCGATCTTGAGATTGAAGATCGAGACGGCGCCCGACTGCACGAACAGGCCGCGATACTGGTTATTGCCGGAGAGCGTGAAATCATTGCCGCTGATGGTCACGTTGCGCTGCACCTGTGGCAGGTTGGAGGTCAAGGTGATGTTCGCGGTCAAACTGATGGTGTCGCCGTTTTGAGCGACGCTGATGGCATTCCGAAGTTGCATTTCGTTGGCGACGTTGATGTTGGCGGCATAGGCCGGCACCGCTGCCAATAGGGTCCCTGCCGCAAGGCATTTTGCCAGAACCAGGCGCGAGGCCGATCTCGATAGGAGGGAAAAGAGCCGATGCCGAGTTGCCGGCCGGGGCTTGCTGAGATTTGAGGACTGACTTTCCACCTGGACTGAACGCGACATGCTACCCACCACTTGCACATTCACCGGCAACCGAGCCGATGCGAGTGTTGCCGTAGCAGCCAATTGTTTGCACAGTATTTGAAAGCGGCCCGAGATGCCCTATCGAGATAGGGCGTGACACACGTCAACCCGCTGATGAGGCATGCGCGCAACAGTGATCAGGTTGCGGTCATCACACTCGTGTCCCGAATCCAACGTTCGCACAGGCTTGCGGCTTGTTCGGATGCGAACTTCTGAGTCATCACAGAAGAGCAGAGCAGCCGTCTCCAAATTAAAACCCCGGCGAACCGGGGTCTTGTTGTGAGGCTGACATCAGAACCGCCAGCTGAAGTTGCCCTTGAGGGCGTTGGTGTGGCTTTGATCGGCGAACTGGCCGCTCCAGGAGACGCCGAGGAAGGCATTGGGGGCGACGGCTAAGTCGAGCCCCGCCTCAGTGACGAGAGCATCACGTGCAATCGGCGAACCGGCCAACGTGAAGGGCGACCCGGATTGAAACGCCAGCGTCGCCAGCGGCGTGACGTCACCAAACGCATGCCGCCAGCCCAGCGTCCCGCGTGCTGTCAGGGTCTGCGTCAACGCCGTCGCGCCGCGCAGGCCAAGTGTGGTGTAGGTGGTATCGAGCACCGTCGATCCGGTAACCGCCGCGAGGCCGAGTTCGTTGATGCCGCCATCGACGCGCACGTAAGCGATGTTCGCGAAGGGCTCCAGTGCAGCGCCGTTGAAGGCATAGGTGTGGCCAACCTCGCCGAACACCTGTGTCGTCTTCAGGCCATCATCGCCGCGTTGGGTGTCGATGATATTGACCACGGCAATCTGTCGCGAGGTGAGCACGTCGTTCCACGAGAAGCTGGCGCCGCCGCGCAGGCCCCAAGCGCCGAACTGTCCGCCGCCGTAAGCGGCGATGTGGTAGCTGTCGCTCGAGCCGGACGCGGCGATGTCGGGGGACTTGAAGCTGGAGTGGCTGTAGCCGCCCGCAAGACCCACACGCCAGATGCCGTTGAAGGTGATATCGATGCCGGAGATCACGCCGCCGAGGTTGTGATCGGTCTTGGCGGCATTGCCGTCGCCCTGGAGCGTGCCGAGGCTGCCCAGCGCTTGCGCCCACACCGCATAGACTTGCGCTGGCTGAAGGGCCGGTGGCGCCTTGGTGAACGGTAGCGCGGCATAGGCGTTGCGCGGGGTCTCCTCGGCATAGGACAGCGCGTTGCCTCCTTGCGCCAACGGCGTGCCGTAGGCGAAGTCCTGCCGCAACCGGCCGGTGACGGCATCGCGCAGATATTGCGACTGCTCCGACAACACGCCCGCCGCGTTGGCGTGGATCGCGGCGTTGCTGAGGCTGGTGAAGGCCGCGCGGGCTTGGGATGCGCTGGCGCCTACAACCTGCTGCCACAAGGGATTGCTGGCCGCCATTGTATCCAGCGCGCCGGCCACGGCTTTCTCGTTGGGCGTTGAAGCGAGATCAGCGAAGCCGATCGCGTTGCGCGCGGTGGTCAGGTAGCCGTTGAAGGCGTCGGTGCTCAAGGTAAAGCCGAGGAACGGGAAATCGGCGGTCGCGAGGGTGGGGGATGTCACCGTCAAGCCGCCTCCGGTCGTGAGCACCGTGTAGGTCTTGCCCGGCAGCACCGGCGCCGATGCGGTGTTGGTGTCATGCGCGATCTCGAAAATCGAACTTTGGATGTTCGCGTTGCCGGTTACTGCGATGCGGTCGCTGGTCGTGCCGTTGAGCTGGACATGATAGGTCGAGCCAGTCCCCATGGTGAGATCGCCGTTGATATGGAGAGTCCCGACGGAATTTCCCGGCGAGACGGTGCCGGCGTTGATCGTGGTGTTGCCGGTCACAGTGCCGTCGCCAGTGAGCATGCCGCCCGCGTTCACGGCGATCGTATCCGCCCGGACCTCGCTCCCGGCCTCGACGCCCAGCGTGCCATTGTTCACCACGAAAGAAGTCGGCGTGGCCTGACCCAAATCCCCCGCCAACACGCCATAGACTGCATTGTGCCGCACCGTGAAAGTCGTGCCACTCTCGACTGTCGTTGCGCCATAGACCTGCGACCAGCGGTCGGTCTGAGTGTTGTAGTGCGAGCCATCGAAAATCATCGATCCGCCACCCGTCGCGGTGACCGTAAGCAGGCCATTCACGGCACTGTTCTGGATCGGGTCGTAAAAAGCCATGGCGTTGCCGGCCGTGTTGAGGGTCAGCGTGTGGCCGCCGCCTCCGTTGTCCAGGTAGATAGCGTTGGCCTGCGACGTTCCCGCTGTGCCTTGGGTATTGCCCGAGAAGGTGATGTTGCCGCCAGTGGCATTCAGCGTGACATTGCCGCCAGCCCAGATCGCGCCGCCTTGCTGGCCGGCCTTGTTGCCGGTGACGGTATCGGTCGTGGTGCTGGTCAGGGTGAAGTCGCTCGCGGCATAGACAGCGCCGCCGTTGCCGTTGGTCGCCGTATTGCTGCTGATGTCCGTGCCGAACAGGGTGACGCCGCCCAGGGCAAAGATTGCACCGCCGTCGGTGCCCGCGGTATTGCCGGTGAGGGTCAGCGTACCGGCGTTGTTGAGAGTGCTGCCGATACTCACGTTGCCGTTTGCATAGATCGCGCCACCATTGATGGTCGCACTGTTGTTTTCCAGCGTGACATTGCCCGAGGTGGTCGCGACGCTGACGTCGCCATTGCCGACGAACAGCGCGCCGCCTTGCGAAGCGGTGTTGCCGTTCGCGGTCAGGTTGTCGGTGATGCTGATCCCGCGGTCCGAGGCGATCGCGCCGCCGTTGCCGGCAGTGTTAGCGCTGGCGTTCAGCGAGCCGACGATCGTGACGGTGCCATTGCCGCCGCCCGCGTGGATGGCGCCACCAAAACCGGCGGCGGTGTTGTGGTTCAGCGTGGTGTTGCCATTGATGAGGACATTGGCTTCCGTATTGATGGCGCCGCCGCTGCCATTCGTCGCGGTGTTGCTGTCCGCCGTCAACGCGCCGGTGATGCGGATACTGTTGAGTCCGTAAATTGCGCCGCCGTTAAAGGTGGCGTTGTTGTTCTTTAGCCTCACGACGGCGGCATTGCTGGCGCTGCCGATGGTCACGTCGCCGTTCGCATAGATCGCGCCACCGTCAACCGTCGCAGTGTTGTTTTCCAGCGTGACTTTGCCCGAGGTGGCTGCGAGGCTGACGTTGCCGTTCCCGACGAACAGCGCGCCGCCACGTGAACCGGTGTTGCCGTTCGCAGTCAGGTTGTCGGTGATGCTGATACCGCGGTCCGAGGCGATCGCGCCGCCGTTGCCCGCAGCGTTACCGCTCGCCTTCAGCGAGCCGGCGATCGTGACGGTGCCATTGCCGCCGCCTGCGTGGATGGCGCCGCCAAAACCAGCGGCGGTGTTGTGGTTTAGCGTGGTGTTGCCATTGATGAGGACATTGCCTTCCGTATTGATGGCGCCGCCGCTCCCGGTGATGGCGGTGTTGCTGTTCGCCGTCAACGCGCCGGTGATGTGGACACCTGTCCCCGCGTATATTGCGCCGCCGCCATCTGTGGCGCTGTTGTTGGTAAGTGTGATGCCGGCCGTCGCGTTGGCGACGAGCATGGCAATGCCGTCAGTCGCATCGATCGCGCCACCGCTGCCAATCGTCGCCTTGTTGCCGGTCAGGGTGATGGTGCCGTTCGCGTTGCCGATATTGACGTTGTTATTCGTATCGATCGCGCCGCCCCAAGTCGCG
Organism: Nitrobacteraceae bacterium AZCC 1564; assembly: GCA_036924835.1. NCBI lineage: Bacteria > Pseudomonadati > Pseudomonadota > Alphaproteobacteria > Hyphomicrobiales > Nitrobacteraceae > Nitrobacteraceae bacterium AZCC 1564. Next base: position 5,239,159 of record JBAGRR010000001.1, read on the forward strand.
GTGTTGTTCGTCATCGTGACGTTACCGCGCGTGGTCGCGAGACTGATGTTGCCATCCTCGGCGGCAATCGCGCCGCCATATTGCCCCGCGGTGTTGTTGCTCATGTTGACGTCGCCGCCGTCCTGCGTGACGCCAGTCAACCCATTCAATCCGCCGCCGTCGCCGTTGATGGCGGTGTTGTTGTTTGCCGTCACCGCGCCGGTGATGCTGATACCGCCGTCCGCGTAAATTGCGCCGCCGTTGTTGGCAGTGTTACCGCTCGCGTTCAGCGAGCCGGCGATCGTGGCGGTGCCATTGCCGCCGCCTGCGTGGATGGCGCCGCCAAAAGCACCGGCGGTGTTCTGGGTTAGCGTTGTGTTGCCATTGATGAGGACATTGCCGTCCGTGCTGATCGCGCCGCCGCTGCCATTGGCGGTGTTGTTGTTCGCCGTCAATGCGCCGGTAATGCGGATCCCGTCGTGTCCGTAAATTGCGCCGCCGCCATCGGCGGCACTATTGTTAGAAAGTGTGATGCCGGCCGTCGTGTTGGCGACGAGCGTGACAACGCCGTCAAACGCATCGATCGCACCGCCGCTGCCAGCCGTTGCCTTGTTGCCGGTCAGGGTGATGGTGCCGTTCGCGTTGCCGATGGTGACGTCAATTGCATCAATCGCGCCGCCCCAAGTCGCGGTGTTGTTCGTCAAGGTGACGTTACCCTGCGTGGTGGCAAGACTGACGCTGCCATTTTCGGCGGCAATCGCGCCGCCATAGCCACCCGCGGTGTTGTTGCTCATGCTGACATCGCCGTTAACTTGCGTGACGCCAGTCAATCCATTCAGTACACCTCCGTCGCCACTGACATTCGCCCCTGTGAAGGTGATTGGTCCCCCGGCGAGGTTCAGGATGACGGTACTGGCGGCAGTGAACAGCGATGTCGAAATGCCGCCGATCGTGACCGTGCTCCCGCCCGAAGCGCCATTGATGGTGAGATCGGCCGACCCCGGTGCCGCCCCCGTGGGAAGGGTCATCGCGACGTCGCCCGTGGCGGTGGCCCCTTGGAGGTTTATGGTGTCGCCGCCGTTGGGGGATGCAGGAACACCGGCGCCGGAAAAGCTCTGACCGTCACCCACGTTATATGCCTGCGCCCGCGCCGGGGTCGCGACCGGCAGGACGACAAGGAGCCCGACCAAAGCTGTCGAGCAGAGCAGCGCGTGTCTGAGAAGGCCAGAGCAACGATGCGGCCGATCGTGGCGGGGAAAAGCTGCCGTTTGCGCGGCTTCATTACGCCCGCAAAGGCGGAGGGCATGGACGTTTCTGGTCTGTTCAGTCTTCATCAAACATTCCCACATTCCCGACTGATGCCGGAAAGGTCTTCAAAACAGGCCGTTTTGCCGTGGGATTTTCCGGATGTCCGGATGGCTCGCCGTGCTGCGGGGAGGATTTCGGCATACCGAGGATCACTCTGGACCTGATGCTGGTGAGCGGCTTTTTGGGATGCCTACCTACGACCAAAAACGGAGTCGTTGCCTAGCAGCCAATTGTTTGTCCAATATTTGAGGACCACAGGACGCCCCCTATCGGGGTAGGGCGTGAACCACATCAACCCGGTGACGTGGCATCCGGGCAACAGTGGTCAGGCTATGAGTGTCCCGAGTCCAAAGTTCGTGGAGTCGCCGATTTTCTACAGCAAGGATTTGGAAGGACCTTGGCGGCATCGCCGGCGCTGCATCTCGCCAAGCGGGAGGGAAGGACTTCGTTTATGCCAGCGAAGTCGGCAGCGGTTTCAACCGAAAATCACCCAATGGGAATCCGGACTAAAGCTTGTAGCCGATCTTGCGCAGCAGGTCTTTCCGCCACGCAATATCGGCGTCGGTTTCGGCACCCAGCGGCGAGGCGCCATCTACCACGCCGAGCACACCACGGCCCAGTTCCGTTTGCGCGACTATCACCTGTGTCGGGTTGGCCGTCGCGCAATAGATGCAGCAGACCTCTGGTACCGCGCGCACCGCAGCCAGCACGTTCACGGGAAAGAACCCGTCGCCGAGGAAGATCAGGAAAGTGTGGCCCGCGCCGATGGCCAATGCGTTGTCGCGTGCAAGGGTGAGGGCGGCTTCGTCATTGCCCGACCAGCGCACCAGCCGCTTACCGGAGGCCTCGCAGAAAGCCAGCCCGAAGCGGATGCCCGGAACCGCTCCCACCAACGCCTCGTGGAGGTCTTCCACGGTTTTGATGAAATGCGACTGGCCGAAGATGAAGTTGGCAGCGTCCGGCTTGACGATGGGCACCACGGTGAACTCCATGGCCGCGCTCCCTTTGCCTAGGCGACGTTCAGCGAGTCTCTACTCGGCCGCTTGCGGCTTGCGCTCCTCGCGCAGCCGAAAACGCTTCAGCAGTGCGGAGACGGTGTCGCGGAAGCCGCCATACTCCAGTTCGGAATAGGGCAGCATCGCGGCGCCAGACCAGCCCTGGCTGCGCATGTCGATCGCTTTGCGCTGGGCGCGCTGGCGGACCTCGTCCCACGCCGGGTTGTCGAAGAAATCGACATGGGAATCGGAAAAGCGGCCTTCTTTGTCGATTGAAAAGCCGACGCAAGAAACGATCGGCAGGCAGTACATGCCCGTTACCGGTGTGTTAAGTGGGACGGGCATGAGCGGCATCACGTGCGAGCCGCGCGCATCGCCGCCCACGAAGTGCGCCTTGACGAAGGGCGAGATGATTTCCTCGGGCGCCGGGAAAATCCCCTGGTTCCTGAGGATCGCGACCGGATCATCCTTGCCGGTGTACTTGCCTGCAATCGCGTGAAGACGCTGCGCTGAAACAGCGGCGGCAGCCTCGCCGTATGTTCGAGAAACGATGCGATCGATGCCAAAGCGTTCGTTGTCGCGGAGCAGTGCGGCAATGTGGTAGCTCTCCGCGGGCGCGTCGAGTTCGATCACGCTGTCGCCGGCCGTGTTGTCCATGTCGATGACATGGAAACGGAAACCCTTGATCATCGGGGGCAGCATCAGCCCGGCGCAATACATGGGATCCGCAAAGGCGAGGTAGAGCGGCAGGTTGTAGGCGCCGGGGCCGCATTTGTCGGCCGCGAACACCATGAAGGACTCCGCGGGTCTCGCGCCCGAGAGGCCGTGGTCGAAGCTGAGCTCGGCGACGGCCGGGCCTGCGCCGCGAAGGTTTCCGGAAGGTGCGTCAACGAGAAGATCCTGGCCGGCGCCGTAGAGGCCGGAGGATTTCGCGACCGACGTGGCCGCGAGAAACGTCTTCCAGGCGAATTGATGAACCTCGGAGCTCCCTTCGCCCCGTGTGTGCGTCATGATAATCGCAATGTCGTCGCCGGTGTGGCAGACGAAACCGTCGATCAGCAGACCGTTGTCGATCGCCTTTGCGACCTCGCCCCTGACAGCCGCCATCATGCGTGCAGACGGTTTCGTATGCCCGCCGACGGAGCCAACGTCAGCCTTGATGACTGAAAGAGTGAGCTTCATGAGCATTTCTCCGACCCGCGCAGCTCAGCGCCTCGGCCTCGACGCGCGCCGCGCCGGGGCGACGGCGCTGCTCATCCGCGCAAAGAACGTCTGATGTTGCAGATAGGTTCCAGGAGGGGCTGGCTCCTCTGCAACCGAAGATCGAAACGCGCTATCGGACTCAAGGCTTACCGCTTCTGAACCACACCGGCTCTTGGCCCTAGCGGACATGGCATCTGGCCTGGTTCACGTCTGCTTCCTTAGCGGTCATGCCTACGTCGCCCGCCGATGTCCGATTTCGGGGTCAAAATGGACGTCAAGTGCGGCTTTTGGATTTGAAGTTCTTCATCGAGCTTGCGGCTTCACTCGGAAGAACTTCAAATCCGCGGCGTTAGATGTTTCTCAGAATAAACGTGGGAATAACGGACTCGCCATGCAGTCTCGTCACGTGCGTGATCAGGCCGCGCATGACGTTGGCGCGAGCATGCTCCGAGATGAGGTGACGCGCCGACGTGAAGTAGAGATATTCGATCGCGCTGCGGGCGCCCGCAGGGCCAGCCGCAGCAAGCGCCTGCGCCGCCGCCGCAGGCAATTCCTGATCCGCCGCCGCAATCGTCCAGCCTATCATCAAGGCGATTTGGGGCGGGCAACGCGGACCCATGTCGGCGATATCAGCGGCGGCAGCATCAAGCGCCGCGCGGTCGCCGGCAGCGAGCAGGGCGATACACTTCAGCACTCGCATATGTAAATGAAAGGCGGGGCCCGGTTCGGCCATCTCGATGCCACGATCGAAGAATCTGACGGCTTCCTCGAAACGGCCGCGCGCGTAGCGCAATTGTCCCATGATGGGCAGGGCCGCGGCATAGTCCGCAGTTCGGGCGAAGGCGCGCTCGGCAATGTCCTCCGCCAAATCGAGATGACCGCGGTTGATGAAGTACAGCAGCTTCGCGGCGGCCAACATCAAGAGCGGGTTCGGCTCGACGGCGGGCAGCAACTCCAGCACCGTAGCGTCGATTTCGCTTTCGATGCGGTCACGTTCTTCCAGGCTCATCCCGAATGGATTCATGACGAGGCGAGCGAACAGATGCATGCACCATTGCAGGGCGATGTCCGGATTGTCCGGATCCTGCGCGCGGTCCTTGCTCAGTTGCTCGCCCCTTTCCAGCCACTGCGGATTTGAGGCCGACAGCAGGCTTGAGGCCCTGTGAAGCCGCATTTCGAGCGGTTCGTCTTCGGGGGTGCCGAGACCCGTGGAGGCGTCAGCGAGGGCCTGCCGCAGAGCGTTGACGACACCGGTTGAGATCCGGGTCGCCTCGCTTGTGAACGAAGTGGCGTCCGCGTTGTCGAGATGGAGGCGGAACGCCCTGACGATGCGCTTCGAGGGCATTTCTCGCAAAGTGGCCGAACAACCAAGGCGCCCGTTGTCGCCATGAAAGTTCACCTGCAGGAAATAGTGCACCTTGTCAGTGGCGACGGGGTGCCAGTTCTCGGCAACAACGACAACCTTTTGGCCAAAGCCAACGCTGGCGGCGATGGTGTCGCGAAGCTGGCCGAGCAAGGACGACGCTTGCGGGCTGAAGGCGTGTCCCTGCGGTCCGAAGGCCGCGATAACCAGGAATCCGTCAATCGGCACCGCCGGAGATGGCGCAGCGATCCAGACATACCCCTCGCCATATTGCGTGGCGATATACTTGGGCGACTTCGTGTTGTCGCCGAGCTTCGAGCGCAGGCGGTTGACCAGAAAATCGATGTAGCGGTCCGAGCGATCCGATTCCGACGGATCGATCTCATCGAGCAGCCGGCTGCGGGGCATGAGGCGACGCGGATTACGGGTGAGGGCGAGCAGCAGTGCGCGCTCGTTTCTGGTGAACTGAATCATCTCCCCGTTGCGGCGGGCGGAGAGGCACGTTTCGTCGAGGATCAGATCTCCGAAGTGGAGGTTTTGCTCTTTTCCCATCTCTCAACCCCGCGCAACCCTCAAACCCGCACCCTCGTTGGCCACAGCACAACAAGCGATGCTCTAAGCTCTGCCGGTGAGGCAGCAAAGCCTTATATTTTCGCCGTCGTCCATCGATGAAACGCCCCACGCGAACGGGCAAATCCGTCGGTGGTTAGCCAATTCTAAAGCGAGTGGCGCGACGCGAGCGCACCGTCCGGAATTAGCTCAAAACGGACCCCGAGAAATATCCTAACGCATTCCGCCGGGCGGGACTATGCGACTTGTAGACTGCGCGATGGATATGGCATCACGCGGAAATAGCGGTAAAGCTCCGCTCACATTGACCCGCCTGTTTGAGGGAGGCTTTGGGCAAGAGAGGCTTTGGACAAGAGAGGCTTGGGGCAATGGCCAGACTCCACAAACCATATCCCCACATGCTGCAGAGTCTTCGGGCTTTGCCACTCTATCGGCGCGTTGATGCTGCCCACCTGCCGCCATGTCTGCCTGTGGCCGAGAAGCGTCCTGGATGTGGGTGGAACGCGTGCAGTCTCAGTCTCGGCCCTTCCGGCCAAAGCCTCACGAAGCGTTTTCGAGCGAAGTGGCCCCGGTTCGCATGAAGAAAACGCGTCAAACGAGAATCCAGAGCGTTTTCGAGCGAGGTGGCACCCGGTTTGCGTGAAGAAACGCGTCAAACGAGAATCCAGACGCGGTTCTGATTCAATCAGAACCGAATAGGCTCATCGTCGATCACAGTTGCGTGGGCGCAAGCCGCGAAGGATCAATATCACTGATGCCGAATTAAAGGGACGGGTTGGGGTCCATGCTTTCCGAGGAGATTCGACATGGGCACGCGCATTCTTGGAATCACGGTATCTGCTCTCATTTTGGCCTATGGCGTTGTCGGTGCGACCGCCCAGGAGCGGATGACGCCGCAAACGGGTCAGCAACAAATGCAATCCGAACAGGAGGAGGATGAGGAAGGTGGGAGCACGACGGGACAAGGCGGCGGCATGATGGAGCGCGGCGCGATGGAGCGCGGCATGCGAGCGCACATGATGAGGCACGGCATGATGGGCGGGGGACCACCTTTCATGATGCGCATGATGTTCGCTCTGATGGACGCCGACGGCGATGGGACCATCTCGCTGCAGGAGTTTCAGGCCGCTCACGAACGGATTTTCAGGGCAATGGACACCAATAAAGATGGCAAGCTGACCCCGGAGGAGATGCGCGCGTTCATACGCGGGAGCAGGTGACACAGGAGCAGGTGGCACAGGTCGTGTGACTCGGGACCAAGCAGTCGAGACTGAGTGGCTCGAGGCCAAGTGACTTGAGGCCAAGTGACTTGAGACCAGGCGATCCGCTCCGAGCGGACCGCGCGTCTTGTTGCGTGCCATCCGCTTGCGCGATCGATCGCGTGCGAAAACAAGTCTGAAGAAAACAAGCCTGAAGAAAAAAATCTTAAGCCTTCAGATCCGTGATCCGCATAATCGCAACCACATTCCCTTCGTTGCGGCTGTCCTCTTTTGTGTCCTTGTTGCAGGTCCAGACGTAGTTTTTCTTGGCCGTAAAGGTCTTTCCTTCCTGCTCAATCCGAAGCTCCCCCTCAGTGATATGACAGATCATGGCATTCATCATGGGGGGATTCATCGTCTTCGATCCCGGCTGCATGATCACATCGCGCATTGAGACGGTCTTGAAGCCAGGGATGAGGGATGGGGTTTCTCCATCATATGCACGGACCACGACACCTGAAAACGGCGTGGTGTCCTTGTAACCTGCGGTTTGAGCGGCGGCTGGCTTCACCATGGCCGCCGAAGCCGCTGCCAACCCTAGTCCCAATGCCGACCTTCGATCGATCTTGCTCATCGCTTTCCTCCCGGTCTTTTATGGGTGAATGCGCGCCGATGGCTTCGTGCTGCTGCTCGTTCGTCTTCAACGGCGATTTCGGCACGTTGTGCTTCAACGGCAAGTAGATTCTACGCCGTGACGCGGCCGAGAAACAGGCACAATGTCTCAACCTGGCGAGGGCCTGAAGGCCGGAACCGGCGTCGGCAACCTCGTATCACTGACGGATTGAGTCAGCGTCGCTGACGTGCCCCGCGCGGCAGCAAGCGCAGCAGCGCGCTCTGCCCCTAGACTAGCTAGTGGCGCTTGATGAAAGTTTTGTGGGCAAGCGCGAACGTGTCTTCGCACGTGCCACGCCACTTCACTTGCGGGGGGCTGGTCCTTCGAAGTCGATAATCGGTCCGAGCGGCACTATACCCGTCGGATTGATGGTCGTTTGGCTTTCATAGTAGTGGTGCCGGATGTGGTTGAGGTTGACCGTCTCGGCAATGCTGGGCAAGTTGTAGATATCGCGGGTAAAGCGCCACAACGCCGGATAATCAGCGATGCGCCTCAAGTTGCACTTGAAATGCCCGTGATAAACGACATCGAACCGCACCAGTGTTGTGAACAGCCGTATGTCGGCTTCGGTGAGCCGGTCGCCGGTCAGGAAGCGTGATCCTGACAGCAGCGCCTCCAGCCAATCCAGAGCCTCGAACAGCGTTACGACGGCCTCTTCGTAGGCGGTCTGCGTGGTGGCAAAGCCGGCGCGGTATACACCGTTGTTGACCTCTTTGTAGATGCGCTCGTTGAGCGCATCGATCTGCTCTCGCAACGGCGCAGGGTAGTAGTCGCCCGGCGCTGCTCCAACGCCATCGAAGGCGCTGTTGAACATGCGGATAATCTCGGCGGATTCATTGGACACGATGGTGCGACGTGCCTTGTCCCAAAGGACCGGCACCGTTACGCGACCGGTGTAGTGCGGGTCTGACACAACATAGACCTGGCTCAGTGTTTCTGCGCTATTGACCGGATCGCCCGTCACGCATGGGCCCGGCATGAACGTCCAGCCCCGCTCGCGCATGCGCCAGTGAACCACCGAAAGCGAGACGGCGTTCTCCAGTCCCTTCAGCCGCCGCATGATCAATGTCCGGTGCGCCCAGGGACAGGCGAGGCTGACATAGAGGTGATAGCGTCCCTGTTGCGCCGGGAAGCCGCCCGCACCACTCGGACCTGGCGCGCCATCGGGCGTCACCCAGTTGCGAAAGGCGCTCGCTTTGCGCTCGAAGCGGCCGCCAGTACTGGCCGTGTCGTACCAAACGTCGTGCCACTCGCCGTTGACCAGCATACCCATCTGACGTCTCTTCTTGTCTTTAGGCGCAGCGCCCGTCTTTGTCCGCTCAGCTCAACTTCGGATATATGCTGGCACGCCGGCCCGTACAATGACGCTATCCTTTGAGCAGACCTGCCGTTGCGCGGAGTCCCACACAAATCGGTCGCAACGATTCTGAACGGTCTATGAATCCAGCGTTCAGTCAACATTGCAGAAAAAACTGATAGTCCGCAGGAGCATTTTGCTGGCACGAAGGAGACACCAAATGAAGCGGCTTCTGACAATCGGATTTATCTGCTCTGCCGTTGGGCTCGCGCTAACTATGCCGGCGTCGGCTATGTCCGCAGCGACACCGAATACGCTCGGCGGCAGCGACGAGACAGTGATTCAGATCAAAGGCGGCCATGGACATGGGTGGGGCCATCGCGGCGGTCGCGGCCACCACTACGGTTGGTCTCGGGGGCGCCACTACGGTTGGTATCGAGGCCACCACTATGGTTGGCGGCATCATCGCCATTGGTGGTGATTTTATTCAAAGACTAAAAAAGGGGCTGCTGTCGTTGGCAGCCTCTTTTTCTTTTCGCTCGGTGTCGCAATCGAGTGGAGCGGATTTGACGTTCGCACCTGCTTGCCGCGAATTCGCGATGCGAACGTCAAATCCCAAAGCTCCACTAGAATCTTATATTTGCTAGTGGTCTTTCGATTCTAACGTTTGCAGTTTCTAGGAAGACCGGTTCGTCGCCACTCGGGCTTTCACCCCGACGATGAACGCGATGCAGGCGAGCACCGTTATGATTGCAGCAAACGAGACGTGAGCGGTCGTCGAACTCGTGACCGCGGCGAGAAGCCCGATGCCGATGACGGGGACCGAGTTGCCTGCGTAGACCGCAATCAAGTAACTCGACACCACCTCGCTACGTTGATCTGCCGGCGCGATGCGGCTGACCTCTTCAAGGCTGCCGCGATATCCCAGCGCAGCCGACAGGCCACCGAGCGCCGTCGTGCCAAGCAACAGCAGTATCGAATGGGTCAACTCCGCTGTCACAAGCAGCCATACGCTTGGCGGCAGCAGTACCAGCGCACCGAATGATGCGGTCCTGCTGTTTAAGCGGGCGGTCAGCATCACACACAGGGCCGCCACCGCAAATAACTCAAAGACTGTGCCGCCCGAGACCGCCGGTGACTTCTGCCCCAGGCTGTCCGACAGCAGATTGGGGATGAGCGCGGCATAGAACCCGATCAACGCAAAGACAACAAACCCGGTCACGGCCGGCGATATGAACTGTATGCGTATTTTCGGGGGAACGCCGAGCCGCGGCTTCAACGCCAGATCGCGCAAGTGGCTGATTGGTTGGTCGACGGTCTCAAAGGTGAAAGCGATCGCGGCACCGAGCGCGAGCAGGAACAGCAGATACACCACAAACGACAGATGCAGCGGCCACGGTGCGAATGCTGCCAGCAAACCCGCCACAAGCGTTCCCGCGGCAAGGCCGATAAAGTTGGCGATTGAGGCTATTCGTCCGGTCGCAGATTTGCCGCCGCTAGTGTGGTGGTTCAGAAGTTCGCCCGATTTTTCCTGCGAGTTCTTCAGCGAACTTCTGAACCTGAACCACACTAGAATCGTGGGTCTGCTAGTGTCCTCTCGAATCCAAAGTTCGCTACGGAGCGCGCTGCACGATGAGGCGAACTTTGGATTCGGGACACTAGCTAGAAGTTCGGCTAACCAGGCGGCGGCCGTGCCGGAGGCAAGACCGGTGGCAAATCCGCTCACGAGCCGTGCCGCGAAGAGCCAAGCGGTGCTTTGTGCGAACAGGAAGAGAATGGTGCTGAGAATGCCGAAGCCGATGGCAGGCAGGCTCGCGTTCCGGCGCCCAATCTGGTCCGATAACCGGCCGAATATGAGCAGCGCGATCAGATTGCCAAGGACATAAACAGCGTAGATGAGCGTGAGAACAACGTTGGAGAATTGGAAGTGCTGTTGATAGAGCGGGTAGAGCGGCGTCGGCAGCACCGCGCCCACAAACATGATAGCAATCTGGGCGGCGACCAATGCGACGGCAGCGCGGCCCGTAAATTGCCCGCGCTCCATGGTATGGGCGAAAGCCATCGGTTACGCGCGCCCCAAGAGGCGTGTGTTCGAAACCGTTGAACGTCGCCGAAGAATGTTGGAGGTTTCCGTTATGGTGGCCAGGAATGCATGTGTCCGGCATCTGGGAACTTCCTTCCTTGCTGCCTCGCGCCTTGAATCAACGACATGCAGCGAAGGCCCGTTCCCGGCTCATGCTTATTCTTACGGTGCGCCGACAAGCGTCGCACGCAACTCGTGTCCGGATTCCGAAGTTCGCTGGAAGGACTCGCAGGAAGATCGGGCGAACTTCTGAAGCACCACTAAAGCGCGATGAGATCAGGATGAATCATCATCGCGCTTTAGGTTATTGTTTGAGCATGATCTTTTCGGAAAACCGCTGCACACTTTTCCGGATCATGCTCTAGTCACAGATGCGCCAAGTGAAAGACCACGTGATAGGCCAAAAATAAAACCCCGGCGAACCGGGGTTTTGTTGTCAGGCCTGCGGGAGCGCCATCAACTCTTTTTGGTCTTCTTTCGTTTGGGCGCCTTCTTCGCGGCCTTTTTCTTCGTCTTCTTCGAGGTTTTCTTTGTAGCCTTCTTGGCTGATTTCTTTGCCGATTTCTTGGCTGACTTCTTGGCCGACGTCTTTCCGGCCTTCTTCGTCTTTCTGGCGGAGCCCTTCTTTGCGGGCATCATCGACGTGGATGCTTTCTCCGCCGGTTTGGTGGCGCGCTTGGCCACTTTCTTTGTGGTCTCTGCAGCGCCCGACAGCACGTCCGTCACCTGTTCCATGATCGGTTGGTCGTCCATGTCACCCTCCAGTTTCCCAGCCATTTCACGCTAGCCGATTCGCGAAAGCCGCAAAGCAGATTCAGCAGTTTTGCAACAGCGTTTGAGGCTAGCGTGGCTTTTTCACATCGCGGGCGAGGAGGGGGAGGGACGTCGCAATTGATCCCGGAATTAAAAAGCCCGACCGGCGCAATACGTCTTGCCGGCCGGGCTCAAGTTGCCGCTACCGGTTCCACGAGCAGCAGCGGGTCTAGGAGAGCGTTTTCAAGCGAAGTGGCACCCGGTTCGCGCGAAGAAAACGCGTCAAACAAAAATCCAGAGCGTTTTCAAGCGAAGTGGCACCCTTAGTGGTCCGATTTGAACGTTCGCATCCCGTCTAAGCAAGCACTGTTGCGAACGCTCAAATCAAAGGACCACTAGCAAATCCGTGACTTGAGTGGAGCTTTAGGATTTGACGTTCGCATTACAGCCTCGCGGCAAGCACGGTGCGAACGTCAAATCCGCTCCACTCTTTCGCGTGAAGAAAACGCGTCAAAACAAGAACCTACGCTTCGGTTCTGATTCAATCAGAACCGAATATGCTCACCAACTCAAACGCTCAAAAATATCGACTGTCCCCGCCGTCGCCGGGGCGGGCTTACGTGACACGAAAGGACATGCACCTGTTGGAATGCGACTAGGACAATGCGACGCCAAGACGAGGGTAGCCCGACACATCGCCGGGCTTCGTTCATTGCCAAAGATCGCCCGCGATAGCGAGTACCACAAACGGGTTATGAATGGCTGATACCCGATCGTATCGCCCCACGACTGTCCCGGACTTCTGCAAACGCTTTCAGTCGTTTCACTTCACTAGTGTCCCGATTCCGAAGTTCGCACAGGCTTGCGGCTTGCTCGGATGCGAACTTCGGAATCAAAGGGACACTAGCAAGCTTATGATTTGAGTGCCGCTTTTGGATTTGAAGTTCTTGATCGAACTTGCGGGGGCACTCGGAAGAACTTCAAATCCGCGGCACTCGTGTCCCGATTCCGAAGTTCGCACAGGCTTGCGGCTTGCTCGGATGCGAACTTCGGAATCAAAGGGACACTAGCAAGCTTATGATTTGAGTGCCGCTTTTGGATCTGAAGTTCTTCATCGAACTTGCGGGGGCACTCGGAAGAACTTCAAATCCGCGGCACTCGTGTCCCGATTCCGAAGTTCGCTGGAAGGACTCGCGGAAAAGATCGAGCGAACTTCTGAACTACCGCACTAGCGTAACCAGCGGTTTGCCCTTTTCGACGATGTAGGTGGAAAGCTCGCTTCCAGTCACGGTGCCGGTGTTCTTCACCGTGTGAGCTGTGCCCGCCGGGATGAAGAGCACATCGCCGGCCTTCAGCGTCACAGGCGGCTTGCCCTCGATGTCGTATTCCAGCGAGCCTTCAAGCATGTAGATGATCTCTTCGCCGGGATGGGTATGTTTGGGGAAGGTCTTGCCCGGATCGATATCGACACGCGCCTGCACGGCCTCGCGTCCGGGCGCGCTGAGATCATGTTGCTGCAGGTTGGTCCGCTTGATCCCCTCCTGCTGGGCCTGTGCCGCGGGCAGTGCGAATAGGCTTGCCGCGATCAGAGTTGCGATGGCCATGGCGAATATGGATGTCACTCGCGGACTGCGCATGTTGAGCTCCCGAAAGTTGGTTTCACTGAACTGCGGAGAGTGTCGTCCGCCGTGTGTGGCGGCAGCGTGGCGACGGCAAGTGACTTCACCATGACGTGTCACGTGACCTTGAAGAGCGAAAAGCGCGCCGGCGAAGCCGATCACGAAAATACTCCTGTCGCTTCGGAACGACCGCGCATTGAAAAAGGTTATCTTTCATCGCGTTGCAGGGCTCGCGATGGGCAGCGGGGTGCGGGTGTGTCTTGGTGCGCCCATGAATTTCGCCCATCTGTGCGAGCGCAATTCGCGACGGTTTTCGTAATGATTTGAGGGAGGAGGCCCATGAAAGTCGGAAGCACCATGACGTCGGACGTGAAGCTGATGAGCCCCGATGACACGATCCGGGCGGCTGCCGAGATCATGGCCAACAAGGATATTGGCTTGTTGCCAGTCCAGGAGAATGACCGGCTTGTCGGCATGATATCGGACCGCGACATCGCGGTGCGGGGTGTGGCTGCGGGCAAGGGGCCGAATGCGCGGATCGGCGAGGTGATGACATATGATGTCAAATACTGCTTCGACGATCAGGATATCGATGACGTCCTCGAAAACATGGCTGACCTTCAGGTCCGCCGGTTGCCGGTACTGGACCGCGCGAAGCGGCTGATTGGCATCGTCTCGCTGGGTGATCTTGCGCGCAGCGGCAATATGACGGCCGCGGCACTGGCTGGCATCTCGCGGCCGGGCGGCGAGCACACGCAGACGCGGTGAGGCCACGCATTCATCGCGGGGGCGATCTTCTAGTGTCCCGAATCCAAAGTTCGCCTCATCGTGCAGCGTGCTCCGTAGCGAACTTTGGATTCGAGAGGACACTAGCAAATTCATGATGCTAGTGTGGTTCAGGTTCAGAAGTTCGCTGGAAGGACACGCAGGAAAAAGTCGGGCGAACTTCTGAACCACCACACTAGGGAGGAGTCCGACATGATCGTCGATCATTTCAAAGAGATGTATATCGCCGAACTGCAGGAGCTTCGGTCGGTCGAGGACCAACTGACGCGCGCCCTGCCCAAGATGGCCGAGGAGGCGCAGCACCCGGCGCTCAAGGAAGCGCTGAGCAAACACCTGGATGAGACCACCGCGCAGTTGGAGCGCCTCGACCGCATCCTGGCAAAAGAAGGCGTCGAGCCCCGCGAACACGAAGATGAATCGATGTGGAGCATCATCAATGAAGCCGATCGCTGGGTGAAGATGGTCGGCGACGGCGGATTGCGCGATGCCGCCATCATCGCGTCAGCTCAACGTGTCGAGCATTACGAGATCGCGGTCTACGGCACGCTCGCAACGTGGTCGAAAGGGCTTGGCCGCGAGGATGATCTAAAAGACCTGCTGGAGAGCCTGCAGCAGGAAAAGCACTCGGATGAAGTCTTAAGTGCGCTTGCCAAGCAGGTCATCAATCCGGAGGCGTTCATGGTGTGAGAATCATGAGCGCTTCTTTTCTCATGACATATTGGCCCCGCCTTGAGCTTACGTGCATCGGGATGACGCGCGTTGAGAGTCTTGATGTAGATGCCGGAAAGCCTTGCCCTGCAGGCGGCAAATCTTGCCAGCCAGACCGCTAGACAAGGCGCGGCTTGACTGCTCTGAGAACGCTAATCTCTAAGAACCAAGCGCTTTTCGCGCGCACACGCCACAAGTGAAGGATGGCACAACGCTTGCACGGCAAGCAGAGGAAGAGTGTTTGAGGAGTAGGTGTGCCTATGATTGGATCGATATCGCTTTTCGGTGCCGGAAACTATTACCAAGGTGTAAACGCCAAGAACACTGAAGCGTCTAGCGCCCTGACGGATTCTCAACGGTTCACACAGCGGCACGCCGGTCTATCCGCATCAGACTACATCTCGTCCTATCTGGAATTCTCAGAACAAAAATCCGCAGAGCTTCTCAAATCGGGTGAAGCCACTGACACATTCTCAGTGCGATTTAATGACCGTACGTTCACGCTCGCCGGTCGGAAATTGGGCGACTTGAATTTCCAGGTCGCCAAACTTTCAGACGCGCTTGAAGCGCCGGTTGCAAAAGTGGGGGATGTCCCAAAGGCGCCGAGCTCAGCAATCGGAAAAGTCGATGTGACTGCGTAGCGTTTGCTGCGCAGTATGACTTTAATAGAAGTAACGGCAGGGCTTGCGGTTGATAAATGTCGTGCCGAGCGGTGGGCGGAAAATGAAATAGGTCCAGCCCAGCAAGCAGGTGAACAGTGCGACATAAGTTGTCATGGCTTTTTTGTCACAAATCCCTTCGTGCAAGATACTTGCTGCGACGCATCTGCAAACACAAGTTGCATTCGCGCTCTGACTTAAGAGGGATGAAAGCAGATACATAAAATTTGAGAGATGGTGTCCCGTTCACGCCATGCGCTTCCTCGCAAGCGAAGTGCAGGTCATGAGCGATGCAGTGCGTGTGTCCGGCGAGAACATGCGAAACGTCCTCGCCGGGATTGATGTCGTTGTGCGAACGCCGCCGCCTCAGTTGAACTTGTGCGAGACGTTCTTCGCCACCGTGTAGCACGAGAGGCCCTCGGTGCCGCCTTCGCGGCCGTAGCCTGAGTCCTTCACGCCGCCGAACGGTGTCTCGGCGGTGGACGCCACGAAGTGGTTGATCGAGAGATTGCCGGTCTCCACGCCGTTCGACAGCCGCTGCACGTTGTCTGCTGAGTTGGTGAAGGCATAAGCCGCAAGGCCGAACGGCAGCGCGTTGGCTTTGCTGATGGCTTCATCGAGATCGCGCACCGGATTGACCAGCGCCAGCGGGCCGAACGGCTCCTCGTTCATCGCAAGCGCGGACTCCGGCACGTCCGCAAGCACGGTGAGCGGATAGAAGTAGCCGCGATTGCCGATGCGTTGTCCGCCCGCGAGCAGGCGCGCGCCACGCGATGTCGCGTCCGCCACCAGCCGCTCCATCGCCTCGATGCGCCGTGGATTGGCCAGCGGCCCGAGCTGCGTTGACGAGTCCATGCCGTTGCCGATCTTGAGCTGCGCGGCACGCTCGGCAAAGCTGTTGGTGAATGCCTCAAACTTCGATTCATGCACAAAGAAGCGCGTCGGCGCGACGCACACTTGCCCCGCATTGCGCGACTTGGAGACGACGGACGCTGCCGCGGTGGAGACAGGATCGGCGTCGTCGCACACGATCACCGGGCCGTGGCCGCCGAGCTCCATGATCGCAGGCTTCATGTGCGCTCCCGCCATCGACGCGAGATGCTTGCCGACCGGCACCGAGCCGGTGAAGGTGATGAGGCGAATGGAGGGCTGCGGCACGAGATAGCTGGAGATCTCCGCCGGATTGCCGAACACGAGATTGAGTACACCGGCGGGAAGGCCGGCATCGTGGAAGGCGCGCACGAGCTGCAGCGCACCGGCCGGCGTTTCTTCCGATGCTTTCAGAATGATCGAGCAGCCCGACGACAACGCGCCCGCGACTTTGCGCGACGGTGAACTCATCGGAAAATTCCACGGCGAGAACGCAGCGACAGGACCAATGGGTTGGCGATGCACGGTGTGCTGCAGGCCGGGGCCCGCGGGAATGACGCGGCCATAAAGCCGCATGCCTTCCGTCGCGTCCCATTCGATGATCTCGCAGCCGCGCAGAATTTCCAGCCGCGCCTGATCGAGCGGCTTGCCTTGCTCAAGCGTCATCGCCACCGCCATCTCATCGACGCGTTGGCGAATGAGCGCGGCGGCACGCAGGATGATCTGTGCACGCGCATTCGGCGCGGTGTTACGCCACACGTTGAAACCGCGCGTCGCCGCATCGAGCGCATCGTCGAGATCCGCCTTGCTCGCATGTGGCACCGTTCCCAACACACTTTCGTCGGCCGGGTTGATGATCGGTGCGCCGTTCGCCTGGCGCCAGCGTCCGTCGATGTAAAGCTCGATGGTGGGATAGGTCATGTCGCAGTTGTCCTGTTGGCGAAAAGGCAGCCACGCGCTGCCTCCCTTGCGCGCCATCAAATCATATGTTGATATTACAGAACAAGTGTTCTGTCAGACAGAACGAACGAAGAAGGCGGTTCACGGCGATGCGAATACGAAGCGCGGCGTCACCGCTGTAATCCAAGCGCCGCACAAGAATGGCGATCAACAAGAACAACGTTCGATAAGAACAACGGGAGGGAGAATGAGAGTGATACGAGGGTCCGCGCTGACGCGGCGTGCAGCGGCTGCGATGCTGCTGGTGGCATCAGTCATGGTGCTTGCACCCACTGCACGTGCGGCGGATGGCTATCCGAACCGCCTGATCAAATTGCTGGTGCCGTTTCCGGCGGGCAGCGCGACGGACGTGGAAGCGCGCTTCTTGGCGGAAAAAGTCGGCGCGGTGCTCAATCAGAAAATCATCGTCGAGAACAAGCCGGGCGCGAACGGCAATTTAGGGGCGGGTGAAGCGGCGCGCGCGGCGCCGGATGGCTACACGCTTTATCTCGCAACCAACTCGACGCACTCCGCCAACGTGCATCTCTACAACAAGCTGCCGTTCGATCCGGTGGCCGACTTCGTGCCCGTGGCGCGGCTGACGCGCAATCCGCTGGTGATGGTGGTGGCGAAGGATTTTCCCGCGAAGAATCTCGCGGAATTCATCACTTATGCAAAAGCCAATCCCGGCAAGCTGAGCTACGGCACCGGCAACACCGGCAGCATGGCGGCGGCGCAACTGGTGAAGTCGATGACGGGCATCGATGCCGTGCGCGTGTCTTATCCCGGCACACCGCAGGCGATCACCGATCTGCTCGGCGGCCGCATCGAGTTCATCATCACCGACATCGCGGTGACGCGTGAATTCATCCAGCAGGGCTCGCTGCGTGCGCTTGGTGTCACCACGCCGGTGCGCATCGCCTCGCTGCCGGATGTGCCGACCATGGCCGAGGCAGGTCTGCCCGGTTACGACTTCGCGGCGTGGAGCGGCCTATTCGTGCCGAAGGGCACGCCGAATGACATCGTCCAGACGCTGAACAAGGCGCTGACACAAGTGGTGACGACGCCGGAAGCGCAAAAGTTCTTCGCCGACATCGGTCTCGAGCCCAACATCTCAACGTCCGCAGGTCTTGCGGACTACGTGAAGGCGCAGACCGAATTGTGGGGCCGCATCATCAAGGAGTCCGGTCTTGAAAAAATCTGAAACAAGCGTGACGCAGGCGTTCACGCAAATTCCTGATCTATTGGCATGCGATGAAGCGCTGATGCAGCGCGGGCGCTTTCTCGATGTGGATTGTCTGCTTGGCTCCACCGAGCAGGCATATCACGTGTCGATCCGCGCAGGCCGCATCATCGACATGGCGCGGGCGCCGATCCTGATGCGCTCGTGGCGCTTTGCGTATCGCGCGACGCCGCAGGCGTGGACCGCGTATTGGGAGCCGATGCCGAAAGCCGGCTGGCACGATCTGCTCTCGCTCACCAAGCGCGGCGAGGCGACGCTGGAAGGCGACATTTATCCGTTCATGACTCATCTTCAGTATTTCAAGAATCTGTTGGCGCTGCCGCGATCATCAGGAGGTGCAGCATGACCGGCCGCATCGAGCCCATGGTGGGGCGCTACGTCCATGTCGATATCGACGGCACGCCGCACCGGATTTATTTCGAGGAAGCAGGCCAAGGCATTCCGCTGGTGTGTCTCCACACCGCAGGCAGCGACGGGCGGCAGTGGCGCTATCTCCTGGCGGATGAGGAATTTGCGAAAAACTTCCGCATCATCGCCTTCGACATGCCCTGGCACGGCAAGTCCAACCCGCCGGCGAATTGGGACGGCAGCGAATATCAGCTCACAACAGTGCGCTACACGCAAACCATCCGCGCGTTCTGCTCAGCACTTGAACTCGATAAGCCCATCGTGATGGGCTGTTCGATCGGCGGGCGCATCGTGCTCAATCTTGCCATCGATCACGCATCCGAGTTTCGCGCGTTGATCGGCTTGGAGGCGGCGGACTTCCAGGCGCCGTGGTACGACACCACGTGGCTGAACCGCCCCGATATTCACGGCGGCGAAGTCTGCGCCGCGCTGGTCTCCGGCCTCGTCGCTCCGCAAAGCCCGGCGGAAGCGCGCATGGAAACGCTGTGGGCCTACAAGCAAGGCGGCCCCGGCGTGTTCAAGGGCGACCTTTATTTCTATCGCGTCGATGGCGACCTGCGCGGCCGCACGGACGCGATCGATACCAAAGTGTGCCCGCTTTATCTGCTCACCGGCGAATACGACTTCTCGTGCATGCCGGAGGACACGGTGCGCACAGCGAGCGGCATCAAGGGTGCGCAAGTCACCATCATGGAGCAGCTCGGGCATTTCCCGATGAGCGAAAACCCCGCGCAGTTCCGCCGCTACATCGCGCCGGTGCTGAACGACATTTTGAAACAACATTAAAGTGTGAGGAGACACATGACTTTAAGAGCATTGACGAGAGGTTTGTATTTGTCGGCGGCGCTGCTGTTCACAGGGCAGGCAGCACATGCCGCGGACACCATCAAGATCGGCGTGCTGAACGACCAGACCGGCGTGTTCGCCGACAATGGCGGCCTCGGCTCAGTCGCCGCTGCGAAACTCGCGGCGGAGGATTTCGGAGGCGAACTGCTGGGCCAGAAGATTGAGGTGATCGCCGCCGATCACCAGAACAAGCCGGACGTTGCCGCCGCCATAGCGCGCAAGTGGTTCGACACCGAAAGTGTTGACGTGATCGCCGACGGCGCGGCGTCGTCCGCGGGCTTTGCGATGCTCGAAGTCGCCAAGCAGAAGAACAAGATCTTCGTCATCAGCGGCTCGGGTTCGTCGGACTTCACCGGCAAGGCCTGCTCGCCGATCAGCTTCCACTTCGCTTACGACACTTATGCGCTGGCGAAGATGACGGGGCAAGCGATCACCAAGGCCGGCGGCAATAGCTGGTATTTTGTCACGGCCGATTACGCGTTCGGCCATGCGTTGCAGCGCGACTCCACCAAGTTCATCGAGGCGGCGGGCGGTAAGGTGGTGGGCTCGGCGGCGCATCCGCTCGGCTCCACCGACATGGCCTCGTTCCTGCTGCAGGCGCAGGGCTCCAAGGCCAAAGTCGTCGGTCTCTCCACGTCCGGCGCCGACGTGCAGACCGCAATCAAGCAGGCGGGCGAATTCGGCATCGTCGAAAGCGGCCAGCAGCTTGCGGGTCTTCTGGTCTTCATCACCGACGTCAATGCGCTCGGCCTCAAGGCCACGCAGGGACTGCAGTTGACGACATCATTCTATTGGGATCTGAACGACGAGACCCGCGCCTGGTCGAAGCGTTACTTCGCGGCGACTGGCGGCAAGGTGCCGAGCCTGGTGCAGGCCGGTGTCTACAGCGGCGTGCATCACTATCTTGCCGCGGTGAAGGCCGCAGGCACCAAGGACCCGGCCATCGTCGCCAAGAAGATGCACGAGATGAAGGTCAACGACATGTACAACAAGGACGTCACCGTGCGTCCGGACGGCCGCGTGCTGCACACCATGTATCTGATGCAGGTCAAGAAGCCGGAAGAATCGAAGTACAAGTACGACTACTACAAGGTCATCAGCTCATCGCCGGGCGAAGAGGCGTTCCGCCCGGTGAGCGAGGGCAACTGCCCGCTGGTGAAGGGTTAAGGTTCAACAATGCGGGCGCGGCTCTAGCATGATCCGGAAAGCAAAGTAGCCGCGTCCGTTCTCTTAAAGTTTGAAGTGATCTGACGTTTGAAGGAGTCCCGGCATGACAGGTGCCATTGGTTTTATCGGTCTTGGTGTGATGGGCGAGCCGATCTGCCGCAATCTCGCCCGCAAGACCGGAACGCCGGTGTTTGGTTTCGATCGCGCGGATGCACCGCTGCAGCGGCTGGAGGCCATGGGCGTGAAGCGCGCGGCGTCTCTCGCCGATCTTGCCAAGCAATGCGACGTGATCTTCATGGCGCTGCCGAGCGGCAAACATGTCGCGGCAGTGTGCGACGGCGATGACGGCCTGCTTAAATCTGCGGAAGCACGCCACACCATTGTCGACCTCGGCACCTCGCCGGTGGAAGCGAGCCGCGAACTCGCCAAGCGCTTTGCCGCGAAAGGCGCAAGCTATGCCGACGCGCCGATCGCGCGCACGCGCCAGGCGGCGGAAGAAGGCACGCTCAGCGTCATGGTCGGCGCCGATGACGCGGTGTTCAAAAAATTGCAGCCGCTGATCGCGACCTTTGCCACCGACATCACCCATTGCGGCGCGGTCGGCGCAGGCCAAGTGGTGAAGATTCTCAACAACATGGTGCTGATGCAGACCGTGGTCGCGCTCGGTGAAGCGCTGGAGACGGCGAAGCGCGCAGGCCTCGACGGCAAGCTGCTGTTCGAGACGCTGGCCAAGGGCTCGGCGGATAGCTTTGCCCTGCGCAACCACGGCATGAAGGCGATGCTGCCGGATAATTTCCCGGAGCGCGCGTTCTCCACCGAATATGCCCGTAAGGACATTGCCTATGCGCTCGATCTTGCGCAGTCGGTGAACATCCAGCTGCGCGGCGCGGAGCTGGCCGACAGTATGCTGGGCAAGGCGATTGACGCCGGCTACGGCGAGCTCTACTGGCCGGTGCTGGCGCGCGTCATCAAGGCGTCGCACACGAGCTGACCGGAGAGCCATGAAGAAGACGGCGACCAAATTGGCCAAAGCGCCCGCGGCACAAAAAGCGCCGGCGGCGGAAACTGCTGCGGCAGAGGCGCCGCGCGAAGGCGAGGGCGTTGCCGCTGTCGAGCGGGCCTTGTCGATCGTCGCCACCCTCGAGAGCTCGGACCAGCCGGTGACGCTGGCCGAGCTTTCCGCGCGCACCGGCTTTTATAAGAGCACCATCTTGCGGCTGCTCGGATCGCTGATCGCCAACGGCTATGTCATGCGGCTGCCGGACGGTGCTTATGATCTCGGACCGACGGCGTTTCGTCTCGGGGTCGCGTTTAACCGCAAGAACGCCATCGGCCATCACGTGGTGCCCGCGCTGCAGCAGCTTGTCGATCAGGGCACCGAGAGCGCGTCTTTTCATGTGCGACAGGATGCGGAGAATCGCCTGTGTCTGTTTCGGGTGAACTCGAACCATTCGACACTCGATCGCATCGAGGCGGGCTGCAGCTATCCGTTGCTGCGCGGCGCTGCGGGACACATTATTCTTGCGTATGAGGGGCGCAGCGGCGAGCGCTACGACACCATCCGCAGCCATGGTTTCAATATCTCGCTCGGCGAGCGCGACCCGAGTTGTGCTGCGGTGGCGGCCCCGGTGTTCGGCCCGCGCGGCACGCTGATCGGCGTGATCTCTCTGTCCGGCCCACGCGAGCGGTTCGGCAAGACGGAAATCGCGGAGATGAAACGCGTGCTCGGCCCGGTGGCGAAAGCGCTCACCATCAATCTCGGCGGCGCATGGCCGGCGTTCCGGAAGTGAGAGCTGCGCGCGCGATGACGAGCTTTGAAGGTACGATTCATGATTGACGTTCTGGTCATCGGCGGCGGCAACGCGGCGCTGTGCTCGGCGCTGATGGCGCGCGAGGCGGGGGCCTCGGTGCTGATGCTGGAATCCGCGCCGCGCGAATGGCGCGGCGGCAACTCCATGCACGTGCGCAATCTGCGCTGCATGCACGATGCGCCGCAGGATGTGCTGGTGGAAGCCTATCCGGAAGAAGAGTATTGGCAGGATCTGCTCAAGGTCACCGGCGGTCTCACCAACGAGCCGCTGGCGCGCATGGTGATCCGTCACTCCTCGCAATGCCGGCCGTGGATGCAAAGCCACGGCGTGCGCTTTCAGCCGCCGCTCTCCGGCGCGCTGCATGTGGCGCGCACCAACGCCTTCTTCATGGGCGGCGGCAAGGCGCTGGTGAATGCGTATTACCGCAGCGCGCAGAATCTCGGCGTCGAGATCCGCTACGACACGCCGGTGAAGAGCCTGGAGCTGAAGGATGGCCGCTTCGTCGCCGCGATTACAGAAGCAGGCGAGCGCATCGAGGCGAAGAGCTGCGTGCTCGGCTGCGGCGGCTTCGAATCCAATCTCGCATGGCAGCGCGAGGCGTGGGGCCAGAACGAGCGCGGCGAGTGGACCGCCGAGAACTTCCTGATCCGCGGCACGCGGTTCAATCAGGGTGTGCTCTTGAAATTCATGATCGATCAAGGCGCGGATACCATCGGCGATCCGACGCAGGCGCATTGCGTCGCTATCGATGCCCGCGCGCCGCTTTACGATGGCGGCATTTGCACCCGCATCGACTGCGTCTCTCTCGGCGTGGTGGTGAACCGCGAAGGGCAACGGTTCTACGATGAGGGCGAGGATTTCTGGCCGAAACGCTATGCGATCTGGGGCCGCCTCGTGGCGCAGCAGCCGGGCCAGACCGCGTGGTCGATCATCGACCAGAAAGCCATCGGCCGCTTCATGCCGCCGGTGTTCGAAGGCACCAAGGCGAACACGCTGGAAGAGCTGGCCATGAAGATCGGGCTTGATCCCGCGACCTTCGTGCAGACGCTGTCGGCCTACAACACCGCGTGCCGCCCCGGCACCTTCGATCACACCAAGCTGGACGATTGCCGCACCGAGGGGCTCACGCCTGCGAAAACGCACTGGGCGCGCCTCATCGACACGCCGCCGTTCTATGCCTATCCGCTTAAGCCCGGCATCACCTTCACTTATCTCGGCATGAAGACCGACTTCACTGCGGCGGTGCGTTTCAAGGATGTGCCGAGCAGCAATCTGTTCGCGGCGGGCGAAATGGTGGCGGGCAATGTGCTTGGCAAGGGCTACACCGCCGGCATCGGCATGAGCATCGGCACCGCCTTCGGGCGCATCGCGGGCGTCAACGCTGCGCAAGCGGCCGGCTTCCGCCACCCGACATTCGAGAAGGAATTGGCCTATGCAACGGCTCACTGATCTGGCCGTGCAGGAGAGCGGCGACATCAGCCTCGTCAGTACCTTGAGCGCGGACGAGGCGGAGGTCGCACGCGTCATGCAGATCTGCAACGCGTGCCGTTATTGCGAAGGCTTCTGCGCCGTGTTTCCGGCGATGACGCGGCGGCTGGAATTCAACCAGGCCGACACGCATTACCTCGCCAATCTCTGCCACAACTGCGGTTCGTGCCTGCATGCGTGCCAATACGCGCCGCCGCATGAATTCGCCGTCAACGTGCCGCAGGCCATGGCGAAAGTGCGCGTGCGCACTTATCAAGAGTATGCGTGGCCTTCCGCATTCGGTCGCGCCTATCAGCGCGCCGGGTTGACGGTGGCGTGGGCGCTCGCGGGTGGGCTCTCGCTGTTCCTCGTGCTGGCGATTGCAATGAACGGGCGGCTGATCCACGAACCGTTGAAGGGAAATTTCTACGCCATCTTCCCGCATAATTTCTTGGCGGTGCTGTTCAGCATTGTGTTCCTCACCGCCATTCTCGCGCTCGGTATCGGCGTGGTGCGGTTCTGGCGCGAGGTCTCGCCCGCGAACGGCGGCGATGCGCGCGACGCGGCGTCGATTGCGAAAGCGCGCGTGCCTGCGGCGGCGGAGTCGGTGTCGGATGTCGCGCAGCTGCGCTATCTCGGCGGCGGCCATGGCGAAGGCTGCAACGAAGAGGATGACCGCTTCACGCTGTGGCGGCGGCGCTTCCATCACTTCACGCTGTATGGCTTCCTGCTGTGCTTTGCGGCGACGTGCGTCGCGACGCTCTATCATTATCTGCTCAATCTCCACGCGCCGTATGACTTTATGAGTCTGCCGGTGATCTTAGGCACGCTCGGCGGCATCGGCCTCATCATCGGCCCTATCGGCCTGTTGTGGCTGAACATCAACCGCAATCCGCATCACGGCGATGCCGCGCAGCACGGCATGGATCGCGGCTTCATCCTGCTGCTGCTGCTCGTCAGCGCCACCGGCTTCGCACTGCTGCTGCTGCGCGACACGTCTTATATGGCGCTGTGGCTCGCCATTCACCTCGGCACGGTGATGGCGCTGTTCCTCACGCTGCCTTACGGAAAGTTCGCTCACGGCATCTACCGCTCCGCCGCGCTGCTGAAGTTCAACATCGAAAAGCGCATGCCGAACCGGTTGGGGCTGGGGGGAGAGTAGGGGGTAGGGATAACTCAGTCACGCGCTGTTAACAGCCTGCAGGCGAGTTCACGCTTGCCCCAACGAGCCGAAAATGTGTCGGAAACTTCAAACCAGCTTCCATCGTTTCCTGCACCGTGATGTTCACCCATACATGAGCATTGGCATTCGTGACCTACAGCGTTCTGACAAGCGGGGGAACAAACTTCCTGCGCGCGATACGGCTGAACAATGTAGACTTTCCCATACCGGTCCAGTGCGCGGTTTACGAAATCGTTGAACCAGCTTTTCGGGATTTCCCAATACCCAGGTCGATCACCTTTTCCATTGAACCATTCGGGGTTGGTTCTTCTGCCATCGCGAAGCCATTGTCGGTTGTCGTGGGTATAGGGGAGCCTGACGCGCAAGCGTTCGCCTTTACCTGTCCTGCGTAGCACGACTGGCGTCGCTTTCTGCAGCCTCCAAACGTATCTGAGCGTCAGTCGATCCATGGGGCGACTATCGGGGGTCGCCAGCCACGGACCAGTACTCCCTCTCTTGCTCGGCTAAGAGCTCTTCAAAGGGCACAGGAATCAAGCTTAGGTCGAGATTGTACATGGGGATTTGCCACTCTCGGTACAGAGTAGCCGCATGTGCTTGCTGAGCGGTATCGAGTATAAGTCCCTCGTCTTTGGCCCGTGTTAATAGCTGCTCAGCTAGCTTCTCGCCGTCCAGGTGGTTCTCTTTCTCTCGATATTCTAGACTACCCCATATCTCTGACGTCGCGCGCAGTCCCTGCACGGTGAATAGCCCGAGGTGTTGCATGGCTTCGGCGACGCGTAGTGCATGCGGGGTGCGATCGAACATCGAAGTGAGGCCAGCCGCGCTGCTGCTGCGATAGGTAGCGCATGGCGAATTCCAACCGAGGGAGCCATCTTGGTAAGCTTCAATGTCGGTGTAGAGTCTGCTTTCCCGTTGGTACACGGTCCAGTTCGGTAAGATGTACTCGCCAGCGTAGCCCTCAAGTTCGTGGCCACGGCGTCGCCGATCGACATATTCCCGAAGCTGCGCAAGGTGCATCGGCTTCCACGTTACTGCTTGCGCGTAAATTAATCGGGCCAAATGGTCGTAGAACCAGTCAACTAACTTACCTAATTTGGATGCGATCAGCTTGGGAGGGCAGCGGACCACATCCATCAAGATAAGAATCTTAGCTGCTTCTTCCTCCGCAAAGCCCCTGAGAACCTCTGCCTCCCGGTGATGGTTGCTGAGTTGTTGTGCTGCCTTCCAAAAGCTTTGTGCGCTGTCGAGAATCACTGGAAGGCCTTCGGCGATGAAGAGCAGCCGTTCGCGTTCTGGTAGTTGGCAAAGGCGTTTTGCTTGGTGAAGCCCGATGTCGGGCCCTCTAAGTTTTTTCTTTGCTTTCTCTGTGTCCATCAATTGTACCGCTGTAGTTTAGTCGGTACATTGTCACAACTTCTGGTAAATTCCAGCTGAAATTAAGTCCAGCCGAGCAGCTTGGCTTGAATTGAAGTCGTTCATGGGGGCGGAAGATGGATCGGGCAGATGTGAGCTTTTGGCTCAGCATTGCCAGCTTTGGTATTTCGGCAATTCTCGGTGTCGTTAGGCTAGTTGAGTTCTCTAGTACGCAGAGAGTTCGTATCAAGGCAGAAGCGTCGCTTACAAGTTTAGAAGAGATAGGCAATACAATAACTTTGCTGAACGCTTCATCTGTCCCGGTCACCATTTCATACTTTGAATTGGCTTGGACAGAACGGCGAAAGTTCTTCGGGATTCCTATTCCGTTTATGACGGAAGAGGTGGCTACCGACTCCCCCATAGATCCACCGGATGGTTACGCGGCACTCATTCTTCCCCATCAAACCCACTCGCTCCTGTTTCGAGAGCAGTATCATTTTGATTGGGGCGTACGCGTTAAACACGACATCTATCTGAAGCTCTGGCTAGTAGGCAAAGGAGGGCCGATCTGGCTCTGGATTACCGGACCATCAAAATATCGATAGTTTGAAGTGCGTCGAAGATCAGGTTCGAAAGCGATGTGGAGCTGAAAATGCTCGAGTTACTAGCGATCGTTCTATTCGTGGGCTTTATTTGGTTTTTGATATCGCTCGCAAACAATGGTTCAAAACGGCAACAGTCCGGTGCTGTATGGACATTGTTATTCACATTTCTAGCTGTTGGATCAGGCCTTCTTGGCGGTTACTTCTGGTTTGCATTGGGTGCGCTGGTATTAGGCGTGCATATCTACATCAGTACCAAGAATTCACTCGAACAAGAGCGAAAGGAACGAGAAGGAAAGAACTAGAAACTCGCTGCGAAGAAGGAGGTCATTTCATCGCTTATCTATTATGAGCTAGCTGATCGGATGCGCGCGCGCCGCAATGCCGCTATCATCCGACCGCCGGATTCTGCTTTGCTTAATCTTTTGCCATGACCTTGGGGAATGCTGCCATTCGGGCGCGGGGGCTGACATGTCATTTCAGGAACGATGTTTCTCTCTGTTTCGCGCGGCTTCCAATGCAGCCTGCATACTTGCCGCCAGCATTTTTGCCGCTGTCGCAATGGGAAGTGCTGTATTCAGCCCGGCCCGCGCACAGACCGCACCGTCAACTTCTGCGTCAACGATCTGGACGGTGCCGGAGGTCGGCGCATTACCGAACGATGCCTTCGGGTCTCAGGTGCGGCGCGGGCGCGACCTCATCACCGCGACATACGCGCATATTGGGCCCGAAGTTTCTGATGTCGCGAAACGCTTTGCAGGCAACAATCTCGCGTGCAGCAACTGCCATCTTGAAGCCGGTACGAAGAAGTTCGGATTGCCGATCTTCGGTCTCTTCGAATTATTTCCGCAATACAGCGCCCGGCTCGGTGCGGAAATCACCATCGAGGATCGGGTCAATTCCTGCATGGTCCGCAGCATGAATGGCCGCGAGCTGCCGAATGACAGTGCCGAGATGCAGGCGATCGTCGCCTACATCAAGTTTCTGTCGTCAGGCGTGCGACCCGGCCAGATTCTGTCCGGCCTCGGTGCCGGCGCAATGCCCGAACTCAAGCGAGCCGCCGATCCCGTTCGCGGCAAGGCGATCTACGTGAACTCGTGTCAGGCCTGTCACAACACCGACGGCTCGGGCATTCGCCGCAGCCTGCCGACCACCGATCTCGGCTATATGATGCCGCCGCTATGGGGGCCGGATAGTTTCAACGACGGCGCAGGCATGGCGCGGTTGATCACCGCCGCCAACTTTCTGCATTTCAACATGCCGCATGGCGCGGATTATCTGAACCCGCAGCTTTCAGTGGAGCAGGCATGGGACGTCGCGGCGTTCATCATCTCGCAGCCCCGCCCCAAGAAGGCCGGGCTGGACAAGGATTATCCTGACCTGTTGCGAAAGCCAGTCGATACACCGTACGGCCCCTATGCCGATGGCTTCAGCGAGCAGCAGCACAAGTACGGACCGTTCGCGCCGATCCGCGCCGCACTCGCCAAGGAAAAGGCGAAGGCGAAGAAGGGAGAGTGAGCGTTTAGCTTGAAACTGTAGCTTGGCAGCCAATCCTTCCGGGCGCATCGCGGACGCAAGCTTTGAGTGTTTCGATTGGATTGCCTTTGCACGCCACCATATTGGTTGTGCGCTCCTTGCTGGCGCTGACGGATCGAACATGCTTTGGTGCATGGCATGACTGAACCAACAAAAGAACAAGTCGAACAGCTCACGCGCGCGTTTGAGCGTTTCACGCGCCGCTTCAAAGTGGCCGAGGCCGCTGCCGCCGCCGATAACGCGCTCAACGCGCTGGATGCGCAGACGCTGGTGTTCGTGGACGACAACCCTGGTTGCGGCATCGGCGATGTCGCGCGTTATCTCAATGTCGCCATGACGACCATGTCCTCTGCCGTCGACCGGCTTGTGAAGAAAGCCTTTGTCGAGCGTCGCCGGCCGGAGGACAATCGCCGGGCGGTGGCACTGACCGCGACCGAGAAGGGGCGGCAGGTCGTCGAGGAGCAGATTGCCAGCTATCGCGAAGCATGCCGCACGATGCTTCGTTCGCTCGATCCAAAGGAACAAAGCGAGCTGATCCGACTTACAGAAAAGATTGCTGATCACGAAACTTGAACATTACGAAATTCGTACTATTTTGATGGCGCTGCCGGACTTCACCCCGAAGGCCGGCCCGAATTTGGAGGCGCCCAGTGCCAATTGTCGTGAATGGAACGGCATATCCGTTGCCGGAGGACCCCCGGGTTTCGTTGCTCGACCACTTGCGGGAGCACATCGGCCTGACAGGCACGAAATTGGGCTGCAATCAGGGGGCCTGCGGGGCGTGCACCGTCATCGTTGATGGAATGCGGGTGCTGTCCTGCCTGACGCTGGCGGTCCAGGCGGATGGCTGCCAGGTGCGCACCATCGAAGGTCTGGCATCGGAAGATGGCGCGCTTCACCCGCTGCAAAACGCCTTCATCGCGCACGATGGATTTCAGTGCGGTTACTGCACACCGGGCCAGATCTGCTCGGCCATCGCGATGGTCGAAGAGCTGCAAAGGGGCGACCCCAGCTACGTCACCGCAAATCTCGCCGAGGGACCGAACGGCGCCATGCGTCAGGAAATTCGCGAACGTATGAGCGGCAACCTGTGCCGGTGCGGCGCGCACAACGGAATTGTCGACGCGATCGAAGAGATGTTGTGCGGAGACGCGGCATGAGGATGTTCGATTATCGCCGCGCAACTGAGCGGACCGAAGCACTGGCCATCGCGGCTCGCGAGCAGGCGCGCTATCTCGCCGGCGGCACCAATCTCGTGGACCTGATGCGGCAAAACATCGAAGCGCCTGCCGCGCTGGTGGACGTGTCTCGTTTGCCGGCGACCATTGAGGAGAGGGGCGGTCACCTGTTGATCGGCGCGGCCGCTCGCAACAGCGTCGTTGCCGCGCATCCTGTTGTGCGGGCGCGTTACCCGATGCTGTCGCGCGCATTGCTGGCAGGCGCCTCGGCGCAGATCCGCAACATGGCGACCGTCGGAGGCAATATCTTGCAGCGGACGCGCTGCGCCTATTTCTACGACGTGGCCGGATCGCGCTGTAACAAGCGCGAACCAGGCGCCGGCTGCGATGCGATCGGCGGTTTCAACCGTTATCACGCCATTTTCGGCACGTCCGAACATTGCATCGCGACACATCCGTCGGACATGTGCGTCGCGCTCGCCGCGCTCGATGCGCGCGTGCATCTCGTAGGTCCCGACGGTGAACGCAGCGTGCCGATGCTCGATTTCCATCGCTTGCCCGGCGAGACTCCGCAGATCGAGACGGTCTTGCGCCCGAGCGAGCTCATCACCGCGATCGAACTCGTCCCGAGTGCTGCCGCTGCGAATTCCGCGTATCGCAAGGTCCGCGACCGTTCGAGCTACGCGTTCGCGCTGGTGTCGGTCGCCGCGGGCATGGAGATCGTCGACGGAAAGATCGCAGACGTGCGGATAGCTTTGGGCGGTGTTGCGCCGAAGCCGTGGCGAGCCGCGCGAGCTGAAGACATTCTGCGCGGCCAGGCTCCGGCAAGAGAGCGCTTCCTTTTGGCCGCCGAAGCCGAGCTCGCCGCTGCCAAACCCCTTTACGGCAATGCCTTCAAGACCGAGCTTGCCAAAAGAACCATTGCCGCCGTGCTCGGCGAACTTCTTGGTGAACTTAACGGAGCGAACGCATGAGCAAGCTGCAGAACGCCATCGTCGGCGGTGTGCGCACCGCAATGGGCTACGTTCCCGGCAGTTGGCTGCCCGGCGGCACGCCTGACCCGCTGATCGATCGGCGCGTGAGCCTCGGCACGCAGCAGTCGCGTGTCGATGGCCCCGACAAGGTGCGGGGTGCCGCGCGTTTCGCGGCCGAGGTCCCGATGGAAGGGCTGCTCTATGCGGCCATCGTTCATTCGACGATTGCACGCGGCCGGATTGTGGAGCTCGAGCTTTCCGCCGCCGAAGCCGCACCCGGCGTCGTGCTGGTGATGACACATCGCAATGCGCCGAAGATGGCGTTGCCGCCGCCGGTCGGCCTCTCCAACCTCAAGGCCGCGGGCAACAACATCCTGCCTGTGATGCAGGACCCGGAGATCCGCTGGAACGGGCAGGCGGTCGCGGTGGTGCTCGCGGAAACCCAGGAGCAGGCCAACCATGCCGCGTCGCTGATCGTGGTGCGTTACGACGTGGCCGCCGCCCGCACGCGTTTCGAAGCCGCGAAAGCTGATGCGCGCACGCCCGACTCGCTGATGATCGAGAAGAACCGGCTGAAGAAAGGCGACGTGAGAGCGGCCCTTCAGTCGGCAACGCGCAGCGTCGATGCGGTCTATCGCACGCCTTGGCACAACCACAATCCGATCGAGCCCAACGCCGCGACGATTTGCTGGGAAGGCGAGCGCCTGATCGTGCATGATGCGACGCAGATGTTGAACGGCACGGCCGGCTCGCTCGCCAAGGTCTTCGGTATCAAGGAATCGCAAGTGCACGTCAGTTCGCCCTTCGTTGGCGGCGGCTTCGGCGGGAAGGCAATGTGGGATCACCAGATCCTCGGGGCCGCCGCGGCCAAGCTCGCCGGCCGGCCGGTGCGGATCGCGCTGTCGCGCACCAGCATGCATCGCCTGATCGGCGGCCGGTCACCGACCGAACAGCGCGTTGCACTTGCCGCCGATAGTGCCGGTAAGCTCAAGGCGCTGCTCCACCACGGCTATTCGGTCAAGCAGCCGCACAGCGTCTGCGACGAGGCGTTCACGCTGTCGAGCCGCTCGCTTTACGCATCGGAAAGCTTCGATGTCGTGCAGCACACGCTCGATCTCGACGTGCTGGCGAACACCTATATGCGTGCGCCGGGGGAAGCGCCTGGCAGTTTCGCGATTGAAAGCGCGATGGACGAATTGGCGCACGCGCTCGGAATGGATCCCATCGAGTTCAGGCGTCGCAACGTGTCCCATTGCGATCCCGTCACCGGCGCCCCGCATTCGCAAAGCGAAGTGATGCTGGCTTATGATCTTGGAGCGAAGCGGTTCGGTTGGCATCGCCGCGCAGCGACACCGCGTTCGCTGAAGGAAGGTGAGTGGCTCATCGGCATGGGGTGTGCGACCGGCTCGTTCCCGTACGCCCGGATGCCGGGCATGTCCGTCCGGATCACGATCGATAGCGACGGCCACGCGACGGTTTCAAGTGCCGCGCACGAAATGGGCATGGGCACTGCGACCGTGCAGCGGCAGCACGCGGCGGACCGGCTTGGTCTGCCGCTGGAGAACGTCACTGTCAGGATCGGCGACACAAGTCTTCCCTTCGGCAGCTTCGCCGGCGGTTCATCGCAGACGGCTTCGCTCGGTGCGGCGATCAACGCGGCGAGTGCCAAATTGGCTAGTGAGCTTCTGCGTCTGGCCGGCAACGACACGCCGCTTGCCGGTCTCAGGCCAGGGGAGATCGAATTCGCCGATGGCGGCCTGCGCAAGATCGACAAACCGTCTCGCTATGAAAGCTTCAAATCGATTCTCAAGCGCGCTGCGCGCAGCGAGATCAGCGTCATGGGCGAAAGCAGTGCTCCTCTGGAGATTCTCAAGTTCTCGATGCACAGCAGATCGGCGATTTTTTGCGAGCTTCGCGTGAGCGACGTCACCGGCGAAATTCGCGTCGACCGCCTCGTCGGCTCCTTCGATTGCGGGCGCATTCTGAATCCCAAGACCGCTGCGAGCCAGTTCCGTGGCGGTATGATCATGGGCATAGGCATGGCGTTGACCGAGGAGACCTTGCTCGACGAGCGCAGCGGGCGGATCATGAGCGCCTCGATGACGGATTATCACGTGCCGGTTCATCTCGACGTACCGGACATTGATGTTCTTTGGACCGACATTCCCGATCCCCGCACGCCCATGGGCGCGCGCGGCATCGGTGAAATCGGCATCACCGGCGTCGCTGCCGCCATCGCTAACGCTGCGTTCAACGCGACAGGCAAGCGTGTCCGCGAGCTGCCGCTGACCCCTGACAAGTTTTTGATTGGCTGAAGCGCCGAGCTGTGGGGGAACAGGCGCGAAAAGTTCGAATTGCTCTGTGCGAGGTCACGAATGGAATGATGCAGGCAAGCGCCATGAAGGGGCGAGTGATCAATTCTGTGCGAGCGCCGATTCCGGGCGACACCTTTTCGCGTTATCGACTCTAAGATGGGATGGATGGAGGGCAGGGCTGCGTTCGCAAATGGTGTGCCGATGCTCGAGCATGTCACCGTTGATCGCGGTCGCCGCGTCCTGTTAGGCGCCGCGGGCGCGCTGATCCTGCAAGCGATACTCCAACCGACGACCGCATCGGGTCAGAGCGCCACAAGTGCTGGCTCAAGTCCTGGCTCTAGTCCCGCGCCAAGTCCCAAGTTGAAAATCGGCATTATCGGTGCGGGCCATATCGGCAGCACGATCGGTGGCCTCTGGATCAAGGCAGGCCATCCAGTCTTCCTGTCATCGCGTCATCCGGAGGAATTGCAAGACCTCGTGGCTCGCCTTGGGCCACTTGCACAGGCCGGCAAAGTCGATCAGGCCATTGCCTTTGGCGATGTCGTCTTCATCGCAGTGCCTTACGGCGCGCTGCCGCAGATCAGCAAAGATTACGGCAAATCGCTCGCGGGGAAGATTGTGCTCGACGCCAACAATGCGGTGGCGAGCCGCGACGGCGCCGTTGCCGACGAGGTCGAGCGCGATGGTATCGGAGTGACATCGCAAAAATATCTGCCCGGCGCGCGGCTGGTGCGTGCCTTCAACACGCTCTCCTACACGATCTTTGAACGCGAAGCGCACCGTCCTGCCCCGAGGCTCGCCGTGCCGATTGCGGGCGATGATCAGGAGGCAGTTCAGATCGCAGCGCAACTGGTCCGCGATGCCGGCTTTGATCCGGTGGAGGTCGGCAAACTGGTCGATGCGAGCCGCTTCCAGCGTGGCGCGCCGGGATATGGCCAGAGTGTGAGCGCAGCCGAACTCAAGCAGAAACTGTCGTTGGCACCATGACGGCTTTCGCGCAGACTCTCGGGGGCTGGTTCCAGCGCACGGTGCCCGGTACCGCGAACGAACGGGCGACGGCGCTGTGGTCGTTCGCGTATTTCTTCACCCTGCTTGCCGGCTACTACGTGCTGCGTCCGCTGCGCGATCAGATGGGCATTGCGGGCGGAACCAAAAACCTCCCCTGGCTGTTCACGGCGACGTTTGTCAGCCTGCTCGTGGCACAACCGATCTACGGCGCGCTGGTGGCGAGGCTGCCGCGGGTCCGATTCATTCCGATCGTCTACCACTTCTTTGTCGCCAACCTGGTTCTGTTTTGGCTGTTGCTGTTTTTGGACATCGAAAAAGTGATCGTGGCGCGTGTGTTTTTCGTATGGGTCAGCGTCTTCAACTTGTTCGCGGTCGCAGTGTTCTGGTCGTTCATGGCCGATCTCTTCACGTCGGAGCAAGGCAAGCGGCTGTTCGGGTTCATCGGCGCTGGTGGAACCGCCGGCGCGCTTCTCGGTCCACTCCTCACGATCTGGCTCTCGGCGCCGCTCGGTCCGGTCAACCTGCTGATCGCGGCCGCCGTTTTCCTCGAGCTGGCTGTGCTCTGCGTGCATCGAATTGAACGCGTGGCGGATCCGCCGACGGAAGTCGATCCTCGGCAGCAGCGCATTGGCGGCAGTGCCTTCGCGGGATTGTCCGAATTGATACGCTCGCCCTATCTCCTGGGTGTGGCCGGCTGGGTCAGCCTACTCTCGTTCGGCGCGACCATTGCCTATTTCGCGCAAGCCAACATCGTGTCGGCAACGATCCATGGCGCGGCCGCACAAACCCGCCTGTTTGCAAGTATCGATCTCGCGGTCGGGCTGCTGAGCTTGGGGACGCAGGTCTTTGCCACCGCGACATTCATCAACCGCTTCGGCACCGGCATTGCCGCCGCGACTCTGCCCTCCATTTATGTCGTGGGCTTCGCAGCGCTGGCGATCGCGCCGAGCCTATCGGTGGTGGTGACACTCCAGGTCGCGCAACGCTGGATGAATTTTGCAATCGCAAATCCGGCGCGGCAGGTTTTCTTCACCGTGGTTGGGCGCGAGGAAAAGTACAAAGCCAAGAACCTGATCGACGTGGTGGTCTATCGCGGCTCGGACGCGTTGTATGGCTGGGTCTATCACAGCCTGCAGGCGTTGGGGCTGAAGCTTGGCCTCATCGCGCTCTGCGCGCTGCCGGTCGCAGCGGGCTGGCTCGTTCTCTCAACCGCGCTGGGGCGAACGCAGGAGCGTCTTGCGAAAACAGATGACGAAGGAGCGCCGGGATGGCAATCCGAATGACTCGCCAAATCACCCGCCGCGACTTTGCCGCACTCGCCGGCGGACTTCTGGTATCAACCAGAGCCGTTGCCCAAACGGAGGCGCCGCTGCTTACTCGTGCGATTCCGGGCAGCGGCGAACGCATTCCCTCCGTCGGCCTCGGCACCGCCTATGTTTTCGATGCCAATAACGAAGCGACGCGAAGCAAGGCCGATGCAGTCGTGCAGGCTCTGATTAAGAGCGGCGGACGGCTCATCGACACGGCCTCAACCTATGGCGATGCGGAACGCGTGCTGGGCGAGGTCACGACAACTACCGGCTTGCGCGACAAACTCTTTATCGCCACCAAGCTCGAGTCGCCCGACCCGCAAGAACTCAAGCGATCGTTGGCCCGGCTGAAGACTGCAAGCGTCGATTTGCTGCAGCTCCACAACGTCAGGAGCAAGCAGCAATCTCTCCAACGCTTCAGGGAGTGGAAGAAACAGGGCCTGTGCCGCTATGTCGGCATCACATCGACATATCGCCGTGACTATCCCGCGGTCGAGGCCGTGCTGGAACGGGAAAAGCCTGATTTCGTCCAGATCGACTACTCACTCGATAACCGCGGGGCTGAGAAAACCATCCTGCCACTGGCCGCCGAAATCAAAGCCGGCGTGCTGACCGCGGTACCCTACGGCAACGGCAGACTGTTCCGCACCGTGCGCGGCAAGGAATTGCCGGAGTGGGCGCGCGTGTTCGCGAACTCGTGGGGACAGTTTTTCCTGAAATATTTGCTCGGCGATCCGCGTGTGACCGCTGTGATCCCCGGGACCGGCGATCCCGGTCACATGACGGACAACGCCGGTGCAATGCGCGGCCCGTTGCCCGATCCCGATCAACGCCGTCGAATGGTCGCGTTTGTCGAGTCGCTTTGACGCGCATCACGCAGTCGGAGGACAGTGTCGTGAACAGGTGCGATACAAGATTGCTGAGCCGGCGTGACTTCAACGAACGTTGTGTCGCGCTTGGTTCGTTGCTGACTTTGTCCGGCGCGTTGGCTCTTGATGCAGCGGCTGACGTCGCCGCAACGGGCACAGCGCGGACCGTCAAATTTCGCGACGGCACCGTTGTGCCGGCGGTCGGTCAGGGCTCTTGGCGTATCGGGCAGGGAAGACGTCCGGCCGCTGACGAAGAAGAAGCGCTACGCACGGGCCTTTCGCTCGGGATGAGCCTGATTGACACATCGGGGGATTACGGCGGAGGCCGTTCCGAGCAATTGATTAAGCGCGTGATTGCCGGTCAGCGTGACAGCGCCTTTGTGGTCTCAAAGGTGGAAGCCAATGAGGCCACGGGAGATGCGATGGTGCGTGCTTGCGAGGCGAGCCTTTCCCGGCTCGGTACTGATCATCTCGATCTCTATTTGCTGCACGCGCCAACTTCGAGCGCCAAATTTCCTAAGGTCGTGGCGGGATTCGAGCGCCTACGCGCAGCGGGCAAGATTCGTTCCTGGGGCGTGTCCAACTTCACAGTCTCCCAAATGGATGATCTGTTCCATATTCCACAAGGCGATCGCTGCGTGACCAATCAGGTCTTTTACAACCTCCGCGGACGCAGCATTGAACGCGACCTACTACCATGGTGCGAACGACACGGCATGCCGGTGATGGCCTATTCGCCGCTTGGCGGCCTCGGCGCCAGCCTATTGAGCGATCCCACTCTTAAGCGTATTGCTGCAGCACACGCTTGCTCCGCCGCCGCTGTTGCACTGGCCTGGACCATCCGCAGCGGCAACGTCATTGCAATTCCCGAATCCGGGTCCGTCGCACACGTCAAGGAAAACGCTGTCGCACTGTCATTGACACTGGCACCTCAGGAGCTTCAAACACTGGATGAAGCGCATCCGCTATCGGGCCGCTAGAACGTTTTCGTGCGAAGTGGCTACCGAATTGGCGTTTTTCAGTGCGTTTGCCACCGTCCACAAATCGTTTATTGATCATGGCATGGCAAGATGTTGCCTGGCTGATCGGGTACGCGTGACCCGTTCACCTTTCAGAAAGATCAAATCCGGATCACATGACAATGAATAGCGCGCTACGGCCGGCGGAAATCGTAAAGGTTGGTCATCCAGTCCTTCGCGAGGGCACTCGATTGGTCTCACCCGAACTCTTCGGTGCGCCTGCTCTCAATGAGCTCATCGAAGTCATGCGCGTGACGCTGAACGGCAAGGGGGTTGGTCTCGCCGCTCCGCAGATTGCCGTGCCACTCCGTCTCTTCGTCATCGAAGACACCGAAGATCGCATGCAACATCTCAGCGTGGAGCAGCGGCGCGATCGGCATCGCCATCCGTTCCCGTTCGAAGCGGTGATCAATCCAACCTGGCGCGCCACGTCGCCGCGCATCGCAATCGAACCCGAAGGTTGCTTGAGTATCCCGGGTTTCAAAGCTGACGTCCCGCGTTTCTGGGCGATCGAGGCAGAGGGCTACACCCCGAAAGGTGAGCGCAAACGATGGTCGCTTGAGGGATGGCCAGCCCGCATCTTCCAACATGAGATCGACCATCTCGACGGTCTGCTCCTGACCGATCGCATGCTCGCGCACACGCTGGCATCAACCGAGCCGGTCGGGGATGGGGTCGATGCGGAGCTTCTTGCAAAGCTTGGTGTGAATGGATGATGGCGACGAGCGGGCAGAATGCCCGGCCGTGCGCCGCCATCACCTCCGCACGGTGATGGCACTGTAACCCGCCGCTGGCTGACGGTC
The DNA here is from genome assembly GCA_036924835.1 of Nitrobacteraceae bacterium AZCC 1564. NCBI lineage: Bacteria > Pseudomonadati > Pseudomonadota > Alphaproteobacteria > Hyphomicrobiales > Nitrobacteraceae > Nitrobacteraceae bacterium AZCC 1564. Next base: position 5,277,258 of record JBAGRR010000001.1, read on the forward strand.
GATCGCCGCGATCGGGACGTAACCTTTCTTCCTCTGCAGCGAACATTTCTACAGGCGTATCGGCACCGATTTCGCCGGGCGGGTAGCCGCACGACCCGCGACACCAATTTCAGTCGGGAGGAATAGGTATGTCCAATCGTATGCTGCCAGCACTTGTAGCTGGCGCTTTTGCCGCAGCAATTGGCTCATTCGCTGCCGTTTCGGCAAATGCCGAGGACACGATGAAGCCGATGAGCAAAGAAGACATGATGAAGGTTCGGGACGCGAACCAAAAGCGCATGACCGCTGAGAAACTGGAGAAGTGCTTCGGGGTGTCGTTGAAGGGGCAGAACGACTGTTATGCCGGTGCCGGGACCACTTGCGCCGGAACGAGCACCGCAGACTATCAGGGCAATGCCTTCAAGCTCGTGCCCAAGGGGACCTGCACTGCGATGAAGACGCCGAAAGGGACCGGCAGCCTGACGCCGACAGCGTAAGGGGCACTAGTGTGGTGGTTCACAAGTTCGCTTCATCTTCACCTCGAGTCCTTCCAGCGAACTTCTGAACCTAAACCACACTAGTGCCGCGGATTTGAAGTTCTTCCGAGTGAGCCGCAAGCTCGATGAAGAACTTCAAATCCAAAAGCGGCACTAGAATCATAGTCTTGCTAGTGTCCCTTTGATTCCGAAGTTCGCATCCGAACAGGCCGCAATCCTGTGCGTACTTCGGAATCGGGACACTAGAATCATAGATTTGCTAGTGTCCTTTCGAATCCAAAGTTCGCTACGGAGCGTGCCGCACGATGAGGCGAACTTTGGATTCGGGACACTCGCGCAGGTGGGCTCATTCCACCTGCGCTCCCAGGGAGCACTGCTATGGTCTCATCCTGCGGCTCTCGAACATTGATTCCTCAACGCGCCGGCGTCGGACTCAAGGCTGAGCACTATCGACACATCGTCGAGATGAAACCCGACATCGGCTTCTTCGAGGTTCATGCGGAAAACTACATGGGGGAGGGCGGTCCTCCGCATCGCTATTTGACAGCGATCCGGGAATGCTATCCGCTGTCGCTCCACGGCGTTGGCTTGTCGATCGGTGCGGACCGGCCGCTCGATCGAGGACATCTACAACGCCTGAAGCACCTGATCTCACGCTACGAGCCGGGATTGTTTTCCGAGCATCTCGCCTGGTCGTCGCACGATACCGGCTTCCTCAACGACCTGCTGCCGCTTCCCTATACAAGTGAAACGCTCGACCGCGTCTGCGAGCACATCGACGAGGTTCAGGAAACGCTGGGCTGCCGGATGTTGCTCGAGAATCCATCGACTTATCTCGCTTTCGCGGAAAGCACTTATTCCGAAACCGATTTCATCACCGAGGTGGTGCGGAGAACGGGATGCGGCCTGTTGCTCGACGTCAACAATGTTCATGTCGCATCGACCAACCAGCAATGGAATGCGGAAGCTTACATTGACACCTATCCGCTTGCGCATGTCCAAGAGATTCATCTCGCGGGCTATGCGCGCGAGATGGACGAGGTCGGCCGGCCACTCCTGATCGACACGCACAATCGGCCTGTCGACGACATCGTGTGGGGCCTGTTTGAGCACACAATCCGGCGGACAGGCCCGAAGCCGACGCTGATCGAATGGGATTCCGACGTGCCCACATGGCTGGAACTGAAGGCCGAGGCCGAGCGGGCGGACGCGGTCATGGCCGCGGCCCGGCCCCGAGAGTTAAGTCATGCGTCGGCTCGCTGAAAGGCAAAGAGAATTCGCCGAAGCGCTGCTCGATCGCGAGTGGCCGGTGCCATCTGGCCTGGTCGGTCCTGACGGCGCACCGAGCGCGCGGCGCTTCGCGGTCTACCGCAACAATGTTGTGGCGGGCCTTATCGATACGCTGCAGTCGGCCTTTCCGGCGGTTTGCCGCATCGTTGGTCAGGACTTCTTCCGTGCGATGGCGCGGGTCTACGTCGCGCACCGACCGCCGGATTCGCCGATCATGCTCGGCTATGGCGCAGGCTTTCCCGATTTCATCGGCGACTTTGAGCCTGCAGCCACGTTGCCATATCTTGCGGACGTCGCCCGCATCGAGCGGGCGTGGAGCGAGGCTTATCATGCCGCCGAGGCAGAACCGCTCTATCCAGCCGTGCTTGCAGCGCTCGCTCCGGACGCGCTTCCTTCCCTGCGCCTTATCCTTCATCCCTCCGTCCGAATTGTTCAGTCCCGTTTTCCCGCCGTCACGATCTGGCGGATGAATGTTGGTGATGGCATTCCTGCACCGGTCGATCTCGATGCCGGTGACGAAGATGCTATCATTGCCCGGCCAGAAGCTGATGTCGAAGTCCGGTTGCTTCCGGAAGGAGGCGCTGCCTTCATCGCCGCACTTCGCGATGAACGCTCGGTCCTGGACGCAACCAAAGTGGCATTGAGGATCAACGGCCGGTTCGATCTCTCAGGCAATCTGACTGGACTGCTGCAGGCCGGTGCGATCGTTGATGTCACGATGAGTGTCGATCGAGGCGCACCAATTCCGGCGCGGCAAGCATAACGATGACGAAGACACGGACCAGCATCGGTCTCGTCAATCAGGTGGTGAGACGCACCCTAAGCTACCTGGAGCAATTGGCTTGTCTCGTCGCGCCACCAGTTCTTCGCGTTGCGCTCGCGGTTCCTTTTTTCCGATCTGGTCTTACCCGCTGGGACGGATTCCTGTCACTGTCGCCAAGCGCGGCCTATCTCTTCGAGGAAGAGTTCAAGCTCCACATTCTCGGAAGTGCCTATGATTTACCCATGCCACTCGTCATCGCCCATATCACCGGCATCGCCGAGATCGTCTTACCGATCCTGCTGATCCTGGGATTAGGTACGCGGTTCGCCGCACTCGGTCTGCTTGTCATGACCGGCGTTATCCAACTCGTTGTCCCGGAAGGATGGGCGAATTTCCATTTGCCATGGGCGGCGATGGCGCTCAGCATCGTCGCGCTCGGTCCTGGTCCGCTGTCGTTCGATCATGCGCTCGACCGTATGAGCGATGCAGGTTCGTCCCGACACGAAGAGGGCGGGCAATGAGCGACGATCCGCGAAGGCAGGCCATGCCGCTGCGAATTGTCGGGGGACGAAATGATCCCCAATCCCCGATCGACCCTCGGCAATCGGCCGGAGGCAGCAACAATTGCTCCATTCCAGACGTTGACTGGACCATTCTCATGGCCCGCGCCCAGGATGGGGACGGCATGGCCTATCTACGTCTGCTGCAGGAGGTTACGCCTTATTTGCGCGTGCTTGCGGCTCGGCGCTATCGCGAGCCTCCGGATATCGAGGACGCTGTCCAGGATGTTCTTCTGACCGTGCACGCGATCCGGCAGACGTTCGACCCTACGAGGCCATTTGGCCCTTGGCTCGTTGCCATCGCCAACCGGCGGTTCGTCGATCGACTCCGCCGCCAAGGCAGGCGAAGGGCACGCGAAACGCCGCTGACGAGCGAGCACGAAACCTTCGCAGACGTTACAACGAACCTTGAAGAGAGAACGGATGGGCATGGTCTGGAGGGAGCGATCGAAAATCTGCCGCCCGTGCAGAAGCAAGCGATAGAACTGCTCAAGCTCAAGGAGATGTCATTGAAGGAGGCCGCAAGCGTGACGGGTCTGTCGATCGCATCGCTCAAGGTTGCGACGCATCGTGCCTTGCAGAGCTTGCGCAGGATGCTGGCCGAGCGGGACGATGGAGGAAGTCGATGAAGACCTCTGATCTCATTGCCGCCCTTGCCACGGACTTGCCGCCGGTCAAGCGCCTGAGAGCACCGCTGGTGCGTGCGGCCTATTGGCTGGCAATTGCCTTGTTTGTGCTGGCGCTGCTGGCCGTCAGCCAGGGATTTCGTCAGGATCTTGCATCGCGGTTAAACGATCCCGCGTTTGTCCTGAGCATGGCGTCCTCGCTTCTCACCGGCGTCCTGGCAACCGTCGCTGCCTTCCAGGTGAGTCTGCCGGATCGCTCACGGCTATGGCTGCTGCTGCCGCTTCCGGCGTTGGTCTTGTGGCTGTCGAACATCGGCTATCAATGTTTGACGCAATGGATCAGTATCGGTCCCGAAGGCGTCACCCTGGGAGAAGCGGCGCGCTGCTTCGCCACTGTCCTTCTCACAGGATTGCCGCTCTCCCTCGTGATGCTGGTGATGCTGCGTTACACCGCGCTGCTTCACCCGACAGCGGCGACATTGATGGGTGGTCTTGCGGTTGCAGCAATGACCGCGACAGCACTGGCGTTGCTCCATGTGATGGACGCCAGCATGATGATCCTGGTGTGGAACTTGGGCACCGCGGCTCTGTTCGTTGGCCTTGGCGCCGTGTTCGGCAGGGGGATGCTTTCCAAGCTCGCGCCTCAACCGAGGGCAGGCAATTAGGTCATGCTCAACGCTTGAAGGGAAATCTCACGCAAAAACATCAATGCACGATACCTGGCCGATCGAACAGCGCCATCAATGTGCAGCTCATGGATGCGATCAACTTTTCTTGTCCTGCCTCCACCGCAAAGGCGTGCGCATCGCAAACGCTGATGGTGCGGCCGGGCTTGAGAACGCGCGCGCGGAACAGAAAGTGTTCTCCCTTTGCCGGCGCCAGCAGATTGGTCTTGAATTCGACGGTCAGGACCGCCGCATCGTCCGGCATCAGTGAGAAGGCGGCGAAACCGCAGGCGGTATCGAGCGCTGTTGCAATGATGCCGGCGTGGATGAAGCCATGCTGTTGGGTCAGGCTGGCCGCATAAGGCATTTTCAGTTCGACTTCACCGGCAGTGACGCGAGCGATCTCGATATTCAAGGTTCCCATCGCAGCCATCCGCGCGAAGCTCGCGCGGGTCCGCGCCTCGAAGTTTGGATCTTTGGGTTGGAAAATCGTCATTGATCGCCTCATCATCGGTCACGCCGGAATCACTGAGGACCAGACGTGCCCGATCGCGAAGCTTGCTGTCTTTGATAAATCGGACAGTGTCTTGTGCGGCCTGCCGATGCACGCGCGCAGTGGCGCGAAGCCGGCCTGGCGACAAGCCGGTGTGCCGGCTAAGTTCGGTCGTCAGATGGGCTTGATCGGAATAGCCCGCGTCCCAGGCAACCTGCGCCAGGCTATCCCGCCCCAGTGCCACGCGCCGAAGTGTGTCGCTTAAACGCTGGACCGCCATGAAGCGCTTGGGCGCAAGGCCCGTTCGTCTGCGCAGATGACGCTGAAGCGTGCGGGGCGTTATCCCCGCCATGGCAGCCATCGCTGCGACGGTGTTTCCATGATGCGGCTCGCTGCCTTTGGCAGAGGCTTCGTTTCGCGCGCGTGGTGCCGGAGTTGGTGCCGGCGCAACTGCGGATTCGAGCTGCGGCCGCAGATGCTCGATCGCCTGATCCAGAGCGCGAATGAGGGAGTCGAGCGAAGCGTCGCTGTCATCCGGTGGCGTGAAGACCTCGGAGAGGCGGGCGAGGGCGGCATTCGCTTGATCGCGTTCGAGTGGCTGGCAGCGGAAGCCGACGATCCAGCCATTAAAATCCTCGCGCCGGGGTCGTTTGCCAAATCGGGGCGCCAGATGAAAAGTCCTCCACGTTGCGACGCCGAGACCCGTGCCGACATCTGTGCCGGTATGCGCCTGCTGGCATCGGCCGATCAAGGCAATCTCGGAGAATGGCGAAGCGAACAGGTTTCGGCCGATACGGCTGAGCCGCCCGTGATCTTTGAGAATGAAGAGGTGATCGACAAAGCAGCGATGACGAACGAGCGGCTTCAGTTCGACGTAGAACGCCGGTTCGCGGAAGGCCACATCATTGCCGCTCATGTCAGTCTCTCGCACCCCAAAATCGGAAATGACCCACGCTTGCTACACGTCCTCACGATAACGGTTCCGCCGCGCTTCTCAAACAACGCGATGTTGCGGCTGTAACCGAAGTCCGATGCATGGAAACATGTTCGTAGCGACAGGGGAGGAATTGTGACGAGACGGTCGACGAATTGCGCGCCCGCATTCGAGGCCGTCGCTTTCGCGGAGAGCGTGAAGGAGGCGCAGTACAAGGGCGCGAGCGAGCGCAAGATCGAGGCCTACTGGGTTCCCGGCAAGGTCCTTCGCGCCGAGGACTATCTGCTGCAGATGACGCTCACCAACTTCTTTTTTCACCTCGTCACGGCCTATGCCATCCTCCGCAACAACGGCGTGGAGCTCACCAAGAGTGATTTTATGTGTCCTATCACTCTGGTCAACGTCTGATCCAAAGTCCGCTACGGAGCGCGCTGCACGATGAAGCAGGTTTTTGGTTCGCGATCTGCGGCAGCCTCTTGATCACTTAGAGTTTAGCGATGGTGAGCCCGTTACGGAATGTGACGGTGCGGCCCCAAGCTCCATGTAAGGACGGGGCAACCTGATTGGAGAAATGCAATGCGTTCCGGCTTGGCACTTTGCCTTTTGATTGCTCTCTGTGCTTCTGGCAACGCGGCCACACGAGCGCATCATGCGAAATCGCGACATGTCATCGTTCGTCCAAGCCAGGCCGTGATGCCGGCCTACGTCACGCCACGCGGTGTGCGAGTCTATCGCGACGACTCCGTTCCGGGTGGCTTTCGGACCGATTACGATCCTCCCGTTTCCTACAATGATCCATCCAAGTATGGCGGTAGTCCGTAGTGAGCGCTGTTGCGCTGATCATTTGAGCCGCCAAAGCTCGGAAGGTCTGCGGGAATTTTCGCCCAAGCGACCGACGAATTGACCCAGCTTTGATATGCAGGCGCTATCAGGCTCGGGTCATCAAACGATCCGGCTTTCACGTAAATGCGGTCGGGATGGCGTGGCGATGACGTGAAGAGCGGTGAGCCGCATCCCGGACAAAAATGCCGCGTCAGTTCGCGTCCACTATCGGCGATTTTGGTGAATCCGTTCGTTTGTCCCGACAACAGTTCAAAGTCCTGGACTGCAACCGGAACGCTCACATTGAACGCGCTGCCGGTGCACTTGCGACAATCCGCGCAATGGCAATAGGCGGCGGAGGCGAGATTTCCGGCAACAGCGAAGCGAACAGCGCCGCACAGGCAGCCTCCCAATATTCTTTCCATGTTAGTCCTCAGCGAAGCCCCGGCTCTTCGTGAAAGCTGTCGCGCAATTGCGTGATCATCTCGGCGTTCGTCCGTTCATGGCCAAGCCGCGCCTGATGCGGACATGACAAATCGACGCGAAGATAAGAAACGCGATCTCGTTCCAATCACGGCGATTTTCTCTTAACATGGGAGCATGTTCACATATCTCGCCGTTCTTCGCCAAGAACAAAGACTCGAAGGGATCAGTTCGCATGAAGTTCAAGTTTCTCGGCAGTGGCGATGCATTCGGCAGTGGTGGGCGTTTCAACACCTGCTTTTACATCGCACGGGAGACAGGCGGTCTGCTGATCGACTGCGGCGCGTCGAGCCTCGTGGCGATGGGACACTTCGGCGTCGATCCGAATTCGATCGACACCGTCATCATCTCGCACGGCCATGGCGATCATTTCGGCGGGCTGGCGTTTCTGCTCCGCGGGCTGCGCCTCGTGTATCAGCGCGAGCGCTTGCTCACGATCGTGGGTCCGGTCGGCATCGCCAAACGCATTGATGACTCGCTGGAGGCGGCGTTTCCCGGCGCGGTCGCCCACGGCACCAAGTTTCCGGTGAGGATCGTCGAACTGGAAGCGGGTATCGCGACGAGGCTCGATGACGGGCTTTCGGTCACCGCGTTCGAGGCCGTGCATCCGAGCGGCACGCCCACGCTGTCGCTGCGCGTGACATGCGATGGCCGCGTCATCGGCTATACCGGCGATACCGAGTGGACGGACGCGCTCGTGGATGTCGGCCGCGACGCGGACCTGTTCGTGTGCGAATGCTTCTGGGTGAACCCGCGCCATCGCTATCACCTCGATCTGCAGACTCTGCGTGCGAAGATGCCGCGCATCTCCGCAAAGCAGGTTGTGCTCACCCACATGTCCGAGGAGATGCTGAGGATCGCGGGCGATATCCCTGAGACCACCGCGTTTGATGGAATGGAAATCGAACTGTAGGTGAGGGAACGTCTTAGCTCGTGCTCGAATTCAGCGGCGTTTGAACAAGCGGCAGCAGCCGGGAATCCTCAATCGCAGCTTCGCGATGGCCAAGGCCCGAGAGATAAGCCGCGTTTGCCGCAAAGGCTATGAAGGAGGATACGCTGCTTTGCCGCACCAGCATGATGCGGTCCCAGCGCTCACTCTCCGGGCCGATGAGAAACGAACCGCCGTCGCCCATGAATATCAGCTCGCCGCCGCTTTCCTTTAAGTAAGGCAGCGTGTGCGCGATGTAGCGGTCAAAAGCCTCAGCCCCGCTGAGCGGCCTCTCCGGTTTCAGGTGAGGATGCGCCGAATAATCCGCAACATCACGAAAGCGCAGTAGGTTGAGCATCACGACTTGGCCTTCGATCGCGCGCCTGAAGAGCGCGCGGCCGGCGGCTTCCGTCGGCTGCAGGTAAGTGAGGCGTTCAGTCATCATGGCTCACTTCATCATAGGCGAGGCGCATGGCGTGCGCGGCGATGTCGCTTGGCCAATCGGCCATCTGCTGTTCGAATCGCGGGCGATCATTCGCGAACAACGCGCGGATCGCTTCCTCGTAGTGGGGAAGATTGCCCGCCATCGCCAGCATGAAGTGATAGGCGCGCTCCTGCGCGGCGCGGGCTTTCTGCGCAGCTCCGCTGTTGCGCCTTGCGTCATCCACGAGTTTGCGCAGCGCGACCGATGCGCCGCCCGGCTGCGCCGCAAGCCATTCCCATTGCCGCGGCAACAGCGTCACCTCGCGCCCGATGACGCCGAGCTTGGGCCGGCCGCGCCCGCGTGCTTTCTTCGGCGTGTCTGCGTCTTCTGCCGCATCGATTTGAGGTGATGGCGCGGCGCGTGTGGGCTCCGACTGCGACAGCCGCGCGATGATCTCCGCTTTCGAGCCGCGCAGATCGAGGTCGATCACGCGACCGGTGGCGTCGTCAAAGGTGAGGATCAGGTCCGCCGCCTCCCACGTCATGGCGGCTTTGACGGCGAGGGCCACCTCGACAAGAGGGCCGGACAGCAGCAGTCGGCTGCCTTCAAAGGCGGTGCACGGCCGGGAGAGAGCTTCACTCATTATAATGGTACCGCGAAGGATTTCGATCCGGAGATTTATACCCCGATAAAAATCATTGCGTCAATAATACCCGGATAATATTGTGCCAGGACAGGCGCAAGAGGGTGCGTCCCGGAATTTCAGGTGAGGCGGCTCATGAAGGGTGAAGCAAGAAAGGCGGCGATCGCGGCCTATAAGGAGCGCAAGAGCGCGGCCGGAATCTACACCGTCCGCTGCACAGCGACGGGCGAGGTGTGGGTCGGGCAAAGCCCCAACCTCGACACGGTGAAAAACCGCGTCTGGTTCACGCTGCGCGTCGCAGGCAATCTCAACCGCGCGCTGCAAAAAGCCTGGGACGATCACGGTGCCGATCACTTCGTGTTCGACGTGATCGAGCGATTGGAGGAAGACGATCTCGCTTACAGCCGCGACGCGCTTCTCAAAGAGCGCCTCGCGCATTGGCGGGCGGAGCTCGATGCGACGTTGATATGAGGCCACGCGTATCGCATCGTCTTCGCAATCACTCGCATGTCTCTTTCGGTATCGCTGCTCGCATGCGTGTGATCTTGCGTGTCTTGCCTGTGCAGCACCGCTAAGCTATACGCGCGCTCATGATCAAGATCGCGCTCACCACTGTTGTTTATTATGCGGCGTTCCCATAAGGAGCGGCGCGTTTCGATCATGCCTTGAAACAAGCCGCCGTCGGGCGGCTTTCTTGTTTTTGGAAACTCTCCTGACGACTCATAGGAGAGTCTTATGCACATTGATCTTCACGTTGATCGTTTCGAGCCGCGCTCAGTGGCTTTGAAAACGTTGATTGCGCGCGGCTGCGTCAACCAGGCCACCAATCTCGAAGGCCTTGATGCAGCCTTCGAAGCCGGCGTGGTGCCGGCTTACGTCGGCTTTGATGCGACCGCCGACAGCCTTCATGTTGGCCATCTTCTTCCCATCATGACACTTCGTCGCCTTCAGCAAGCAGGCCACAAGCCGATCGTGCTCATCGGTGGCGGCACCACGCGCATCGGTGATCCAAGCTTTCGTTCGGATTCCCGGCCAATGCTGACGGACGCGCAGATCGAGGCGAACATCGCAGGCATCAGGAAAGTGTTCGGCCGTTTTCTGTCTTTCGGCGACGGACCGACCGAGGCGATCATGGTCAATAACGCTGATTGGCTGAACGAGCTTCGCTGGATCGACATGCTGCGCGAGATCGGAAAGCATTTCTCGGTGAACCGCATGCTGACGTTTGACAGCGTCAAATCGCGGTTGGAGCGGCAGGAGAATCTGAGCTTCCTGGAATTTAACTACATGCTGCTGCAGGCCTTCGACTTCCTGGAGCTTTCCCGCCGCGTTGACTGTCGCCTGCAGATGGGCGGGGCCGACCAGTGGGGCAACATCGTCAACGGCATCGATCTCGTTCGCCGCATCGAGGGCAGGGACGTCTTCGGCCTGACCGTTCCGCTTTTGACGACGGCTTCAGGGAGCAAAATGGGAAAGACTGCCGCGGGCGCCGTCTGGCTGAATGAAGATCGCTTGTCGCCTTACGACTACTGGCAGTTCTGGCGCAACGTCGAAGATGCCGATGTCGGCCGGTTCCTCAAACTGTTCACGGATATTCCCGTGGAAGAGATTGAAGAGCTGGCCCGCGCCGAAGGCGCCGCGCTCAACGCCGCTAAGGAGCGGCTTGCGTCCGAGGTCACTGCGCTCACGCACGGCACGGAATCCGCAAGACAAGCGGAAGTGACGGCTCGCCAGGCATTTACGAGTGGTGAGGCGGCGGATGGCTTGCCGACGGTCGAACTCTTGCGCGATGAACTTGCTGAAGGCGCTAGGCTTGTCGATCTGCTCGTCCGAGCCGGCTTTGTTTCGTCGAAAGGTGATGCAAGACGGATGATCGAGGGGCGCGGCGTGCGCCTGAACAGCGAGGTCATCGTAGGCGTTGACGCCAGGATTGCAGCGACTGCATTGCCTGCAAGGCTATCCGTGGGGCGAAAGCGCCATGCGGTGGTGAGATAGAAACATGTGCGTCGGGAAAATCGAAATCCCGGCGCACTTCGCATGCCTCACCGCGGAAAATGCTCCACGTGAATCTCCGCTGTGCGGCCGAAGTAGAGCACGCGGCGGCCGGAGAAGGAGACGATGTAGCCCGCGCAGCCGAGCGCTTTCACGTTCTTGCAGAACCCCACGTAGGAATAATCGGGCGGATTGGCCTGTGCCCATTTGATCTGCGCGGCGATGCCAGGTTGGTCGAACTGTGCAGCCACCGGCTCTGTTAAGGGGCGATTGTCCAGCATGATGCTGTCGCCATCCGGCAGATAGTAGGTGGTGGTGTTGCGGCGAAAGTCGACCGTGTAGCCCTCGAAGCCGGCGTTGATCAGGGTGCCGACGATGTCGGGAAAGGTCATGCTCCCATCATAGGCGCAATTCAGGCATCTCTCGGCAATCGCGGTCCGTTGCATGTCCATGGCGCTCTCCATTTGATATGGTGAAGGCGTGTACCGCTCGGCACTTTCATAAGACTATCGCGATTGTTTCATAAAATCCTATTCTGACGTCCTGCCAGCCAAGAGTTTGCCTTGCAGGCAGCGGCCATCCAACAAGCTTCAAGTCTCGTTCTGCGTTCTGACGATTCATTTCAGCAAAGCGACGCACCACGCTTCCGAGGGGGCGAGGGTGCGGCTCAAGGGGGCACCATGGTTCAATATTCCGGACTGCGTACTTGGGACGATTCAGCCACGCGCAACCGCGCCATCGATCGGCTTTTGAAGCTGAGGGCAGGGCTGATAAAGACTGTCACGCCGAACAACAAGCTGGAGTCGTTTCATCTGGCGAGTTGGAATATCCGCGATTTCGGCGGGCATACGCTGAACCCGTCGCCGCGTTTGCCGGAGTCCTTGCTATACATTGCGGAAATTATTTCGGCGTTCGACCTTGTCGCGGTTCAGGAGGTCAACGAGGACATGACTGAATTTCAAACGGTGATGCGGCTGCTCGGCCCGCATTGGGATTACATGGTGACGGACCAGAGCGGCAATCACGAGCGGCTCGCCTTTGTGTTCGATACCCGCAAGATCAGGTTTCGTCACATCGCCGGTGAAATCGTGCTGCCGTCGACGAAGGGCAAGCAGGCCACCCAGTTCAACCGCACGCCTTATCTCGTGGCGTTTCAGGCCGGCTGGTTCAAGTTCAACATCTGCACGGTGCACATCTATTACGGCGATGCCAAGGATACCGCGCCGCGTAAGCGCGAGATTGCCGATATCGCGGAGTTCTTCACCAAACGGCAGAAGAAGGATGGCGAGACGTACATTCTTCTTGGCGATTTCAATATTCTCAATCCGCAAGATCCGCTGATGAACGC